>NZ_JASITC010000019.1:0-43399 GCF_030063405.1 Rhodococcus sp. H29-C3 | reverse complement strand
CCCGGACAGCCCTTGTCTGATCAGTTCGAAGTAGCGACGCTTGATCTCCAGCGGTGACTTGTTCCACGCATACTTGGGCATGCGAATCCTCTCGGGACAGGATTCGCTTCGATCAGTAGAAACCGCCCGCGGTCGAGTGGCCGGTTCTGCCATTCGGTCATCTCGCCGACGACCTTGTCTGTGATGCGGGAGATGGTGTCTTTCGATACCGTCGCTCCATAGATGTCCTGGAAGTGTGCGGACACCTCACCTGTCGTCAAACCCTTTGCAGTCAAGGACAATACGATCTCGTCGATACCTGTCAGGCGACGTTGACGCTTTTTGACGATCTGCGGTGCGAACGAGGAATCGATATCGCGTGGTACCTCGATTTCCACCGGCCCGATCTCGGTCAGCACCGTCTTCGAGCGGGTGCCGTTTCGGGAGTTCCCGCTGCCGCGGCCGGCGGCGTCGTGTTTCTCGTAGCCGAGATGTTCGGTCATCTCCGCATCCAACGCCGTCTCGAGGACGTTCTTGGTGAGCTGATTGAGGAGCCCGTTCGGGCCCATCAACTCGATGCCTTGCTCCTTGGCTTGAGCCAGGAGCTGCTCGGCCAACTGCTTCTGATCCACCTCGGTCGCTGCCATGGGATCCAGTGTTTCGGTCATCGTCGATCCTTCCCGCCAAGCTCAGCTCGGCGTGTCGAACCAAGGACCGGATCCACCGTTATTCAGACAGTCCCCATGGCGCAGTCGCAATCTTGAACGATGACGACCTGATGCGCCTGGCGCGCCCCGACTGCTCGCACGACAAGCGCGCCGTTGCCCGGACTCTTTTTGCGAACGCCATTGAGATTCCTTTCGTTGTGTTCTGTATCGGGTTGCGGAGCTGGGTGTGTGGGTCTAGTTGCGGAGTTCGTGGCGTGCGGTGCGGCGGTCGCGTCTCGCGCTGGCTCGTTTGGCGGTGCGACGAGCCTTGGCCTTGCCCTGGCGGTGTACGAGAATGTCGATCTCGTCGGCGGTGCTGTGGTGTTGTGCTCGCATGGTGGCCTCTTTCTCGGCGGTGGTGAACAGGATTGAGTGCCAGTCGATTTCGGCGGTCGGCGAGAGCATACCCCAATATGACAGTCTCAGACTGTACAGTAAAGCGTATGGGCCGATTTTTACAGTAGGAACCTGTAAGGTCGAGATAATTCAACTCTGAACCCACCTAGGAAGCACCGATGTCCGACGAACTCACCATTGCCGAAGTACTGGCGCTGATCGAAGACAAGACCGGGAAGGCGATGCCGGCCAAGACGTGGTCGTCCTACGTCGCACGTGGTCAAGCCCCGAAACCGGCCCGCCATCTCTCTCGTACTCCTCTGTTCGCGCGAGAGGACATCGAGCACTGGATCGACAACCGACCAGGCAGCGGAGCACGGACGGACCTCCCGCCGACGTGAGGCTGCCGCCCTCGGCTCCGACCTACTCACTCGCGCCGTCGATCCACCACGATCACGGCGTCAACTGACGCTCCTTCGGCACACGAGAACGGCACCCGCACATAATGTGTGCAGGTGACGTTGGTTTGCATTCGGCGTTAAGCCGATTATCGCCTCTTTGCCACACGCTGAGGCCGGCCTCAGCGTGCGCTTGGCTACACTCCGAGGTGCTGCGTTCGGTTCCATGCGGACATCGACGCGGCACGGGCGCGGGGAAACACCCCCCCAGGTGACCCCGCGCCCACCAAGCTCGAGACGGACCCGGCCGCGGTGTGACGACGACCGGCGGGCCTCAAAGGGCCGTGGAAGGCCGGCCTGATTGATCGTGCTCTACAAGCTGGTGGTGGTGGTGGTGGTGCTTTCGACAATCGGTCGATCTGCGCCGCTTGCGTGTTGGCGGGTGTGCAACTGTCGCAACGATTCGACTGAGGTCTCCAGTAGAGAGTTTTTGTAATCGAACCCAGGAAGCTTGTTGCCTGCTCTGGTGGTGACGAGCAGAACATGGGAGCCGCTCAGTCTGGCGCTGGTGGCGCCGATGACGGTGTCTTCGATAGCAATGCAGTGCCGTGTGTCGACACCGAGCTTGGCCGCGGCGGAAGCGTACGGTTCGGGGTGCGGTTTACCATGTTTGACGTCGCCTCCGGTGACGATGACGTCGAATACTTCGCTCAGGCGCGGGATGGCGTCGACAACACGTCGGTCGGTGGATGTCACCAAGGCGCAGGGCATTTGAGTTCGTTTCAGATCGGCCAGTAGCCCTTCGGCGCCGACAGTCCAGGGTGGGTTTCCTAGGTGCAGGAGTTCGACCATGCGGTCTGTCAGAGCCGCGCTGATATGTTGGACCTCCAACTCGACACCGAGAGATCGCATTCGTTGCGCTGATTCGCCCATCGTTGTTCCCGTGATTAATTGCTGATCTTCATGTGTCCATTCTCGGCCCCATTCGGACGCCACGTCTTGGTAGGCCTCGAACCATAACGGCATGGTGTTGAGCAGCGTTCCATCTAGATCGCACAGCACCGCGTGGAGTTGGCAGAAGCACTTACTCGGGTCGGTCCCTGTGCGCGGCACCGCTGCCGCACCAGAAACCGGGGATTGATCACCGAAAGACTCAGCAAGGTTCGATTGCGATACTTGGAACCCCTGTTTTTGTGTGTGCCGCTTCCTATGGCTCACGATGTGGGGTTGCGGCGGGCGCGGTGCGCGGCAACGTGAGCGCGGTTACCGCATCGTGCAGGGTCGCAGAACCTTCGGCGCCCGCCTCGCGAAGCGTCCACGAACATGCCGGTACATGAATCGGTGGTACAGCTTCTAAATCGCGAGATGCCGAACGTTCGAGCCATCGCCAACAGACTGGGAACCACGACTAGTTGTAGTCGCCGAATTACGTCAGCATCGCTCGTCACCGCCAGATGCCAATGCCATTGACCGTCGAGATCGGAGCGGTCAAGTTTGACCAGGGGCTCGGCTTCGCGGAGCAAGTCGTTTAAATCTGCAACTGCCGACTCTACGGTGGAGGCCGCGAGGATTGTGCGGACGCGATCTCTGAAATGGCGCAGATGCGAGAGATCATCGTCGGTGACTTGGACAGTCACTGAGTCGAGCCCGATCGTGGCAAAAAATGCTTTGGCGTCATTGACCGTAGTCAACCTGTCCGCAGCCCTCTGGCCGGCTGCGGTGTTCGCCAGCAGCGTGGCCACGGCCGCTCCTTTTTCGTAATCCGATAGCAATGCTATGTAATTCATGTGAATCACTTGCAGACCTTACGTTATTCCCTTACTGTAATCCGTACAGAACAACCATACGCCTTACTTGTAGTTCGGTACGTGTTTCTCGGTCCGCTATGGACCCGGCACGCTCTGACGTCCGCTGAAGCCAATCGGCGGGTTCATCCAGCCAATAACTTCTATCTGCTCAGTTCTGTCGCGTCCGCGCATCGTTTCGATGATCATCACATCAGGGGGATCCCGTGTTCGATGTCAAACAGCAGTTCACCCGGCGTGAGCTACTCGGTAAGCCCACGTACTGGCAGGCGTCCGACTTCGGAGCGGCGCAGCTTCGCCACCAGTACCCGGCCGACCTGCTCGACACCATTCGCAGCAAAGCGCTGGAAATCAAGGACGAAAACAGCGAGAATCGGCCCCTCAACCTCCGCTACATCCGTGGCGCTCACAAACTGATACCCGAGATCCTCGATCTCTTCTACCTGCCGGGTCGGCTGGAGGCACTCAGCGAGCTCGCCGAAACCAAATTGGAGATCTATCCAATTTCCGTGATCACGACGGCCGTAACTTTTATGGGTCCACAGGACGGGACCGTGGACTGGCACGGCGACGGTGTGCCGTTCACCGAGTTGATCGCGTTGGAAGTCGACGATGTGAGCGGTGGAGCCCTGGAGATCTACCGCGGCGACTTCGACGAGGGATCGGCGGTAGTCCACGGCGGCGGCGACCTCCCGGTCGACACACTCACCCATCTCACCCATGAGGTCGGTTCCAGTATTTTCGGACAAATCATGCGAGTGCTGCACCGCACCGAACCGATGGCGTCCGGATCGCGAATCACGTTGACCCTCAATCACAGCAGCGCCGAGAAACCGTTCATCGACGATAATCCGATGTTCTACCTCGCTGCCGACAACCCCACGTTCGACTGGGTCGATGAATATGTCGACGATGTCCGTACACGGCAGCTGCCCGCGTACATGGCCACGCGCTCCTGACTGTGGGTCAGACCTTGCCGAACCGAGACAGCACCACTGCGATCCCGTCCGGGACCCCAGACTCCACTGGCACCGGGTCCCGGCGTGCGCCTGGCTCGTCGGTTCGGGCAGCTGTTCTCGCGCTCGGAGGCGTCGCATTCTGGTCGACGAACGCTTTGGCCGGCACGACTGCCCTGGAGCATTCGAACGTCTTGCAGGTTATCGCAGTCCAATTCATCTCTGCCACTGCAGCTTTGATGCTCATTCGACGTCTTACGGGTCGTCGTAAATTACGTATGGAATCTGCTGCTGCGTCTTCTGCTGCCGAGAAGTCGTTCGGATATGGGATCGGCATCGTGGGCCTCGGCGGAACCATGGTGCTGCAGTACATTGCCTTCGCCAACGCGCCCATCATGGACGCCAACATCATCGCCTACTCATGGCCGATGCTTGCCGCGATCTATCTCGCCGTCACCGCTCTGAACACCTCGACAGTGGCCAGTGTGGTGATTTCCCTGATCGGATTCGGTGGTGTCACGCTGATCGTGGCAGGGCAGACAGCAACCGACAATGGGACAGGAAACGTCGTACTCGGCTATTGCGCGGCGGTCGGATCGGCGGCGTGCATGGCGGTCTACACCCTGGGTATGCGAACGGTTCGCATACCGGTGCTCGATCTCATGCTGATGACAACCGCGGTCGGCGGTGTCGGCGCGGTACTCACCATGATCGTCACTACAACCCCGGTCGCGATCTCCAGCGAGGCAGGTCTGGCGATCTACATCGGCATCGGTCCGGTCGCACTCGGATACACACTGTGGAGTTTCGGAATGAAACTCAGTGGAGGTCGACTCGCTCCGCTGGGATTCATGACCCCAGTGCTCTCGACGCTGGTGCTTCTGCTCGGAGGTAACGCCTTCGGAGGTGTGACCGCGCTGGGCGCAGGCATCGTCTTGCTCTGTACGGTCGCCGTCCTCGTCGTCGACCGGCTCTTCGGTAACGCATCACTCTGACACCAAAATCGACGGACCGAAATCTTTCGGTCGTCACCCTGCTCGCTCACATCCAGAAGGAGCATCGAAATGGGCACTGTCACATTAGTCGAAAAGCGTAGCAGTGAAGCCTGTTTGGGGCAGACTGTTACAGGACACCGCCGGGCTGTTTACTTTCAGGCGGCGTCGGTCGTCGTGACTTCCTGCCAGATCGTGAAACGGTCGGCCATCTCGGTATGCCATTCGGATGCCGAGAGGCGGTGGCGGCAGGGCCGGAAATGCGGCGAAATGCCCGAGAAGGCGGACAGGAATCGTTGTGCGTGCCCGGGAGATGTGAACCGTTTCATCGCATGTTCTCGCTGTCGGGTGGGTTGGTGCGAGTTCTCGGCCCGGTTGTTCGAGTATTTCGATCGGCGATGCTCGACCGAGGCCAGCAGTTCGCGGTGCGCGACCTGGTAGCTGCCGAGCTTGTCGGTGACGATCACCCGCGGCACATAGCGCAAGCCCTTGAGCAGCTTACGGAAGAGTCGCTTGGCGGCGTTGCCATTTCGTCGGGACTGGACCAGCACATCGAGCACGTTGCCGTCCTGGTCGACCGCGCGCCACAGATAATGTTGGCGGCCGTTGATTCGGATGAACACTTCGTCGAGGTACCATTTGTCACCGGATTGTGGACGTCGGCGGCGCAGCTCGTTGGCGTAGGCCTGCCCGAACTTGGCGCACCACCGCCGGATCGTCTCGTAGCTGACCATGACACCGCGTTGCAGCATCATCTCCTCGACTTCGCGGAAGCTGAGCGGGAACCGGAAGTACAACCACACGCAGTGGTTGATGATCTCGACCGGGTAGCGGTGGCACTTGTACGACAGCATCGGGGTCGTCACGCCATGGATTCTGCCAGTTTGCCGACTTCAACAACGTGACAGTGCCCACGCGAAGTCGACACCGTCTCCGTCGTCATCGACGCCATCTCCGACGGAAGCTCTCACCGTGATGTCGAGTTCATCGGCACCCCCGGCGAACTCGCCGCCGAATTGACCGCGCTCGCGGCCTACGCATCCGGTGCGCGCCGCACCGTCATCCCCGCACCGCGAGAGGTCACCACCGCAGTGGCCGCCATCGTTGAGGCGTCACCGCCCCTGCCCGATTCGGCGGTAGAGGGTCCCGACGCTGTCGCGGTTCTCGACGTTCAGGTGTACTCCACCCGGCCCGGCCCGATCCCGAACTCACGCACCGAACTCGGTGCATACGAAAGCTCGGACGCACACCGCATCGCCGAAGGTCTCGCCCGAGATCTCGGCGGCACCATCGAACCGATGCGGGGCAACACTGTGCTGCGCGTAACCCACGAAGCGGACGTCTTCGACACCGACCGCATCGCCGCCGAGAGGACAGTGCGGGTGCGGAACCTGCGCGCGAACATCTCCGTCCTCGACCCGGTCGCCGACGCCGAACACATCACCGCCCTCGCAGCCGACCTCGACGAGCTGCGAGCACGGTCGACGCCGCCCGCACACGCCGACGACACTGCGGCTGCGTCCGCGTCGGTATCGACACCGCCCGTGTCGCACGCAGTCGACATCGAACGCTCCTCGACACGTCCGCGCGGGTTGATCACTGCCCCGCCCGCACGCTCGTCCGGAGCAGCGCGGGCCGCCTCACCCGCACTGAACACCGCACCTGCCCCAACACACACAGCGGCGACATCGCGGTCGGCCGATCACGGGCTCGGATGACCACCGAGCATCGTTCCTTGTCGCAGCTGCGAGAAGGGCGGCACCGACCGCCTCGGCCGCCGCAGCGGTCCGGCCCGATCGGCATAGAGGACATCGCAGTCGAGAGCACCGGAAAGCCTGCGTTCCGGATCGACGGCGGCGACCTCGGCACGGTCCTGATGTTCGATGCGGTGCTGTGGAACGAACCGATGACCGGCGTACTACGCGAAATCCACATCACACCCGGCCGCGTGCGCGTGGCCGTACTCCAGACCGAACAGCAGAAAGGTCTCTACCCGCGGTACACCTCGAGCGGCGTGCCCAATGCGCCGTATCTGGCCGATTACGACATCGACTTCGGCGACGAGGTCCGGGTCAGCGATCGCCACTGACATCGCTGACCAATCGACGAGAAAGGCACCCACACAGCCAGTGTGGGTGCCTTTCTTGCGTACGGGCCGGTTACCGCGCGGTCGGTGCTGCAGACGCGGCGTGCTCGGGTGCCCGGTAGATCTCGACCGAGAGTGCCCATGCGCTCAGGGTGCGGCGTTCGGCGTCGGTCATCTCGTCGACGCGGAGGTAGTCCCACTCCTGCAGCGCATCGAGATCGCGCGCGTCGGCACCGACATGTCCGCACCACCACAGGCCCGCCCCGATCGCAGAGGGCACCTCAACGCTGACGCCGCCCGCAGCGTTCACGCGTTCATGCTGTGCGCGTCGGCGTACTCGGCGACTGCATCACGCAGCACCGCCGACCGACTGCGCCCTTGCTGCGCTGCGATCGCGTCGATACGTGCATCCAACCGAACAGGCAACCGGACCTGCCGCACCGGGGACTCGGTGCCAGGTTCGGCGTCGGGGTCCAACGATGGGCGTCCTGCGACACGGTCGAGCAGAGCCCGGCCCGCAGCACCAGCATCGCGCCCCCGCTTCGCCGTCTTCGAGGCAGCGGGAAGGGTCATCTCGTTCTCGGCCCAGTCGGACAGGGCGTCGTAGTCGGTGCCCGCGTCGGGCTTGTCGGTGTTGCTCATCATGTTCACCTCTGGGTATGTGGAGCCGGGTATGTGGAGTTGGGTACGTGGAGCGGTAGATGTCTGTTCGGGCGGTCGATCAGTCGTCCATCCGGTCCAGATGCTTCTCCCGTGCTTCCATGACGTGAAAGACGACCATCTCGCGCGGTGGGATCATCTCCACCATCACCTCCAACAGCGGACCTCCCAGCGTTCGGGGTGGGCCGATGAACAACGTCGGTTTCGCGTGCCCGGGTACGCGCGGCTCGTCGAATTCTTCCTCGACGTAATAAGCGTTTCCTATCGCGTGCAGAGCGTCGGCGTGGTCGATTCCGTGCTTGTCAGCGCTGTTCGCCCACCTGATCCCCATACCAATAGTGTACTACACAACCCCTGTTGTGTAGTACACAACCATAGAGGGTGGATGGTCAGGCGGAGCGCTGGACCGCAGCCGGCGACGCGGTCGGCCTGGTGGGTGATTCCCAGCGTCCGGTGTGCCCGTTGTAGCGCCGACCGCGATCGTCGACGCCGCGCATATCTCGTTCCTTGCGGGGGCCGGTGCGGGTACGGGGACCGCCGAGGTCGACCCGGTCACCGTTGTAGTCGAAGGCGATTCCGGCGAGCACCATCGATGCGGGTCTGATTGCGCCGCCCGCAAGCGCGGAGCGGCACGCGCTCAGCAGGGGGCATTCGAACCGGCACACCCGCACCGACGCTGTGAGCACCTCGGCGGTCGAGGCGTCGAGATCCCACGACGAGGGGTCGGAGCTGCACGGCGCGGTAGGGGCGTCGTCGACCGTCCGCACGCTCTGCGGTGTCTCGGTGGTCATCGCTGCACGGCCGGGTCTGTGAGGTAGAACCGCGCCGATTGGGCATGGGCGGCGGCGAGTGCGTCCGGATCTGCGGATCCCTCGACGCTCTCGCACCGCAACCCGTGGTCGGTCCACGTGGACAACTCGGTGGACAGCTCGGTGATGGAGTGTCCGAGGACGGTGATTTTCTCGGTGATGGCAGCGAAGCTGTCGCCGGTCTCGTTCGGTGATCTCATGCGTCGGCCTCTTTCCGTGCGGTGGTGGTGTGTCCGCATCGACGCATTACCCGGTGACGCGTCAGAATATGTTGACGCACGCTGTTCGAGGAGTGTCTCTCACTCGAGGTACTGCACACCAATATTGCTGCCCTCGACCCCACTGTCGACGCCGAGCGCATCGCTATTCTGTCCGCGGATCTACAAGAGCGCTGTACGACCCGGTACCTGGCGCGCGTAAGACCGGTGAACGGCCGCGGCGTCTCGTCAGCCCACCGCGGCAGCGTTCCACCAGCGCTCCGAGTGCTTCGACGGGTAAGCCTGCATTGCCGCCGACCTACTCCGCATCGCCGTCGGTGGACCGCGATCACGGTATCGGCTGACCTTCCTGCGACAGAGAACAAAACGGCACCTGCACCTCGTGTGCAGGTGCCGTTTGTTGTATTCGGTGTGAACGTGAGAGAAAACCGGGTACTCCGCGTGCGTCTTGCCTGCTGACTGAGCTGATCTCGAGCTGAGTCGCTCGTCACCTCCGGTCACACGAACAATGCGGATGTCGCAGATGTGTGGCTACACTCCGTCGTGCTGCGTGCGGATACCGACGCGGCGCGGGCGCGGGAAAGCACCCTCCCCCCAGGGTGTTCCCCGCGCCCACCAAGCCCCCGCCCCTGATGTTCCTCGGTGGTGCTCCCCCTGCGATCGGCGTCGTAGTGACTGTGATGGTGCCAGGTGGATACGACGGGTGCCATCGGTCGTACCCCTGTGCACGCGCCGCAACGCAGCGCCTCTACTGAATGCGTCTAACCGCTTCCACTCCGCTTCGGAACGCGTGCAACCTGTTGTGCGCGCGGCGTTGTCGGCGGCCGCACTCGAGCATCTGTTCGAAGAGGTCATCCTCGGGGAGCTCCTCAGCGGCCTGGACGATCGAATGTCCGGCGATACGGAAGCTACGCCGGTAGGACTGCGAGAGCACTATGGCAGCGTTGTTGGTGGCCGTGAGCGGATGCGTGCCGAGAGTGGTGATGTTGACCAAGCGGCGGCGAAGTGGTGCATCCTTCTGCCCGGCTGCCCCCGAACGCACGAGAGTGTTGGTGACCGCCGCGACATCGAATGGCTCTGCGGCGGCGACGAGTTCGGCGACGATCGCGTACAACCGGCCGTGCGCGGCGTCGTCGAAGTCTGCGGCGGTCAGCGCCGCGGTGATGCGTGCAGTCTCACTGACGTCCCCGGCCGGGTGGTAGCTCCACATCAACGTGCACAGCAACAGTGCCTCCGGATCGGTACCGAGATCGTAAGTGATCTCGGCACCGTCGACCCGGTCGAGGGTGCCGACGCCCGAGTCTGGTGTGGGCACGGCGCGCAGTGCAGTCATCTTGGCTCTTCCTTCTCGGGTGTTACGAGAGGCCGGCGAGGCTGGCGTTCTCGATCTGGGTTTCGGTGGCTCCCTGCGCGCGGGCTTGCTCCGCCCAGGCTTCGAGTGTGCGGAGGAGGTCGGTGATGTCGACGGTCTTGCCGCTGCGCGCTGCGGCGTCCATGCGTGCGGTGGTGCGGGTGTACTGGGTGAGAGCGCGGTCGCGGCGTGCTGCCGTCTGCGACATGGTGTGCGCCGTCGTGGTCATGGTCATGTGTTGAGTCCCCCCGGATGCGTGTGTGAGTAGTAGATCGCGTGTGACAACCTGCGCCACTTCCCCGGTCGGGGTCGCGGCGCACGCGGCGGTGCGTCATGGCGTGGCCGTACCTCAACGATACCGCGCTGCGTTGTGTAGTCAAGGGCGAACAATTACAGCGGTGAGCTGTATAGTGGGTGACTACACCACCGGCGAAGTACCGAACGATCCTGGAGGCCTGCAATGCCAGAAGAAGAGTTGACCCTCCCTCAAGTCCTCACGCGCATAGAAGAACGCATGGGCAAGAAGATCGCGGCCTCGACGTGGAGGTCCTACGTCGCGCGCGATCAAGCCCCCAAACCGGTCCGCCGCGTGGGACGCGAGCCGATGTTCGCCGGCGCCGACATCGAAGAGTGGATAAAAGAGCGACCCGGACGCGGCGCACGCACCGACCTACAACACTGATCGGAGGAACCACCGGGCCACCGCATCGCCAGCTCGCTACTCGCCACAAGGAACCTCACGGTGCGTCAGGTTTTCCTGACACTGAGTGTTGTCAGGTTCCCCTGACGCTAGTTCTTTCGCAGCTGGTCGCAGCGGTAGGTACGTGAGCCCTGACATTCGGAAAGCCTCCACCCATCGAATACGAGGGTGGAGGCTTCATTTTGCTGTTGCGTTCTCAGTCGTTGTCGACGGCGGTGTCGTAGGCGACGTCGATGGTGATGTTGCCGATGGCTGCCCGCTCGATGGGGCTGAGCACATATCCTGCGTCGGCGAGGAAGGTGAGGTAGCTGTCGATACCTACCATTCCTCGGTAGTGCTTGAAGGAGAAGCGCCAGTAGTCCTTGGCGTCCTGAGGGCCGGTCAGACGGGCCACTTCATCGCACTCTTGGGTGCGGTTTTGCCGGAGAGCACGCGTGCAGAGAAGCTTCGGTGTACGCGATCTCGGCCGACTGTTGACCGGGCCGACTCCCCTCTCCGGCAGAAAGATCTGAACGTCGATCCCGGCCAAAAAAGCTCAAACCGCCGTGCCGGTCAACGACACCGCCTCCGGCAGGAAACGTCAGCTCAGGAAACCCAATTCACAACGGCTCGAGATAGCCATCCGGGGCGTGAACGCACGCATCAAGAGTGCAACAACAGATTCCTTGTCGGTTAGCCCACGGTTAGCCCGTACCCCCCGATTCGTGGGCTCATGACCGCGAGCTTTCCACGGATGTTGCAGGCGCCGCCATCGTTTTCCGGGAACCCGCGTCGTCTGGGCTCCGCTTGCCGATCGCTTGCCGATCGCTTGCCGATCGCTTGCCGGGGCGCCGGTGCCGGTTACCGGATCCGGTCGCAGCCTGTTCCCGCCGACCGACATTCCTAGTCCGCCAGTGATTTGACTGGTGTCAATTGAAGAGGGTGAATGCGGAGGCATTGGCTCCCGTGAGCCGATATCTTCCTGGATCAGCGTTGCGGCCGGCGCAGAGCCTGAACAGCGTGGCAGTGTCAGTGACCAGCGACACCTCGGCGTCGTAGCTCCCGAGAATTACCTCGCCGCGATCAGACAATGTCACCACGGTTCGAGGCACGTTGAGATCGGGCAGCCTGCTCAGGTCGCCCAGCAGCACGAGCGCATCGTTTACACCAGCACTGGCGTAGGCGTCGGGAAGCCCCAACGCCTCTCGGACGTCACCGCCGTGGATCCACTCACCGAGTGCCAGCGCGTCGAGCCGACCCTCGGCCGCGATGATGGCCCGTGCGGTATCGGCGTAACCGGCCTCCAGCTCAACCAACACGTCATCGAACGGCCAGGTGCGGCGCGCATCGACATCGCTCTGATTCTCGGTTGGACTGAAGCCGTGCCAGCTACTTTTCGCGGCCATCGCGAGTGCCGCCGAGCAGTGCGCGAGTACATCGCGCACCGACCAGCCGGGTAAACACGTCGGCTCCACCAACTTCTCGACGTCGATGGACCGCAGTGCCGGCAGCAACGCGTCCCGCTCCGACAGCAAAAGTCGTGCAGCCACTGAAGTGACACGGCTCTCTTCACTCATGTGAGACACGGTATCGCACAGACAAATGCGCGTCTGAGTTTGGCTGAGCTGCTGTCAGGACTAACCGACGGATGTAGGCGGCGCGGAGCCCGAGCCGTTCGAACTCGCCGAGCGCCTCGGCCAACTCTCGAAGCGTCCGGTCGCGTGTCCATCCGGTGGACCCCAACGAGATCACGAAAACCACCTCCGCCACCGTGTCGTGTGAGTTGACGGCGCCCGTAAGCGATCCCTGACCGCCGATCGCAGAGTGGTGGTCATAGGAACGGAAGGTGGTGAAACTCTTCGCCATTGACTACGGCGACCAGACTGTAGGCCCCGGACAGGTTGGTGTCGCTGAGTGGGCAGGTCATCCGCCCTTCGGCGACGTCGGCATCGAGCAGGACGGTCTTTTCCAAAGACTCTTGGGTGGGCTGGTGATACAGGCTCACGCAGATGTGGCAGGTGGTCAGTACCGTCGCTGTGACCTGCCCACCGCGATCGTGCAGGGTGAAGGTCAGGTCCTCGACGAGGGCCGGGGATCCGGGGCTACGTTGAATCGCGGCGGCCACTTGGGCTACGGCGATCGGTCCGAAAGCGTCGACGAAGCCAACCCTCGGGTCTTGATCAGAGAAGGCATGCTTGAGGCGCTCAGCCCCGGGCCCCAGTGCCCCTCGGCCGAAGGCGATCACCTTGAATTGGCGGGCGTCGTAGCGTTCGGCGGCGGTGTCGGGCTCTGTGCAGCCGACCGCGTCGATACCCAGTTCGCGCAGCGATGCGACGACGTCCTCGTTTTTGACTGGGGACAGGCCGATGACAAGCACCCGTTGGTCCCTCGGCGGCTCGGCGACACTCATATCAGGCCACCGCGGCTGTAGTGCGCAGGTGTCGGAGGGCGTCGCTCCACACGACGACCTCTTCGAGCATCGTGGACAACCGCTCGCGGGTACGGGCATTGACCTCGACGGTGTCGTCGACGATATCGGTGAAGCGGTTGAGCCCGACCTGGCTGCGTACGTCGGCGAGCTTGAGCTCCGCGGCTATCAGGCGCAGGTGCTCAACGGCGCGCAGGCCGCCGTCGACGCCGTAGCTGACGAAGCCGCAAGCCTTGTTGTTCCACTCGGCGTAGAGGAAGTCGATCGCGTTCTTCAGTGCCCCGAAGTCGAGTGGTTGTACTCCGGGGTGACGAACACGAACCCGTCGTATCTTGCGATCGCGGCGGCCCAAGCCCGAGTGTGCTCATGGGTGACCTCACCACTCATGGGTGGCATCGGCTCGTCCAGCATCGGGAGGTCGTAGTCGGCGAGGTCGAGCACCTCGAACGTGGCGTCGTCCCGATCGCGGGCGACGCCGTGGACCCAGCGAGCGACAACCTCGGCCGAGCGCCCCGGGCGGGTGCTGCCGACGATGATCGCGATCTTGGGCGCGATCATCCTCGATCCTTCAGCTCGAGCGGTCCCAGAGGTGACGTCACTGGACTCGGTAACAAGTTTCGTTTCCATGGTCTTCACGCTGCACGTTGAACATATGTTGAAGTCAAGTGATGCGTCTGTCACGATCGACTTCATGACCACCACAGCCGAGATCGCAGACGTTGCGCCTACCCTGACCGTCCGTGATGTGGCCGCCGACAGCGGTGTCGCTGCCTCGGCGGTGCGGTTCTACGAGAAGCATCACGTCGTCACTGCACTGCGGACCTCGGGCAATCAGCGACGCTTCGATAAGTCGGCAGGCTGCCGGATCAAGGTAGCCAAGCTCGCGCAGCGGGTGGGGCTGAGCGTGCGAGAAATCGCCGAGATCTTCGCTGACCTGCCCCCTGAGCCGGGCCCCGAGGACTGGGGCCGGATAGCCGACGCCCTGATCGAGGAGGCCGAAACCCGCACCGCCGAACTGCGGGCACGGCTCGACGACATGTGGTCGGGGAAAAAACTGTGCGAGATCGTGGAATCCGTCAACGACCACGAGTAGCCGTGGCGATTGTCCTTGACTTCATCATTGGTTGAACTTCTACGGTTCTCGATATGAACCAGAATCCGATGCAACCTCCCGCCAAGCAGCCTCTAGGATTTTGGACAGCCCGCGCTGGTGAAGCTATCGGCCAACACACACGGGCTGCCTTGGCCGAAATTGGTTTGTCCCAACCTGAGTGGTGGGTGCTCCATCAGTTGTCGCTGTACCCGAAGGGGCTTGATCGATCCACGATGATCGAGACGATCGGCCCGAACATGGGATCGGACATCGAGACCGGGTACATCGAGACGGCTATCGCCACCGTCGCTTCGAAGCGCTGGTTGACCGAGTCCGAGTCGACTTTGCGCTTGACACCTAATGGGAAAGTGCAATTCCGGCGAGGCGCAGACGTTCAACGAGCGCTTGCCGATCAACGGATGCAGGGGATCACCGACGCCGAGTTCGCGACGACCATCACGGTGCTGCAACGGACCATTGCCAACGTCGGCGGAGAGGCCTGGCACTGGTGACTACAGCTAGATGACCAAACCACCGATTGATGGCACGTACGGTCCCAGCGATCGCCGGGCCGGTTCCCCGGCTCAAGGGGGCCGCCACTTCCTTGCCCGTCTACGCCCAGTGCCGCCGATGGGAGTTGGACGCATCTGCAGGCGGTAAATAGCACCGTTCCTGAGTTCGTCAGACGTGAAGTACTGAAACGCGAAGTAGTCGTAGTAGGTGACCACGGTAATTCTGTAGGTTCGCTGGTTCGCGGGAATGCGGTCAAAGTGCGCGACGTAGGTGTGCATATGCCCACTCCGTCTGGATTCTGTTGGATGGAGGCGACTTCCAGTGGCGACCTCGCGGATGCGGAACCAGCATCTCCTTCGATCGCGAGAATATCGTTCTGAGAGACCTGAACTGCTCCGATGGTGCACTTGCCGGATTGGGCGATGCTCGGTTGGCTTCGCTGGTGACGGTGACCGCGGCGGCAAAGGTTTCCGGTACGTCGATCGTGGTCGAACAACTCGTCAGGATCAACGCCCGCAGACGCCGCCATCGCGGCCACGATCTGCCGCCATCCCCGCCTCATATCAGTCACGATCGACAGTCCGAACCGAGGCCGTGGTGGATCTCCGAACCGAGGCTCGGGCGAATGCGTAACCGGCTGCGTTACCTGTGTGTACATTCGATGATCTGACAAGGGATGTGGGTCGCCATCGCGAGGTAGTCCGGAAGCCGAACCCTGGCCGGCGCATCCCGAAAGCCGTCCCTTGACCGGCGCTCGTCGAGCTGGGCAATTCCGGTAGCCCTGTCCGGTGACGAATCCCGCAACGGTGCGCTCAACGGGGCACCACGGCGGGCGGGGTTGCTTCGCATCGCTGCCTAGTTAATCCGGCGACGCATCTCACTAGTCTTTTCGCTGCGTCTCGACAGCTAGCCGGATCGGGCGGTTCTGTCCCTCGTGCGTGCCAGGTAACGCAACCGGTGGGCGATCCCGTACGGCTGGCTCAGGATGGCCTCCAGCTTCTCGGCGATATCGGGGTCCGATTCGGCGGCATCTTCGAGCGTCAGAGCGAGGTCATCGAGGTTGCGCTGCGCGGTCTTCGATCGACTGCACGTGCGGCGGTCTCGACATACGCCTTGGTGTACTTGAGCTCGCGGGTGATGGCGGCCGCGCTCATCCCCAGGTCGAGCATGTCGGTGATAGCGCTCGCGCGGTCGCTCTCGGTGATGTCGATGCGGTGATCGTTGCTGCTGAGCTGTTCGGTGATACGAGCGATGGCCGCGGTCTTCTCATCGCCGGTCTCGGGGCGCACCAACACCGGAATCGTCGTCAGTCCTGCTTCTCGCGATGCGAGGGTTCTGTGCTGCCCATCTCGTACCAGTACAACTCCGTCTGCGCCCTCCACAGCGGAGATCGCTTGTAGCGCAACGTGTTGGATGATGCTCGCGACCAAGCTACGAAACTGGGGTGCGTCGGTGTCGACGTGTTTGCGCGCGTTGTGCCCGATCTGGAGATCGCCTGGAGCGAGGTAGCGCAAGGTGTAGGCACTGGCGGGGACAGAGGTCTCGGCGGTGGTCTCGGTGGTGAGGCACCGGGCAGATATCAGCTACCCGGTGCCTCGATGTCGGTCGGAGCCGGATTGATCTGCCGGACTACAAGTACTGCTGGCAGGGGCAGCTCTCACCGCACTCGGTCCCCCTGCAAGAAATCGACCGTGTCATCGCGAGTGTCTTCGAGTGCCGCGTCCGCCACCCACGCGCCGCTGCCTCGTAATTCGACTGCGACCTTCCACGTCGGATCCTCACCGCCGGTGTGGTCGATGTCTTCCCACTTCCCGATCATCTCGAAGCCGCGGTAGCGGAGTAGTTCGGTGGCCATCTCAGGTGTCCAGTCCAACGGTGCGTGCTCTTCGATTCCGGTGGCGATCAAATACTCGACCTCCGAATCGAACTCTCGCACAGAGACACCCAATCCGAGGCCGGGGCGTATGTCGCCGAGTGCGGAGGTGATGGCGGTCAGATTCTGGACGGTTTCTCCCATACCCCAACCATGCAGCGTTCCGCTGTAGAGTCAAGTTCGGGAAGCTTGTTCGCATTTGTAGTTCTCGAACTGCCTGCGGCACAGCATCTGCACCCAGCTACACCCACCAGCGCGGCCGATAGCGACGCCGGAGACGCCGAGTCGTAGGGGCTTCTCAGCGGCCGCTCGTCTCCGTCAGGGAATCCTGACAGTGAGAGCGTAGTGTTCCGAGGTCGCCGCTCCGAACACGATCGGGACTGCCCCCATCTTGGATGCTCCTATTGGTGTCAAGCGGAATCGGCAAGTTGTCCCGTCAACCATTCGCGGTAACGTGCCGCGAATTGGTGGTTCGGTTTGATAGCCCGTTCTGTGCGCGAGATCGTCGTGAGGGAGACTGCGAAATGGTCGGCGCAGGATTGCATGGACAGCCCCGTTCGGTGGCGTAGTGGCCGCAGGTCATCGGTGCCGGGGACGGACTGCGGGTCGACGAGAAGGGCATAGACCTCTCGGGCTATGTGACGTTTGAGGCAACGCCTGATTTCCCGGGGCGATTTCCCCTCGGCGGTCCTCCGCGCCACGTAAGTGCGGGTGCGTTCATCGCTGGACGATCGGATCAGCGCGATGCGCCACAGTGCGTTGTTCGCTTGACGATCTCCGCCGCGATTGAGCCTGTGGCGGGTGTGCTTACCCGACGACGCTTCGATCGGCGAGACGCCGCACAGAGCAGCGAAAGATGCTTCGCTGTGGAGTCGTTCGGGATTATCTCCTGCGGTGACGAGCAGTGTCGAAGCGCTGTCAACGCCAATGCCCGGCGCTGCGAGCAATGCCGGGTTGGCTCGTCGCACCAGCTCGGTCAACTCTTTTCGGAGCCGATCCATCTCGTGTTGCTGGAAGAGGATCTGGCGTGAGAGTGAACGAAGCGTCGACCTGACGGCTACCCGAGCGTCGGTAGGCGCGCCGGCTGGGACACGGAAGCTCGAGCAGTGATGTAGCAATGTGCCGATGGTCATGGGCTCGAGTTGGTCGCGTAAGTCGGGTGGAGCGCCGACGATGACATTGCGTAGCGAATTGGTCAGCGCTGTAGTGCATTTCCGGGTTCCAGTCAGTGTGACACGAAGAAGTCGGATCGATTCGATCGTTCCGTCGCGCGACTTGGGGACGGCCGTTGCGGTTCCCGCGAGAACGGCCCGCGCTGCCGCTTCGGCATCGATCGCGTCGGTTTTGCCGCGCAGTCTCCGCATCTGCCGGTTGGGGCGGTTCACTTCGACGACCGCGAGTCCTCGGTCGCGAAGGAGTCGGGTGATGGCGACTCCATAGGAGCCTGTGCCTTCGACACCGACCCGGGCTACGTTACCGAATGACGTAATCCACCGCAGCAGAGTGCGATAACCAGCAAGTGTCGTCGCGGCTGTGAAGGTGTCGATCAGCCGTCCCAGGTGGTCGACGACCGCGGCGACGTGAGAATCCTTGTGTGTGTCGATCCCCGCATAGACCGCGTCGGCGACTGAATTCTCGGACAATTTCTACCAATCCCGTACCTGGAGGACGTTTTGCCGTCCTGTCGTGTGGTCGCCGAACGGGGTTAGTGGACAAAACACTAACGATGAGTTCAAGGCTCCTATGAGGTCACACAACCGAGACTCGGCGACGCCCCGGCCGCCATGGTGGCGAGGCGGGAACGTCGAGCAACGAACGCCGACAAATCCAAAAGAGGACATGGTTCAGTCAGTTGACATTCGAGTCAGACGACGCTGCTCGACGCTTCAACCATTATTAGTGTTGACATCTGATCTGTGAGGATCGCTCCTCGCAGTGGAAGGATGTTCCCCATGCCGAAAGCATTTCCCGAAGAGTTCCGCCGCGACGTCATCGCTGTCGCACGTAAAGGCGAGGCCCCGCTGCGTCAGATCGCGAAGGACTTCGGAATCTCCGAGGGCTGTCTGCACCGTTGGCTGAAGATCGCCGATCGCGACGATGGCATCACCCCCGTTGACGGGACCGCGGCGAGCAGCGAATCCGTCGAGCTGCGGGAAGCCCGCAAACGCATCAAGATGCTCGAGCAAGAAGCAGAAGTGATGCGGCGCGCGGTCGGCTATCTCTCTCGGGACGTCAACCCAAAATGATCTACCCGCTGGTCCTCGACCTTGCTGCCGACGGTATCCCCGTCACAGTGACCTGCCGGGTTCTCGGATTCTCTACCCAAGCGTTCTACAAATGGAAGAAAACACCAGTGTCGCAACGTGATTGGGACGATGCGCATCTGATCAACGCGGCCCGTTCCATTCATGCCGACGACCCCGCGTTCGGGTACCGCTTCATCGCCGACGAACTCCCCGACCACGGCATCACCGCCGGCGAGAACAGGGTCGCCCGGTTGTGCTCACAGGAACGAATCTGGTCGGTGTTCTCCAAGAAGCGAGGGCTGAACAGAAAGGCCGGTCCGCCCGTCCACGACGACCTCGTCGACCGTCAGTTCACCGCAGAGGCCGCGGACACACTGTGGCTCACCGATATCACCGAACATCGCACCGACGAAGGCAAGCTCTACCTCTGCGCCATCAAAGATGTGTGGTCCAACAGGATCGTCGGCTACTCGATCGACTCCCGAATGAAAGCGTCGCTGGCCGTGTCCGCATTGACCAATGCTGTGACGCAACGCGGCTCGGTCGGGACGATCGTACATTCGGATCGCGGTAGCCAATTCAGATCCAGGAAATTCGTGCACGCGTTGTCCCACAATGGATTACGTGGATCGATGGGCCGCGTTGGGGCATGCCTGTTAACCGGCTAATCGAGGCATGCGAGCAGGTCAGGGCGATATGCACACAGTCGTGGTACTTGTTCTGGGAAGAGAACAGGACTACGACTGTCATATGAGGAACCAACGCACGCTGCGTTCGGAAGCCGGCGCCGAGGCCGTTCATGTCAAGTAAGCGTCTCGATCGTAATGGCGGTGCCTGCGGACTGCCGGGCAAGTCAACGAGTTATCGTCGGTCTAATAATGTTGGTAGACAGGACCGTTCGTGTAGATACGACGAATTGTCGCCACTTCGGATGCCGAGTGTCCCAAGTCGACCCGTGGGGCTCCTCCACGTTGACCCGGACAGGACTTGCCCGACGACACTTTGTTGCCGCCCTGTCCGCTCACACGCCGCACGAACAACCAACTGCCTGGTCAAGTGCCGCGAATCCCGATCGAGCTCGACCGCTCATGGCGAGGTTTCGGGCGACTCAATGCCGCTGTCTTGCTCTCTGTCCGGGCAGTCGCGCGATTTCCGGAGGTCGCGTCGTCGGCGCCTGCACGTGGCGGCTGAAGGTGGTTCATTGCGCCGGTGATGAACCATTCTGCGCAACAACGGAGTTCCCTCAATCGCGATTAGCCGGTCAATGCGGCGACAACGCTGCGATGGAGTCGTTCTTCGCCCTGCTGCAGAAGAACGTTCTCGACCGCCAGCGTTGGTCCACGCGGGCGCAACTGCGGCTGGCGATCGTGACGTGGATCGAACGGACCTACCACCGCAAGCGCCGCCAACGACGCCTCGACAAACTCACGCCGATCGAGTTTGAGACAATCAACCGGGCCGCACACGCGGCCTGAATCACTCAACCCCACGAGTCAACTGAAGTGGGGGCAGTCCCATCACTGGGCCGTTCCACATGAATTCACCTATGGCATCACATCCCCGTCGAACTCCACCCCACCCAGCCCCGGCCCTGACGATCAGATGTCGGCGATCAGGTGTTGTCGTGGAGGCGCTGATGAAGCGTGTGAGCATCGAGGACGGTATCGAGTGCCTGCTGTACATCGCGGATGTTGCTGCGCCGGGTGTCGTAGCCCAGGAAAATGATCACACCCAGGGAAAACAGGGGCGCGATAATCGCGAGGGTGCTGACGCTTCGGCCGTTGACACTGTCGATGGCTACAGCAGTCACCATGGCGATCACGCAGGCAAGCAAAACCATCACCAGGACCGCGCGCAGGAACACGGTCCGTTTGTGATGTTCGTACGCGGCGTCCATGAACGCATTCGCCCGCGCTTTCGTGTACTGGGCGTACAGCTCGCGGCGGGTGCGTGAGATGTCGGATCGGGAGGCTCGAACATCGAGTGCGGTCAGGATGCTCATGCGGTCAGCTTTTCCTGATCGGTGGCTGCGCTGCGGCGGTGAGGTGTGCGCAGTGTCCTGACCCCGACCACAACGGTGACGAGGGCGGCGGCAGTGATGGCGAAGTTGAGGAACCACTCGATAGGGCTGCGGTAGTCGTCGAATCGCATCCATGTGCCGACGGTCAGCACGAGGACGCCGGCGATCATGAGCACGAACGTGGCCTTGGCCAACTGAGGCCGACTCTTCTCACGTAGAGCGATACTGCCGACGCCGGCTCCGGCGACGATGAGAATTCCTGCGATGATCAGCATCTATCTGTTCCCCTGTTTGCTCGAAGTATGTTCATTCACAGTCTGATTCGCGCCTGTAACAGTTGGTCGGTATTGTCGTGGCGGTCGGGCACATCGTGCCAGCAGCGATGGCGGTGTGCTGCGCCCTCTCGTAGTTCACGTCGGTGTCCCCCTGCTTGCCCTCGTGATGAGTACTGATGGTGCCAGGTCGGTCCGACAGTGAGCTACCTGCCGGACCGACCTCGACCCCCGCACGGACTGGTTCAGCTGCGGGTCAGTGCTGTGCGGGCACTGGCGTGCACTGCTGTGTGCGGACACTGCCCGCGACCCGATCAGGGATGGTGAGCATGCCTTCGGAGAGTCGGTGCACGGCGGTGAGCGCAGCATCTCGCTCGGCCGGCGTCGCGGCGTCGTCGAGTGCGAGCGTCAATGCCGATTCGATGCGGCCGATGGTGCGCTTGTCAGCGCTGGTGCGCATTCCCATACCGATAGCGCGAGCATGCTCGTCGGCTTTCTTCCAGGCGCTCCGAGCGGCGGATGCAGCGCCGGCGAACGCGGTGATGCGGGCCGCGTCGTCGGGGCACCGCTCGGTGCGCAGATCCCCAGCTTCGGCGAATGCGGTGATGAAGGCTCCGGTGAACGGATCATCGACGTTGTCCAGTAGCGGGCGAACGAAGATCGAACAGGGGTCGGTGAGGTAACCGGCGTAGGCGGCGACCACATCGGAGTAGATGTCGAGTGCTGCGGCGAAGTCATCGGCGCGCCCACGTGCGGCGACCTTACGGTCGGCGATGTGGCTGCGGGTACGCATGATCAGACACCACGCCAGCGCCAATACTGCTATTGCTGCTACGGAGCCGAGGACCCAGATCAATGCAGTCCAGTCCGTGGGGCCGGCCGCCGGTGCCTCGATGATCGGGGCCGGGGCGGGTGTCGAGGCGACTGCCAGGGCGTCTACCGGTGCAGGGTTCACCGCCTCGGGGCCGGAATCACCGTCGGACCGCTTTATCACCTGCCCGATGACAACTCCACACACGGCTACGACGAACCCTGAGAACATCAGGCCTGTTCCTGCGGATTCCTTGCCCTCTTGTCCGGTCCCCCTGGCCCACACCAGCTGTATTGCTCCAGCGATCCCCATGATGATGCTTACGGCCGTGCACCCCTACAAGAGGTACTGCAGGACGGTGTAGGTCGAGCCGTCGAGTGTTGCAGCGGCGTCCTGTGCGTGCAGGAGGTGTGAGGGGGGGTGTTCATCGTGCACCTTCCGGGCTTGGTGGTGTCGGATCGTCCTGCTGCTCGTCGAGCACGCGCCCGTCTGCCGCGATACCTGCGAGGGCGCCGAAGACGTCGAGCCGGCCTGCGATTTCGGGGGCGGTCATCACCGGATCTCTCTTTCCGGTCGGGGGATCGACTGGACGGCCAGGAGTAGCTGGAGGTCGGCGGCGTCGATGACGACGGGAACGCTGCCGCTGTACCAGGCTCCAGGCTCGGTGAGGATCGCTGTCACTTGTTCGCCTCCGGCCGCGGTCGTGCGGTATTCGACGATGTCGAGGACAGTTCCGCTGAACTGCGTGTCGAGGGACATCAGTTTCATGCCGAGTCCTGTGAACGATCGGTGAGCGGTGGTGGGCGGTAGAGCGGCCGCGAGTGCGATGGTCATACGAACTCCAAGGTCCAGTCGAGGGTGAATCCGGCGTCGAGGGTGTCGGGGCCGTATGCGGTACCTACTGCCGATCGAGCACTGCTCCCAGGCGTGCGCGGAGCAGGCGTTCTCAAAGGCCGGGGGTAGTGGCGCACCTGCCTGTTCTCTGCCTGCTTCGGGGCCGGTTCGATTCCCCGCGCTGACCATCGCTCCCCTGGCGGCGGCGGATAGAACCCGGCATCGATGACGATTGCGGCGTCTGCGTCTGCGTCTGCGTCTGCGTCTGCGCCTTCGGCGAGGGCGAGCGCGCGCCGGTAGAGGCCGATGAACACGACACCGGGTTCGGCGGTGCCGAGCTCGACGGCCGGGCCGTAGGGCAGTGCGAGCGCGGCGGGTCACTGGTGACCTCGGCGGTGATCTGGATTCTCATGTGGTCCCTTCGCAAAGATCAACAAAGTTTCTTGTGTATCTAAATGGTGTGAAACGTAGCGTGAGATTCGAAGTGTCGGCGCTACTACCCCGCGCAGGTTTCTTGTGTATCTAAATACTGGTCGGGGTTCACTGCCTCGTCCAGTGCGCTGAACGAAGCAGTGGCCCAGTCCGGGTCAACCCGGGTCAACCGTTCACGAGTTGGCTGGCGCGTTGAAAGGTCACTCCCAGAAGCGATCCGATGTCGCGGACAGGAATGTGCGCATCGGCCAACTCTTTGGCGAATCGCTGCGTTTCGGACTTCACGTGAGCTTCGTCTTCGAGTAGTTGCACTCGTCGATCCTTGATGGCCCGCACGCGGGTCGAGAGGTCCTCCCCCGATGCGAGTTCGATCCGTTCCTCGATCTCGACCTCATCGAGCGCAACACCGGTTTCGAGGGCGATCAATTCTCGCGCCATGGTGGGGACGTCGTCGATTCGCCGGGCCTGGGTGAGCGCATCGAGTTCGGGGACCGAGATCATCCACCACTTGCCGTCTCTGGTCACCGAGACCGAGTAGATCTTGCTCATTTCCCCGCCTCCTTCATCGCCTCGAGTATCTTCCGATACACACCCGGCGAGATCTTCCGATGTCCTTCCGGGACAGTCACTTTGACTTCCCCGTCGGCAGAAACCCACGTCGTGTGTGATCCCACCGTCCGCGCCGGGGAGAATCCGGCCGCTTTCAGCTCTTTGACCACCGTGCGTGTGGGCTGCTCCGTAACCATGACTATAGTCTAGCCGACTAGACGCTTTCAAGTCAAGTGGGCTAGACGGATTTATTGTGCAGCGTCTGCGATCCATCTTCTCGGCCGCACCGCGTGCTCACCGACTTCGCGCCTTGCCCCGGCAGCGCATCACTCGCGCTGGTCGTCAGGTGTTCCTGACGGCAACCCGGCGTCAAGAGGATTCGGCGATGGTCGGCGGTAGCCAGTGGGGGAACCAGCGTCGCGTTCCGCTGGTCTTCGCTGCAACTCGACATGGTGGTTGTCGAGTCGCAGTAAGAATTAACAAGCCACGCCAGCCACACTGAGACAAATATCGGGTGTCCACCGGGCCCGCAATGTCGGTGCAGCACCGCACATGGCTCCGCTGGGGTTAAGTGAAGGCGTTGACGTTGGTAAGGGATGCGGAGAGGGTCCAGAGTCGGGCGGCATCGTCGGGGTCGATCGCCCACGGCTTGACGCCTCCAAGGAGCATGTCGTCGCCAATCGCCGCAGAGGCGATGTCGCAGTCTTGGCAGTACGCCCCGGAAAACGCTTCCAGGCCTGGAGCGGTCGCCGCCCAGACAGCTGTCGATGCACCCTGCTCCGGAGTCTTGAACCCGTCGACCTGACGCCCACTCGGATCGATCCAACCGAGCTCGATCTGTTCCTCTTCAGGGATGTGGCGTTGCAGCGGAGTCAGGATGCTGCCGGGATGAATCGAGAACGCGCTGATTCCCCGCGGGGCAGCGACTGCTGCGAGGTGCACGGCCATCAGCGCGTTGGCAGTCTTGGACTGCGCGTACGCCTCCCAACGGTCATAGCCACCAGTGAAGTGCATGTCTTCCCACCGGATGCCGGAGAGAAAGTGCCCAGAGGAGGAGAACAACACGATGCGGGCCCGACCAGGGGTGAGAGCTGGCACAAGCCGGTTGACCAGGGCATAGTGCCCGAGGTGGTTGGTCGCGAAGTGAGCCTCCCAGCCTTCCCCGGCACGCGTTTCCGGGCAGGCCATGATGCCGGCGGCACCGAACACGAGATCGAGGCGACGCCCCGATTCCAGATAGCGATCCGCGAACCGCTCTACGCTCGCGAGGTCCGCGAGGTCGAGTTCGTGGACCTCAACCGAGGGGATCCCAGCGACCGCCTTGGTGGCAGTGTCGACCCGGCGCGCCGCGACCACCACTGTTGCCCCTGCGTTAGCGAGCGCGCGGGTCGTCTCGAGGCCGAGGCCGGATGCACCGCCAGTGACCAGCGCGAGCAGGCCGGAAAGATCGACACCGCCGAGGACATCCGCTGCGGTACTGCGGGCGTCGAATTGAGAGCCGATGGGGTGCTGTCGAACGGAATGTGTCATGTCCGCCGACGCTATGACCTAGAGCAGACTCTAGGTCAAGCCGTAGACTCGCGCGGTGGAGTCCATCGCCGAGGAAATGTCAATCGGGGAGGTTGCGAACGTGACGGGCTTGAGCGTGCACGCGCTCCGATTCTTCGAACGCGAGGGACTGCTGCTTCGTGATATCCCCAGGGGCGGGACCCGTCATCGGGTATATGCGCCGGCGGATGTG
The DNA here is from genome assembly GCF_030063405.1 of Rhodococcus sp. H29-C3. NCBI lineage: Bacteria > Bacillati > Actinomycetota > Actinomycetes > Mycobacteriales > Nocardiaceae > Rhodococcus > Rhodococcus sp. H29-C3. The sequence goes on along the minus strand of NZ_JASITC010000019.1, from coordinate 17,611 downwards.
GAGTGGTTGAAGTTGTGCAACCGTTTTCGTGCCTCGGGGATGCCGCTGGCGACCATCCGGACGTTTGCAGATCTTGTCCGGGCCGGGCCTGGCAATGAAGCCGAGCGTCTCGCGGTGCTCCAGAACCATGAGCAGCAGATGCGGGATCGGATCGCCTCGTTGTACACCGATCTCCAGGTCATCCATGAAAAGGCGATCGCGTACGAGCGTCATGTTCAGGACGGGACCACCGACGGCGTGTGGGACCCCACGCAACCCCCTGCGGTGAAAGCGTAGACCGCCCGATAGTCGAACGATGCCCGGTGCATCGTGACAGCGCCCGTTGGCTGGAAACTCGCTGAACTGGTCATTCCCCGAAGCAGCCCGGTGATCGATCCGGAACCGATCTCTAACGGAGTGCTCCGTCAGATAGGGTCCTTGCTTCTTGCCCAGTATTCCAGCGTCGCATCTCGCCAATCTTCGCTGCATCTCGACAGTGGTGACTCGTGTGGTCGTATCCAGGATGATGTAGTGGATACAGTGGATACAGCTGCCCTGATTCGGACCCGACCGGGTGACCGATAGTGCAGATAGAGAGGCCTTCGACGTGACCGCACGCACCCCTGACCGTGCTGCATCGACGCCGGCAGGTCGCCCCGCATGGAGCCGAGAGCGAGAGAGTTTCTCCTGCACAGATCAGGCCTGGGACGAGGCGAAAGCGGCCTGGGGTTCTGTCCGACGGGACTATCTCACCTGGGCTTTATGGCTCGAGACAGCGTTGGCGAACAAGACCGCTGCGGTGAAAGCCGAGCTGAACACCGAAGTGCTCGAGCCTGCCCCGGAGCGGCTTCCGACCGGGCGACGTACCGCAGCGGCCGCACCCATCCGCCGCAAGCGCCGAGCATTCACCTGCGCGCCGGATGTATGGAAGCAGGCCCGCGCCGCATGGTGGGTACAGCTCGAGCTGTACCCGGCGTTGTCGGATTGGATCGAAGAGGCCATCGTGGAAATGACCGACACGACGCATCGGCAGCCCTGACCGCCCGCGGCAGGGGGTGCTCAGCGATCTGGATGCATCCGCAGAATCGCCCGGCGCTTGCGATATCGACCGCGACATTTCACGCGTGCTCGGTGGGATTGTCGGCTCGGGGCCGGATGTTGCCTCCCGCGAACCACTCGTGGGCCGACTGTTTCGTCATCCCCAGCATGCCCCCGATCTTCGACCACGGCATCGGCGGATCCTGCTCACGCAGGCGGCGCACGATCGCGAAACGGTCGGCGAGCAGAGACGAAGCCAGAAAAACGTTGATCTCCAACGCATCCGCGTCCGACACCGCATCGGCAAGTCGTCGACTCGCAATGGCCTTCCACTTCTCGGCGCTCTCGTGACCGTTGATCTGCATGGTCTCTGCCATATCGGCGGTGACCTGCGCCGCGTCGTAGATGCCGTACAACGCAAGAAGTTCCGACGGCTCCAACTTCTTCTCGGATTCCATACCGTCAGGATATGCTGACGGTTGGGTCTGCGTCAAGATATCCTGACGATTCTACGATGTGCTGGGATAGGCCGAAATGTACTGGTCAGTTCTCACCCGGGTCGCCGGCTCCGCTCATTGGGCAACCGTCAATGCTGCTGGAGCGTCCCGGTGTTCGGCATCGGCACTGCCTGCGGACGTCCAATGCAAGGCTTGGGCGCCGAAGATCGCGGAGGTGAGGGTGTAGCGGCCGGTACGACGGGGCGCTCCTCGGCCGTGGACCGCAGTTTCGAAGGTCGGCGAGCGTAGGCGTCCTCTCCCCTGCCCGATGCCGCTTGTTGCCGACCAGTTGGGTGTCGATGGTCAAATCGATGCCCGGCATCCGTCCGCTTGCGCATACCAAAATTGCGGCATGTGTTCCTATCCGGCCTACGGGGCTTGGGTCAACTGCACCCGAGGGAGGTCGACATGAAATGTCACCTTAATGACACTATGCATGTAGTTATGGATGGACTACGTTCATAGTATGAGTGAGAGAAAGCAGCTGATCGCCGACGCGGCGGTCAAAGTGATCGCCGCGGTAGGACTGCGGGGATTGACCTACAAAGCAGTCGACGAAGAAGCCAACCTGCCCGCGGGATCGACGTCTAACTGCTTTCGTACGCGTACCGAACTGATCGACGGTGTAGTGACACGAATGGCCGACACCGAACTGTGTGACCTCGCATCCGCCACTGACAGCGCCTCTGCTGCAGCTGCTTTCAACCGATGGTCTGATCAAGGCTTAGCTCAGACGCTGGCACGATTCGAGTTGATGATCGAAGCAGTCCGCTCACCCGGCGTTGCGACGGTCCTGAATCGTCAACGTGCTCGGTTCACGTCCCTTGCTGAGCACTCCGAGATCATCGAGCCCACCGGATTCACTGGTGGGGAACTGACAGCAATCTTGGCGGGCATGCAGTTCGCTGAGATCACCACGGGCGAAAAAGTTCTACACAAAGTATTAGCGCTGTTACAGGCCGGTCCAATCAAATCCGACAGTCTCCGTTCCACCGCCGGAGGTAGTCATCAAGATCCGATCGACAACCTCGACGAAGCGGCCGATATCGAACGCGCACAACGATGAACCGACAACCACTAGGAGCCACCCGTCGGGAGCGGTCCAAGATGTCGCTTTGCGATGTCGAGAAGGTTCTTATCGTCTTGGCAGTCTTCGCGCTTCCCTACGCCCTCTCGTTCCTCATTCCAGTGGCCGCACTTGCGTATTACACGTTGCAGGCAGGAACACTGATAGCCGCATGGATCAAGAACAGCATGTTCAAATCGTTCGCCGTTACTCGACGTTCGGAACGCCGCACCTCCTCGTCGCATTCGTAAACGAAGCTCGGAATGAACGGCCTCCACCTCGGCGGGTGCGTGGTCGCGCCGGTCCGCAATCGTAGCCATACGGCGGCGTAGGGCGTAGAGTTGCCGAGCCTTGCGAGGCCGGTGAGGCCCGGCGTCTGAGCGGCGGTGGTCATGATGTGCGACCTTTCGCCGAGGGGACGGGTCGCTTCGATTCTATCGAACTGACATTCGAATTTCCACCGTGGGTCCACATCGCCTGTGCGATAGTCGTCGAGCGTGAGATGCCCCTCGCTCGGCGAGTGGTGTCGACGGGTACGTAACTATTTCCCTCGGATGGCGTCGCATTCGATGTCGCAACGAGCTCCAATGACGGCATGGCAGTCAAATGAAGAATGCGCTGGCGCGCAGCGCCTTTTCATCGCGTTCGTCGATTGCGCAGATGTGGTTGTCGGGTCCGACGATTTGGCGAAAACCGGAAGCCGCAAAGGCGTGGGTGGAGCGTCTGCTCTCGGTGGAGTCGACTGAGCCGATCGCATTCCGGCCGCAGAATTACGGTGACTACGAGATACCGTCGCTGCAGCTGAAAGACGGTCTCGAGTCTGCAGGCCGCACCGGCTTCGGCTTGCACGTACGCGGTTAAGCCTAGGCTAAGCGGCCATCGGTTCTGGTTTTGGCCGAAACCATTGCAGACTATGGCTGCTCGGTTTCATGAAGCAGTGCACGTTCAACATCCCCTTGAGACCAATCCGTCGTCGTCGCCACATCCAAACGTGACTGGATCGAAGCGAGCAGGTCGACCGTCGCGCTTCCGTCGTAGTTGGCGAGGATCGTTCGGCGCTCTGCTTCCTCCGCGACCGCAATCCCTGCGTGCGCTCACAATTGGGTGGACTTGGAGCCGGAGTTCCTGCTCCATGAAAGCGCGTTCTTGCGGAGTCAGGAGGTCATTGCTGTGCTGGGACGAAATCGGATCTCGACGTCGGGGTGGACGGTTCTGGTTACGTCGACCAGGCTTGCGGCTCAATTGGTGATCCTCGGGGTCGTCAGTGGCGGAGAACGTACCGAGTTGACCAATTTCGGCACTTACTGCTGGGCGAACGACAAGTCGCTCTGTCTGATATGGCGCAGGACTCGCTCTGCGAACAGGGGAGCCTGAGCTCTTTCCAAACGTTTCGGGAGGGTGAAGTGTTCGTCGTTCGGTCTTGCGTTTTTGCGCTTGAGCCAGTGCGCGAACTGGTATTCGAGCACCTCTGCCACAATCGCGGGCGATGAGTCGTCTACCAGGATGAAGAACTCGTCGGCGGTGTAAACCTCGTACGGGAGATCGTCCGCGAACCGAACGTCCTTGATGTTCTGACTCAAAATGATGTCGACGTCTCCATGTACAGCTGCCGCATGCAGATGTGCGTCTTCTTCGTCGCGGTATCCGAGCGTCGGGTCGATTTCAAACCCAGAGATGAGGCCCTCTGGAACATTATCGGTCAGCTTCCGTCGGACGTCTGTAAGCTGGGCGTCTGAGGCGAAAGGAACTTTCTTCCTGCGGTGATAGGCGTATTCGGTAACGACGTCTTCGGTCCACTTGATGTCGTACATCGTTCCCCGAGGGTGCCACGACAGGAGGAAAGTCCAATCACGAAGCGTCCTGGAGAGGAGGATATTTGCGTCAACCAGGACGCTCATCCCCCCTGTGCTAATACTCATGACGGAGATCGTACAAGTCGAGAATCGGGGTTCCCGTTAACGCGCAAACTCAGTCTTCGTCCAGACCCAATTCGTCTTCGAGATCCCGCACCTCTTCGAACGCCGCCAGGCGCGAACGGCGCTGCGCTTCCTTGTACGACATGACATTGTCGCTCTTGACGCGCGTGTGGGATCCCACCTTGTGGCCCTCGATTGCACCCTGCGCTATGAGCTTCATCAAAGTCGGGCGCGAGATACCAAGCAACTTAGCCGCCGCAGTCGTAGTGAGCTCGTCAGGGACGGTTCCAACGGTCACCGTCCCTCCACGGCTGACCACTTCCAACACTTGTCGCATGATCGCCACCAGGTCCGACGGCATGGCCGTTCCTTGGCTTCCGTCACTATCGCCTGCAACTACGATTGCGCCCTGGATCGTCGGCGCGGCTTGAGTGAACTGCCGTGCTTGTTCGACTTCGTGCTGATTGAGGGAGAGAACCGTCCGGTCGTCGCGGGTCAGTAACGTGCTCATTCGACTCAGTCCTTCCTGATTTCTCTTTGACTTCGTTTGGCGTCGCCTGATGATAACTACTTTTCACTTATAAGTGCAACAGAATTGTGGTTATGTTCCCAGGAGGTCATCAAATAGCATGGGCCGACCTGACGCGACGTGGCTGACCGTAGATCTCGACTTCAACAACGTGACAGTGCCGCCGACGGGTGTGGTCCATCTGGACACGTGACAACACGCGGGGAACAGCGGCATTCATCCAGGCGCGTGCGGCGGCCAACGGTCACATCGACCCGTTCGATCTGCAGGTTGGCCGATGGCTCGAGCATCGCAAGTGGGTCGCGCAGCACGGCCTGACAGCCGATGACAGTGGCTCGGGAGCGGAACCGCTGGTGTTGTCCATGAACCGTCTGAAAGCGACGGTAGAAGTTCGCCGAACACGCGCTGTCGGAGGGCATCTCAGGTCGGCGTCGAGAACGAACACCCCGGATGTGTCATTTCTGCATTACCTGCGTAGCGATCCCAGGGTGCGCGACTGGGCCGATGAAGTACTCACCGAAGCACTCCACGAGGCAGAACACAACGCTCACACCTTCCGCGGGAGAATTCTCGGAGCCACCGGGGCGGCTGCATTCGCGTCGGATCCAGCTGGCACCGCCGCCGAACTGGGTGTTTCAGTCGATCAGATCCGGCGCGCAGTCGACGGCGAACTGGACACCTTGGTGAGTTCGTGTTTGGACTTCGAGCACAGCCCATTCAGCCGCGGCGGAGTGTGCGGGGTGTCTCTCCTGACCTGCCTGCGCTGCCCGAACGCGTTGGCCACCGAACGCCACCTCCCCCACCTTTTCTCGTTGCTCGACTGGCCTCAGCGCGATCTCGACCAACGCGACGTCGACGATTGGTGTGGCCGACACGGCGTAACCTGGTTGATCGTCACCCGCCTGGTTTTTCCCACATTCACTGTTGCTCAACAAGTACGGGCCCGCGCCGCGAAGCCTGACGACCTACCCGCCGACCTGCTTGACGGATTGAAGGAACTCGCGTGAACTTGTCAGCACCCCGCCTTGGGCCAGCGCGGATATCGGCCGAGACGCTGGTGCTCGCGGGCCGAACTTTGCGACCGGGCGCGATAATCGAAGACACAGCACGCTTTTCGGACGTGGTGTGGAGACTGGGACCCGCACAGCGCCAACAACACCATCAGCAGATATCCATCGACTTCACCAACGTCCCCGAAGGTTTTCGCGAGATAGCGAAACAGGTGACCTATACATTGCTCAGGGCAGATCGTCCTCCGGGTTGCGAGAGCATCAAGGCAATCGCCACGGTCAAAAACTTGGCCGGTCAGTTGGGCGCAGTCCTGCGTTGGATCGACAACCGTGGTCTGCGCTCGATCTCTGCGATTACGCCCGACGACTTCAGGGCCTTTCAGCAGCATGTGAACGAGCTCCGACTCACCGAAGGAATCAAGTCGCACCTTCCGCGGGCCTTTCGGCTGCTGTGGCTCTGCCGTGCACACCTCGATGATCCGCTGGCATTCGATCCAGCCTCCGCCCTCGACACACCGCGGTCCAGACACTCCCCGCACGGACGCGAGAACGAGACGGCCCGCATACCTGAGCAGATCCACGCGCCGCTACTGGTCTGGGCTATGCGATGGGTCGACGATTTCGCACTCGATGTGCTCCGCGCCGGGGCAGAATGGCACACGCTGCAGAGACCCTCAGCTGTGCCGGGACAACATCGCCAACGATCGCAGCCGGACACACGGGCAAACGTCGCGGCGATCTCTCGGGTCATAGCTCGCTATCGCAGTGAACGACGCGCGCTTCCGGCTTATCAGGGAACGGTGAATCTGAGCCACCTGCGCCGCGAAGCCAATCTCGGCCGCTCGGTCGCCGGGCCGACCCGTCCCGCCGGCGCTGTCGTCAGCGCTACCGTCACCGAACTCGGGGTAGACGATGACACCTACCTCCGGGCACCGATCGACGCACTGTTGGACGGACAACCCTGGCGGGGGCGGATCCGATATGCAGAACTCGAAGAGCTCACAAGGATGCTGTACATCGCCTGCTACATCGTCATCATCTATCTCTCCGGTATGCGGGACAGCGAGGTCAAACACCTACAACGAGGTTGTGTGTCGGTGTGGCGGGACGACACCAGAGAAGTCGCGCGGCTCAGGATCGCCGGACTGGCGTTCAAAGGTGAGCGCGACGCCACCGGGGTCGATGCCACCTGGGTCGTCACCGCGCCTGCACAACGGGCAGTTGCTGTTCTGGAACGGTTGCAACCCGCGACGGAGAAATACCTGTTTGCGCTGCCTCCGACATCGAGGAGAAGCGAGAGTCCGCGGCCCAACCACGTGAAATCCACCGCTGCCACGAACCGCGACCTGGCCGACTTTGTAGCCTGGATCGACAAATTCTGCCGCGAACGCGGTCGCCGCGATCGGATTCCCGAGGTCAACGGCGCGGCATGGAAGCTGAGCAGCCGACAATTTCGGCGCACCCTGGCCTGGTACATCGCTCGACGCCCCGGCGGGAGCATCGCCGGCGCACTGCAATATCGCCATGTGCGCGTCCAGATGTTCGAGGGATACGCCGGCACCTCCCAGTCCGGGTTCCGCGACGAGGTCGAAGCCGAAGACGCCATCGCACGCGGTGACAAGCTCGCCGACCTGATCACCAACCCGGACCTGCACCGACTGACCGGCCCTGCCGCCGCCGAGGCGGAACGACGGTTCGCTGAATTCGAGCGTCATGTTCGATTCGACGGCACGGTCGTCAACGACGCCAAGCGAATGCAACGCCACATGGCACGTCACGACCCTCACATCTACCCGGGCGAATTCGTGACCTGCGTCCACAACCCCGACCGCGCGCTCTGCCGACGAAGCGATAGACAAGACGGGCCGTCACTGCCGGATTGCCAGCCTCTGCGCTGCCGCAATGCGGCAATCACTCCGCACAACCGCCAACGCATGGAAGAAGCGTTGCAGTCATACGATCGCGAACTCGCAGACACCGTCCGTCTCGGCCCCTATGTTCGTCACCGCCTCCAACTCAAACGATCCGAAATCGCCGAATTCCTTGCCGACCAGCACAATGTTTCACTCACAGCACCGTGTAGAAACCACTCCCCGGTCACGCCGACGTCCGGGCCGCGATGGACGCCGTGCTTACCGAGTGCGAAACGTCGGGGCGGCGAACAACCATCACGTCGGTAGAAGACCGTCTCGGCATTACACACGCAACGTTCTACCGGAACTATCCCGCCCTCATCACCTGGTTCCAGCAACAAAGCAAGGGCCAGGCACCTACTAAGCTCAGCGGAAGTAGCAGTGCAGCAGACGATCTCGCTCGACTACGGCGCGATAACTCCGACTTGAAGAAGCTAGTCGCGATCTACGCGAACGCGATCCGTCAACTCACCCTGGACAACGCTGCGATGAGAGCGGAGCTCGATAAGACGTCCGGCGTCACCGCGCTCAGACCTCGATGAAAACTGGCACCTTCGCTAGCCCAGCTCGATCCGGCACCGCCGTAGCCGTGAACTCGCTGGTCAGGCCTCATCTAGTGCCTGCCCCACCGCTTCCCCGGGCGAGAGATGCAACCGTGACCAACGACGAATGGACCGAAGTCTCGAACCCACCTTGGCAATCTCACCCCACCTCGAAGTTCGCACGACTCCGGGTGTTTACGGCTCTCGGGCGCGGCCGTGATGTTTCACCCGACGCCCGCGAGTATCGGTCACCGCTCTGAATTGCAGCTCGAGATCATAGGGTCAGGCGGTTCTGCGAATCAGTGTTGTGGCGCGCTCGACCGATCCTGGCCGTTGACATCGACATTCGGGAACAGAGCAGCGAGAAGGGTTGCATAGGCGGCGTGCCACGTCCATTGCGCCGCAACCCAATTGCGTCCGCATTCGCCCATCGCGCGGGCGCGAGCCGGGTTGTCGAGGAGTTCGACGATGGCTTGGGTCAATTGCTCGACGTCAGTGACTACATAGCCAGTGTGGCCGGCCTGAACGGTTTCGGGGGCACCTCCGGAATCACCCACGATGATCGGTAACCCCATGGCGGACGCCTCCAAGTATGCGATACCCAGTCCCTCCTCTTCGAGTCCCAGGCGACGCGTTCGGCACGGCATCGCAAAGATCGTGGCGTTGGCGAGGATTTGCGGGACGAGCGCGTGCGGAAGTCCGCCGACAAAGGTCACCGAGGTCTCAACACCCTTTGTCCGGGTCAGACGCTGCAGTCGGCGGCGGTCAGGACCGTCGCCCACGAGAAGCAACTTGGTGTCAGGATGGCGCTCGAGAACCGCAGGTAGGGCTCGGATCAACGAGTCCTGGCCTTTTCGCGGAACGAGACGCGCGGTGCACACGATCACGCCACAGTTCCCATCCGAGGATGGGCCGGGGTCCGTTGCGGAGCTGTGTGCGGGGGTAAATTGTTCGACGTCGACGCCCGGGCTCAGACGCACCAGCGTGGTATCGGGTGTCACCGCCGGCAAGATTGCGCGATAGGTGTGGCCGGAGATATACGTCATCACGTCGACCCAACGGCCAATTGTGCGTAATCCCCACCGTGTCAAAGGCACCTTGGCCCACCATGTTTCATGACCGTGAGTGGTCGCCACGACCCGCTTTACTCCGCACGCCCGAAGCGCGGGAGCGATCAGGCCGAGGGGGGCTGCAGCAGCAATCCACGCGGTATCGCAGTCGTGTTCGAGCGCGATTAGACCTGCTTTGCGCATCACACGTCCTGTGGGAAGCAGGGTTCGGCTGCGGTCCCGTATGACGGGGAATGGAAGCGATGCGTCGTAGGCGGCTGCTCCGCGTTCTGCCGAGGTGTAGACCACGATCGACTCGGGCGGAAAGCGGCGAGCCATTTCTGATGCGAACGTCTCGATGCCGCCCTGTCTCGGCGGGAAGTCGTTGGTCACGATCAAGGTCCGGCTCATGCCTCGACCCGCTCTCGTTCACGGCTAGGACTCGATACAGCGGTATCCGTTCTGGCACCCCGCGCAATCCACGCCATTCCCCAGAACATCAGAGGGTAGGCGAAGTACCCGAACCTAGCCGAAGGGGCGAGAAGGAACAGCACGGTGAGCCCGAGTGCAGCGATCGAGCAGGCCGCCACGAACGTGCTCGGTGGTTTTGCGCACAGCCTGACTCCGATGACGACGGCACCGACGAGAAGTGCGAACAAAGAAACGATGTGGCCGTACTCGCTGGCTGCCGCCAACGCGCCGCCGATCACCGACGATCCTGCCGGGGTCGGAACGTCCGCACGGCCGAGCGGAAACAACACGGTGTGCTCAATTATGTTGCCACCGTCGAGAATTGCCGATGGCAAGATCATCACCGATGCCAGAGCGACGGCCAGTGCGCCGACGCTCACAGTTGACCGCATGCCGGCGCGCTGGTGATGAAGAACCAGCGCGACAACCGCTACCGGCCACGCGGTCCACTTGAGCGCGCACGCGAAGGCCAGCACCACAGCCCCGGCCCATCGGCGATCTGCCGCCATCAGCCCCAAACCGAGCAGACAAGCGCCGATGACCGGCAGATCCACTCCACCCGTGCACAGCGGAATCGCCACGAGTGGGGACGCTGCCAGAAGTCCGAGCTTCCCGAACAACTCCTTATCGATTCGGCCTAGGCCGGACACCGTCAACCGAACGACGGTGACTACACAGGCGACGAAGAACACTCCGAACCAGACTCTCGGGTCCCCGAGTGGCCCCTCGATCACGACGCCGGGCAGCCCAAACAACGCCATCGCCGGAAGGTACGGATTGTACTGAGGTAGCTCGTGAGGGTCATTCACGTAGGGACTGCCGGTGTCGAGCAAGTGGCGAGCCGAGTCGACGACGACCGCAACCTCGAGCTGCGCGAGCGCGCACCCGATCAGCACAATCATCGGAACGAGCACAGCGCCCAACACCGCGACCCCAGCCGCTCGAGGTCGATTTCGCGATCGCAACAGGACCGCACCGGCGGCGAGATAGCCTGCGACAGCGCACACCCCCCACACCCGATGCGTGGTCAATTCGGTGGTCACCGCGTAGACGGCGGTATACGCAGCAAGTGCCACGTAGATCCCGACGAGTAGGCGATCCCGCCCTAAAATGGTACGAGAATCCCTCTGCAAGAGCATGTTTCGACGCTACAAAGAAAATGGGATCATGTCGTCACGCATAGGAGCCAAACTCGGCATCCCCCGGAGGAGCTAGTCGAGCCGGTGGGAGAGTTCATTTTCGTAGTAGAAGACGACAGCCTGCGTCCGATCACGAAGGTCGAGCTTGGCGAGAATCCGCCCGACGTGGGTCTTCACTGTCTCCTCCGCGAGCACGAGATCGGACGCGATCTCTCGATTCGACAGACCCGTCGCCAGAGCATCCAGCACGTCGAGTTCGCGTGGAGTCAACGCCGACACTGCGGCGTTGTTCGGGCGTCCGCGCCGACGCCGGGCGAATTCCGAGATCAGTCGGGTTGTGACAGTCGGTGCCAGCATCGACTCCCCGGCCGCGACGGTGCGGACGCCACGAACGAAATCCTCTGCGGTGGATTGCTTGAGCAAAAACCCGCTTGCACCGACGCTGAGTGCTTCGTACACGTAGTCGTCGAGGTCGAACGTCGTGAGCATCAGCACGTGGATCGAGTTCGTCGTCTCGCCCTGTGATGCGAGGATCTGCTCAGTCGCCCGGATTCCGTCGAGTACTGGCATTCGGATGTCCATCACGACAACGTCGGGCTGCAGGCTGAAAGCAAGATCAACGGCCTCCGCACCGTTCGCGGCCTCCCCGACCACAACGATGTCAGGTTCGGCCCCGAGCACGGCTGCAATTCCGTCGCGCACCAGTCCCTGATCGTCCGCCAGCAGAACCCTGATGGTCATCGTCCGTCCTCCACTGTGCTCGGAGCATCGCCAATGTCACGGCCTGGAGCGGTAACTTGTCCGCGGACTGGGAAGAGGACCGTCACCTCGTATCGTCCGCCATTCGTCATCCCAGCACTCAAGCGCCCGCCGAACGCTGCAGTTCGCTCTTCGATACCGACAAGTCCGTGTCCCTGGCCTCTCGGGTCAGCGGACACCTGGCCGATTTCGTTGCCGACAGCCACCCGGAGCTCATCGTTCGTGCGGGTCAAGCGGGCCTCGACCTTCATGCCGGGTGCGTGACGCGCGGCGTTGGACAGCGATTCCTGAAGGATGCGGTAGACGGTAGTGGATAGCGCTTCCGGTAGCTTGTCGAACTCCCCATCCGTGTTCAACGTGACGTGCGCCCCGGCTGCACGCCATTGGCCCACGAGGGCGTCGATGTCGGACAGGTTCGGTGCCGGTGAGTGTTCAGTTGCCTCGCCGGAGTCACGAAGGACCTCGATAACCTGACGCATCTCGGTCAGAGCGGTCGCCGACGCGCGATGTATGTCGTCGAAAGCCGCGATCGCCTCGGGTGGGAGGCCGGGGCTCTTGAACCGTGCGGCTTGCGCTTGCACCGCGATCATCGACATGTGGTGCGCCACTACATCGTGCAATTCTCGTGCGATCCGCGCCCGCTCTTCGATCACTGCCTGCCGCCTCTCCTGCCTCATGCGGAGCTGCTGTTCGTCCTCCAGGGCGCTCTCCGCCGACGACAGTCGCTTCATCACCACTCCCGCGGCGGTAATCGCAGCCAACGTCGCGGCAATGATCAGCAAAGCAAACGGTGGCATCCTCACCGTCAAGACAGTCGGGACCACGACCGCCAGGAACGACACGAGGGCAGCCGCGGCCCCCACGTTCGGCGAATGCACTCGGGCCACTCGATACAGGGAGAGCCCCGCCGCAATGCAACTTGCCGCCGGCCACGGGAAAACCTCGTCCTGAACCAGCCCTGACAGCGTTCCCGCGAACATGCCGAGTGCGACCATCTGCCAGGTGAGTAGCGGTGCCACCCGGATTAGAAGAAGGGGAAGTGTTTGAACAGCGCCGAGTACATAACAGGCGGCGACCGAATTGACCATGCTCGTCAGTTGACCTACCGCAGTACCGAACAGCACGGCGACAAGCAACGCTCCAGCTACAAGCGCCACCAATCTCGACCGGCTACCAGGCTCGTCGGTCCGTCCACCAATTGTGGGCAGCTTCGGGCGCAAGGCGGTTTTGATTCCGGCTGTCAGTTCGGCAATCACCGACACGACCCTACTTTGAGAAGATCCGCTTCAAACCGGACATAGCGTGACCCACGACGATTCAGTCGTGAGCCGCGCGGAGTCGCTGATCACAGGTAACCTCTAGATCCGTTTTGGACAATGACACAGATACCAGGTTCAACCGGTCGACGCAACACCCCAAGGGATAGAGGGGTTTTCGATGGGACGACAAACAGACTCGGCCGCAGCGTTGACGGGGCGAGCGGTGATGCGCTCCCCAGGTCGGCCACCTGTACGTCGGGATCTCGAACGAGCGTTTTGGTTACGAATCGCCGAGGGGCTCACCAGTGAGGATGCGGCGATCACGGTCGGCGTGTCGGGACCGGTCGGGTCGCGGTGGTTCCGGCACGCTGGTGGCATGTCGCCCATCGATCTGGCCCCGGTTTCGGGCCGCTACTTGTCTTTCTCCGAGCGCGAGGATATCGCCGTCATGGTGGCAGAAGGGTTGAGCATGCGTACCATCGCGGATCGCATCGGACGATCACCGTCGACCATCTCACGCGAGATTCGCCGTAACGCGGCTACTCGCAGCGGGAAGCTCGAGTACCGTGCGTCAGTGGCCCAGTGGAAGGCCGATCTCTCGGCGAGGCGACCGAAGGTAGCGAAACTGGTTGATCACCAGCGACTTCGAGACTACGTGCAGGAGAAACTATCCGGTGTCATTCACGATGAGAACGGCGACGTTGTGGGCCCGTTCGCGTCGTGGAAGGGCCGCAACAAGCCACGGCGAGCGGACCGACGGTGGGCGAGCGCGTGGAGTCCTGAGCAGATCGCGAACCGGCTGCCGATCGACTTTCCCGACGACGAGTCGATGCGGATCTCCCACGAAGCGATCTATCAAGCTCTCTACATCGAAGGCCGCGGCGCGTTGGAACGAGAGTTGGTGGCGTGCCTGCGCACCGGCCGGGCACTGCGCAAACCACGGGCGCGAGCGAAGAAGCTCCGAACAGGGTTTATCACTGACGACGTGACTCTCGCCGCCCGCCCGGACGAGGTCGACGACCGGACGACACCTGGCCATTGGGAAGGGGATCTGATCATCGGACTGGGCCGGTCGGCTGTGGGCACGCTGGTCGAGCGGACCAGCAGATTCACTACGCTGCTGCATCTTCCGCGTAAGGACGGGTACGGCGTCGCGCCGCCGGTGAAGAACGGGCCGGCTCTGTCCGGGTACGGGTCCGAGTCGGTTCGTGATGCTCTGGCTGCGGTGATGACACCGCTGCCGGAGCACCTGCGCAAGTCCGTGACCTGGGACAGGGGGAAGGAACTGGCTCGTCACGCCGAACTGACCGCGGCGACGGGAATCAAGGTGTACTTCTGCGACCCCTACAGTCCATGGCAGCGCGGTACGAACGAGAACACCAATGGGCTGCTGCGACAGTACTTTCCGAAGGGAACCGACTTGGCGCGGTACGACATTCATCAAGTTCGGGCGGTCGCCACCGCGCTCAACAACCGACCCCGGAAGACACTCGGGTGGAGAACGCCAGCGGAAGTGCTTGCGGAGCAGTTACACTCGGTTCCACGACGCAGTGTTGCGACGACGGGTTGAATCCGCCGATTGAACGACCGTCATAAGACCTGCAAGAATCCCTTACCGTTACCCGTAGGGATTCGGTAGCTCAGGCAGCAAATCCATTGACCGCGTGTCCTGTTAACTGCACCAAACCGAGTTAAGCTGCCGGTCTGACGCTACGGGGGTGCGTGGGATGGATGAGTTGAAGCGTGCAGTGCGCGAGGGACGGGTCGAGCTGCCGAAGGTGGGGGCGGTGCACCGTACGGAACCACCGGGCCCGATTCCGTACGTGGTGCGCGTCGGTGGCCTGGAGGTCATGGCCATCTCGGAGTACCTGCGAAGCCTGGTGCTCTCGGACGTGCGCCCACTGACTGTGCGTTCGTACGCCCACGACCTTCTACGTTGGTGGCGGGTCCTCAGCGTCATCGAGATACGCTGGGAACGTGCGACTCGAGAAGATGTCGAAGTCATGGTCGGGTGGCTACGATCCGCTGACAACCCGCAACGGCGTCGATCGATAACCTCTGCGACACAACCTGGCTCGCTGAATCTCAAGACCGGGAAGCCGGTGCTGAAGTCGGGGTATTCGCCGTCAACCATCAACCACGCACTGACGGTGATTTATTGCTTTTACGAGTTCCATCACACCTTCGGATGCGGCCCTGTCGTCAACCCGGTGCCGTCGTCCCCGGGCCATCGCCGCAGACTCGGCCGGTATCACGATTCATCGGCGCGGCATCGCCAACGCCGATCACCACTACGGCAACGTCAACCACAGAAGTCACCCCGTTCGATCCCTGACACGTCATGGGCCCAGCTGGTTGCCGTCCTCAAACACGACCGTGACCGCGCCATCTTCGAGTTCGCAGTGTCTTCCGGAGCGCGGGCGAGTGAACTTCTGGGTGCATGCGGCCGCCACGTCGACTGGGGAGAGGGCAGGGTGTGGGTCGTCTCGAAAGGCAGTACGTCGCGGTCGCCCGTCCCCGTATCCCCGCTTGCTTTCCGTTATCTTGCAGCATATTTCGAGCAGACAAGCACACCTACTGCAGATGAACAACTATGGGGGACGCTGCGAGGTACACGGCGGCCATTGACGTATTGGGCGTTGCGGCGGGTCTTGCAACGAGCCAACGACCAACTCGGTACCAACTGGAGCTTCCACGACATCCGCCACACCGCAGCCATCCGGATGTCCAAAGACCCGGAGTTGTCGTTGGTCGAAGTGCAGACCATCATGCGTCATCGGCATCTGACGACGACGCAAATGTATCTACTCCCCCGTATGGAGGATCTGCTCGACAAGATGCAAGAGCATTTCGCTCGCCCACGACCGGCGAAGGCCTTTACCTCTGGGTACGCCGCCGACGACATCGCGGCGGTGTTCGGTGAGTAAAACGCGCACCGACCGGCCGAACAGGAAGGATCGAAACCCGGACACGATCAGCGCTACGAGATTCAGCAGGCCCACCATTGCTGCGGGATCCGCGCTTCCGCGTCTTCGCCATCACCGAGGCGATCTCAGTGACGCCCCACTCGCGTCCCTACGATCGATCGGCGTTGAGCTGTGGCCGGCCCCGAACAGTCGCCGAGTCAACCGCAACCGAGGCCTGTATCTGCTCACCGAGTATCTACTCCGGCACCCTGGATCCACCTGGCAGGAACGCTGGGACGCCAGCGAGCTCAACACTCTCTCGCTCTCCGCCGATCAACTGACCACCAGTGAAGCCGCGCGAGCCCAGTTCGGACAGGCCCTCGGCGCGATGTTCGCGCTGCGGGTCATCCAACCCACGCTGGCAGCGTTCAAGGTCAACAAACTGATGAAGTTCACCGACCAGTTCGTGATCGCCGAGGCAGATCACCAGCTGGACAGCTATATCGCCGCAGTTCGGGTGTCGGACTCGACCGAGACGTTCAAGGTGCGTGCGGTCATCGAAGTCTGCACCGCACTGACTGTGCAAGGGATCCCGTTCGCGGATCTGACGCCGGAAGCGTTCCTTCATCATGCGATGGTGACGCGCCAGAGCACCTCGCGCACCGGGCTACACACACTCAAATACATTGGTCACCTCGCCTGGCAAGTCCTGCACTCGACCGGCCATTTCCCACCGACCGCGCCCTCCACGCTGCGGGGTGCACTGCGTTCGCCGCAGTTGACCACCACCGAGATGGTCGACCGGCACCGGATCGCCAATCCTGAAGTCCGACAGATGTTCATCGACTATTTCGATCGACGCGCCTCCGATGTCAAATACTCCTCGCTTGCGAACACCGCCACGATTCTCGTCGGCCTGTTCTGGAAAACGATCGAACAGATCAACCCAGATCAGTCAGATTTGCGGGTAGCGGATGAGCACTACCAGCAGTGGCGCGCCACCTTGGCCTTCCGCGCCGACGGCACTCCTCGGTCCGGGCCGTGGGTGATCACGATGGCAGTTCAAGCGCTGTACTACGACATCCAGGCCTGGGCCATCGACGAACCCGAACGATGGGCGCGATGGTCGGCACCATGCCCAGTCCCGCGCAGCGACGTCCGAGCGCAAGCAGCCCACAAACGCCGCGTCCAAGAGAAAACCCACGACCAGATCCGCGTCCTTCAACCGCTTCTGCCGGTATTGGTGGACTACGTCGACCAACGCAACCAGCACTGGCGACGAGTACTCGAACTCGCCAGCGCAGCAAACCACGACGAGCAGTTCGACCACGACGGTCACAGCTATACCCGCGTGATCACGCGCGGCGACACTCAATTGATCGAGGCCGGCGACCCACCGGGGGTGCATGTCCGCAGCCCACGCTTTGGGCGAACAGTCGATGTCGCACTCTACGAGGATGCCGCATTCTGGGTGTGGGCGATTATCGAAACTTTGCGGTACAGCGGGATTCGAATCGAGGAGCTCACCGAACTATCGC
>NZ_JASITC010000018.1:0-56661 GCF_030063405.1 Rhodococcus sp. H29-C3 | reverse complement strand
CCCGGACAGCCCTTGTCTGATCAGTTCGAAGTAGCGACGCTTGATCTCCAGCGGTGACTTGTTCCACGCATACTTGGGCATGCGAATCCTCTCGGGACAGGATTCGCTTCGATCAGTAGAAACCGCCGCGTATATCCGGTGATGTTCATCGATGCCGTGCACGTCAAAGTCCGCGACGGGCAGGTCACCAACAGGCCGATGTACGTGGCGATCGGTGTCACCGTCAACGGTGAACGCGACATCCTGGGGATCTGGGCCGGCGACGGCGGTGAAGGCGCGAAATTCTGGCTCTCGGTTCTAACGGAGATCAAGAACCGCGGCGTAGCCGATGTCTGCATCGCCGTGTGCGACGGACTCAAGGGCCTGCCCGATGCGATCAACACCGTCTGGGAACTGGCAGTGGTGCAGACATGCATTATTCATCTGATACGCAACACCTTTCGGTTCGCATCCCGGAAGTACTGGGATGAGATGTCGCGTGACCTGCGGCCGGTGTACACCGCTCCGTCGGAGTCGGCGGCGAAGGAACGGTTCACCGAATTCGGCAAGAAATGGGGTGAGCAGTATCCGGCGATCATCAGGATGTGGGACAACGCGTGGAGCGAGTTCGTACCGTTCCTGGACTACGACGTGGAGATCAGACGGGTGATCTGCTCGACGAACGCGATCGAGTCTGTCAATGCCCGCTACAGGCGCGCTGTGCGGGCGCGTGGGCACTTCCCGACCGAGCAGGCAGCACTCAAGTGTCTGTACCTCGCCACACGAGCTCTGGACCCGACAGGGAAAGGTAAGGCACGATGGGCAATGAGGTGGAAGCCAGCGCTGAACGCGTTCGCGATCACCTTCGAAGGACGCATCACCCCAAACGGTAACTAGCCGACGCCGAGGTCGGATCCACCGTTAATCTGACACTCCCCCGTCGACTGCCCGCTCTTGATGAGAGCGGCCCAGTCGGCGGGCCCTTTTCGCGACGAAGCGCGGGGTGCACGGTTAGTCGAGGTCGCGTTCAGAGCCCCTATCCGGTGTGCTGCGTGATGACGTTCAGGAGGTTGTCCGTGGTGGCGCTGTATCCGCCAAGCGAGAGACGCTTGCAGCCGTCGAGTTCGACTTGCATCTGCGTTCCTCCGGAGCCGTCGGGACGCAGTAGCTCGATGGCGGCGAAGTGTTGGGCGGATTGCTCGCAGGGTGGTGCTAGCGGGAGTTGCAGGACTGTCTGCATCAGAGTTCGGCTCTGTTCGAGAGTAAGACGGTCCCGTGACCCCTCCACGGGTACATCACCATTGACGAACCGGCATATTCGCAGTCTGCCGACATCGTCGATCGGCGTCGCTAGTTTTGTAGCTTCTCGATACTGCGGGCGCTCGTCACCCGGGTCGCTTTCGTTGGTCGTGGAGAACGTCAGCACTGTCTGCACGCATTCTCCCGGATTGTCGGCGGCGATTCCATCGATGACGTGACGATCTCTCCCCACTTCGTGCAGTAGATCAAGCTTCTTCAAAGGGGATGGCTCGTATCCGCATGGGGTGGTGGGCCATTGGGGTCGAATCGCGTGGCCTTCTTGATTGACTAGCCACAGCCCTGAGGGAGGTTGTCCGACGATGGCGCAGCTGGAGTCCGAGTTGCTACCGGAATAGCGCTCAGAGGGGTCCTGAATGCTTCGTAGACGTCCCCGACCCGCCCCTCCAGCTGCACTGCGTCGATGGTCAGTTGCCCGTTCGGGCTTTCACCGCGTTCGCAGCGGACTACTGCAACGGGTTCGAAGTCCTCTGGGGGGGGTAGCCCGGCACGATCGTCGACGGTTCGTCCGCCTGAGGCCATTCGACCGCGGCGGCCAGCGGTGTCTGTATGTCAGGCAGTAGGCAGTCGGCCATGTCTACAACTGCGGCATCGTCGGGTGTGAACGTGTCGATGTTGTCCCCACCACCAAAGGGCGACCCGCATCCTGTGGTCACGAGAAGAGATGTCACACCGATAACGGATAGTTGAACTGCCCGTCGGATCATTGACCGGTACATAGGTCGAGAGTACGGCCACTGGAAGCGCCATCTCGAGCGGAGAGCGCGTAATAGGGCGGAGCGTCATGCATCAGATTTCTCAGCCGTCGAGCACGTCGTTCAGTTTCGACAAGGCGACCTTCCAACCCCGCTCCAACGCGTTCCGAGCCATCTTCTGCTTGCGGTCGCTGATATCGAAGCCTGCGTGCGTCAACAACAGTCGAGTACCGCGGCCTTGCGAAGCCAATGAGAAGTCGAGGGTCCATCGCGCAGGCGAAGGCGCCCGCAGATCGACCCAACTGTAACCAAGCCGCTCACCCTGTCGCACACGCAGGATTTCGCACGCGATCTCACCGGTGGGTCGCGTCGGCACTGCCAGAATGAATCGGTTCCCGATGGTCGTGTCGAACCCGACCGGACGCATCAACCACTGCGCGAGCAAGTCCGGCTCGGTGATTCCTCCCCACACCACCTCCGGTGGTCGGGCGTAGAACTTGCCGATCTCGACCACAGCCGGATCGAGCTCCATCGAATCAGACATCGGAGCTCACTTCCCGGCGCTTCCGGAGAATCACAAATGCCACACCCGCCGCCAGGACCGAGCCGACGGACACCGCAGTGGACGTCCACATCCAGGCGGTCGGAGAGAACGTCGGCTCGATCGTGCTGAGCGGGGTATAGGCCGTCCACCCGAACTCGGCGACGATCGGAATCGACACCGCGATCGGCGTCGTCACCGACATCGTCGCGGCGGGTGCATTCGTAGGAAGCAGCGATGCGTAGAGCAAGCCGACGGCGAAAGGAAGCACGAAAACGCTGGCGCCCATATTGATCCAGTCGAGAGGTGGATCGGTAAACAATCCCGTAGCAGCGACCACCGCCAGGAGCACGAAACCCGTCATCGGTGAACGCCATCGCCACCCGACCACCGAGCCCGCCAACAACAGCGCCACGAACACGAGCGCTGTCGACATCTCGAACGAACCGGTGGAGCCGGCACCCAGATACGCCAGCGCGGCGAGAACGACTGCCCCCGTCGCAGCAGGAAGAGCGAACGCCGCGCCGACCAGGAGCGGGATCACCACAAGCCCGAGCAACCACCGATTCTGCATGGCCTCGCCGGTCCCGAGGCTCCACACCGACCGCTGGAACAGCCAGTACAGCACCAACCCGGCAACAGGAATTACTATCCCTACAAACAGGACTCGACCCTTGTTGTCCACGGGTACGGGTTCTTTTTCGAACGCTTTCATCCACGCCGACGCAGCCAACAGGGCAGCGAACACACCCAGGGCAACCAGCAGATACTTTTGCGGAGCAGCAGGTTCGAGGTAGTCGGCGTAGCGAGCCGGGATGCCTTCGCTCTCCAGCGGGCCTGCCATGACCGTCGCGGAGACCACGCCGACCACCAGAGCGCACTGCAATGTACGACGCTCCCGCATGCCGGTGAGAGCTGCGACGCCGCCGAGAATCAGCCCCGCCGCAAGCGCCCGCAGTTGCAACTGTCCGGCCGGTTGCACCAGCGACACCACCGCAAGCAGCACGACGCCGAATCCTGCTGCCGCACCGGCAATCCGGGTACGCGAAACGACCGTCGCGATCACCACGGCAACAATCGCACCGAGGGTCGCCCCCGACGCCGCACTATAGAAGAAGACATCGAGGCGATCACCGCCGGAGAAGAATGCGAATTCTTGCGCGACTGTCGTCGTCAGCGTCAACGCCGCCACGAACGCCCCCGCGAATAGCGTCACGTGCGCGAGTGCGCGCTTCCCATTCATCCGTTGACGTTCTGTAGGAAGACCACGAAGGCAAGTATGCCAACGAGTAAAACGGCGTCGACTTTCCAATAGCGCTGCAGCACAGCCGCGAATTCGCGTAGGAAGGCCTTTTGTGAGTAGGGCCGGGCAGCTCCGGCCCCCGTCACATGAGCGTTGATACCCAGATCGCGGGTGAGCCCTGCTGTCCGCAGCACATGAAAGTCGCTGGTGACGACAATCATCGGCTCCGATGTCAGGCCCGCCGAGTCCAGTAACTCCTTGCTGAACACAAGATTCTCACGCGTATTCCGCGATTCCGTCTCCGAAAAGACCTTCGCCTCCGCGACCCCCCGCGCGGCGAAGTACTGCTTCATCGCAGTGGCCTCGGCCACCGACTCGTCGGTCCCCTGCCCACCCGACACGATCAGAGCAGGCCAGCCTCCGGCGTCGACCTGGCCGTTGTACACCTCGAGCGCACGATCCAACCGGCTCGCCAACAATGGAGTGACGCTGCCGCCCGGACCCAACGCACAGCCCAACGCGACGACGGATGCACCCCCCTCCGGTGGCTCGATACGTCCGTAGATCACAGCGTGCGCGGCAAACGCAGCGAGCTGCACAACCAACAACACCGCCGCCCACAGCACGAAAAACCACAACTCGAGAACGACCACCGCGATCAGAAGTACAAGCCCGAGCACCGCGACGAGGCCGAGCGCAACCGCACGTGCGTCAAAGGACATTTGTCGAACCTATCCGACAGCTATGCCCCACCGCAGGTCTCGGTGATCAAAGGTTCGATCGGATCAGCCGTCAGAGCAATCACTCCCGCGAGCCGCGCCTGCATACACAAACCACCCGACATCCATTCCTCCCAATCGATCTCGTCCTCTTCATCCAGGTAACCCTCGGGAGCCGAGCGATCCGACGGGTCCGCCACCCGCCCCAACTCGAAATGCCGCTCGATGCCGCCGTCGACGGCGTACACGAACGTCGACAGCAAATTCACATCCCACTGCACAGTGATGCTGGTGCCGAACGCATCCGACAGCCGCTCCGGCAGCGGCGACAACACCGCATTGATCGCGAACTCCTCGAGCACCCACACCCAGCCCCCGGCAACACCCGCAAACCTCTGCGCCAGATCATCATCGCCGAGCGAATCCATCCACTCGTCGTCACTCATCCCCGCAGCCCGGCGCACCTTCCTCGGGTTCACGGAATTGAACACCTCGAGCACAGCCTCCGGGTCAGCGGAATGGACCAGCGTGAAACACAAGCCCATATCGAAGCGGTCGTCCTCCTCGACCCACGCAAAATCGTCCTGAGAAATTTCTGTCGTCATCTGGATAGCTTCCCACCACACCGGCTTGTGGGCACAGTCGTCACCAGAGCGAGGGCTAGGCACTACCTTCTTTGGCCAATCAGACCCCCAGGCAACCAAGAATTGGCTAGGTTCTCGGGATGCAGAGGAAACTGATTGCGGCGCTCGGCTCAGTAGTTGCGTTGCTGTTCACCGCAACCGGTCAGGCCTCGGCGGCGGAGCTCCCGGTGTCGTACAACTTCTTCGGCGGTATCGTGCCGGAACTGACCAACCCCGGAGGTTCTCTACCCGGTTCCAACGACTACGGGTGCGTGCCGTCCGAGGAACATCCCGACCCAGTGGTGCTCGTTCATGGAACCGGCGGGGCGCAACAGACCAACTGGGGGACGTACGTCCCGCTGCTGAAGAACGAGGGATACTGCGTCTTTGCGCTCACCTACGGTGCGCCGAACGGATTGCCCTGGCCGGCTACCGCCGTCGGGGGCATGGAACGCATGGAGGACAGCGCAAACGAGTTCGCCACCTTCGTCGACGGAGTTCTCACCGCTACCGGCGCATCCAAGGTAGATGTCGTCGGCCACTCACAAGGCACGATTCTGCCTGCCTACTACGCGAAGTATCTGGGCGGCCGAGACAAGATCGACAAATACGTCTCGATCGCACCCGCATGGAACGGCACCACCGTGGCGGGAACGGACCTCATTTTCGAACAGGCCCGGCGACTCGGAATCAAAACCGAGGACTTACCGATCTGCCATGCGTGTGGGCAGCTCGATCCCGGCTCCTCGTTCATGCATGCGATCCGGGAGGGTGGCTATTACTACCCCGAGATCGAGTACACGAACATCGCGACGAAGTACGACGAACTCGTCGTCCCGTACACGTCGGCCCTGCAGCCCGGTGGCGACAACGTTCACAACATCCTCGTCCAAGATGGATGCGACGTCGACTTCACCGAGCACGCCGGCATCGCCGGATCCCGGCGAGCGGCCTACTTCGTGCTCAACGCTCTCGATCCCGAGAACCCGCGGCCGGTCCCCTGCGATCGTGCGGCACCACTGTCCGGCTCGACCTTCTGAGCTCCGAGCGTCCGGCAAGCCTTAATGCACCACCAACTCGTGCACCAACGGATCCGCTCGGAGCCAGTGCACCGCGTCGATCGGGTCGATCGCCTCGGCCGCCAAATGAACGCCGGGCGGGACTTTTCCCCGCACGATATGTTCTGTGGCAAGAGCTACCATCGAGCCGCTCAGACCGTACGAATCTTCGGCGCGCAGAACCACCCGAGTGATACCGCGGTCGTACCCACGCGCAGGCCTACCGGTGAACAGCATCACATAGAACGACCCGAACTCGTCCTCGTCCGCGACTGTGGCATCGACGATCGACGGAATGAACGGAGCCAACTCGTCGTGATCCGGAGAATCCGACAGTTGCGCCCACGCGTGCGTCATCACCCGAGTGAGTCGGTCGGAAGCGAAGACGTTGTACGCGCGCACCTCGGCGATCCCCGGAAGATGTCCCAGCGATTGCGCCTCGGTCGTCAGGTACGGCCACGCCTGAACCGGCCTCGGGAATCCCGGTAACTGGACGTCGCGAAGAGGCGCCACCGAGTTGGATGCGATCGCAGCGTCCTGCATCGACGCCATCGCCTCGCCGAATCGATCACCGCGAGTCAGAAGTCCGTCGGCTGCCGAGAGCGGGGTGAACCGAGCCACCCCGCCGACGTATGTTTCCAGCCGTCGCAACGGCCGTCCCTCGGTGATCAAGCGTGGCAACAGGCCGGACAAGCCCGGCATGGCCCCCGCCGAGAAGATTGCGGTCCGCTCGGGAAAGATGGCCGCAGCTCGAAGTGCATCGGCGGCCGGGAGGTCGCCACCGACATCGACGTAGTCCGCGCTGACGGAAAATGCCGCCTGCGCAACGGAATCGAGTACGAGGTACGAAGGACCGGCGCAGTTGACGACGACACTGCATCCCGAACAGAACTCTTCGAGATCGCCTCCGTCGGTCAAATTCAACCGCACCGCCTCGGCGGGCCCCACGCATTCTTCGGCGACAGCCATTGCCGCATCGAGGTTTCGGCCGCCGATGCGCAGCGATCCTAGGCCGGCTGCGGATATTCGTAACGCTGCGGTACGGCCCACCGTCCCGGATCCCCCGATCAGTCCGATTACCGGGACGCTACTGCCGCTCATTGAATAACCCCCAGCCGCAACCGAACTGCCGACGCTGCGCCCGCCACTGTCGGATCGTCGAGGAAGTCTCGGATGGCAATGGCTGCACCGGTTTGCTTCGAGAGCAACGCCACCACGCGAACGGCGAGCATCGAGTCTCCGCCGAGGGCGAAAAAGTGACCCCCGCGATCGAGGACCGGAACATCGAGGAACTCTTCGAACACCTCGCACACGGTGTATTCGAGATCATCGATCGGGGGACCGCTGTGTTCGTTGACCGGAGGATCAGGAAGCAAACCCAACCGCATCCGATCGTCGGCGACAGGATGGGCGGCGCGGGGAAGGTCGGGGGCAATGTCCCACCCTTTGCCTGCGGCGAGGTCGTGAATGGTGGAAACGAACTCTTCGAAGGCCACCGATACCTCTGCCGCGTCGAAGATCTCGTCGACCAGAGAGAACACGGTCACCACTTCGTCGCCGAGTTCGAAGCAGCGGACTTCGAGGGCGACCTGTGGAGTGCGAAGCTGATGGAAATAGTCCGCGATGTCGACCGTCCCCAGGGGTCCGGCGTCCGTCGAGGCCGTTCCGCCCATCGCAGCATCCACTCCGAGGACGCTCTGGAACACGATCGGGGCCGGCGGACGACGAGTCCCTCGCCGGCGGGCGAGCTCGCGACCAGCTTCGACACCGGAGACGAGGTTGTGTGATGTGTACTCACTGGACACCGATTGCACGGACGCCGCCAACTCGGCAAAGGTTGCGTTGGGATCGAGTTCGAGCGGCATGAGCATTGTGGCCGCGAATGCACCGACGACCCGATGCACGTCCGAATGTAAGGGCAATCGGTTGAGTTGCAGTGCATTCAGCAGCAGGTGCGAGTGTCCGGACCAGCGTGCGAGAACCGTGCCGAACGCGGTGATCATGACCGTCGAGGCAGTGACGTCGCGTGCGGTGCATTCCGCTCGCAACGCCGCCCATTCGCCTGCCGAGAATCGCGCCTCGCGATTACCCATCGTGACAGGTCGGACGGACTTGGGGTCGGCGATCAGTGGAAGCGCAGGCGGTGCAGGCAGGTGGTCGAGACGATCCCACCACCACACGCGGTCGGCCAGCCAGGCCTCGGTACGGCTCAGCCCCGACAGCGAGGACACGTAGTCACCGAAGTCTATCGACAGCGGAACAAGTGTCGCGTTCCAGTCGGCCGCGTAGGCCAGCAGGTCACGGTTCATCGCGCCCGACGACCATCCGTCGAAAGTCAACAGACTCATTCCGAGGTGAAGGCGTCCGCGCCCACCCGGTAGCAGGGTCAGACGAACGTCGATGCCCGGGCCCGTGATCGGGTCGGGGCCGTGCTCGCTCATGTCCCGGCGCACTTTCGCCAGCGTCGTTTCGATCTCCTGTTCGCCGCGATCGCGCAGGTCGTGCAGCGTCACCTGCGGCAGAGCCGATGGATCCGACTCCGCGAGTACGTACTGGCGGCCGTCCGGCGTCACTCTGGCCCGTAGCGTCGGCTGGTGGCGTGCCAGACGTCCGAGTGCGTCGGTCAGTGCATCCTCGGCCTCGTCGCTATCCATGCCGTCGAGCGCGTAGTCGAGATAGTAGTGCGCGGACTCGTAGGACAGTTCCCAGCCGTCCTGCTGTCCGACGAAGTACCCCTGCTGCAACGGCAACAGAGGAAAAGTCGAGCCTGGATCCTCGCGTCTCGAGATCTCGATGTTCAACGCACGGGCCGGTTCGTTGGAACTTCGCCGTTCGACGAGCTCTACGAGTTGATCGAGTGTGGTTTCGACTCGGACGTCGGAGAGCTCGAGTACTATGTCGAGGCGTTTGCGAACCAGCGCGGACATGCGGACGGTGAGCACGGAATCACCACCGAGTCGCAGGAAACTGGCATCACCGACGATGTTGTCCGGTTGCAGATCGAGCAGTTCCACCCAGATTTCTGTGAGCACTGGACGGATGGCGTCAGTGCTCGATAATGCTGGGACGCCGACTACTTGGGCTGTCATGTTCACTGTCGTCTCCGCGGGGGTTGTAGGGGATCGGGCCGGACTGCGACAAGTAGTCGCTGCGAGAACGCTTCGAGCGGATCGCCTGCGCGGGGTAGATCGACGCACGGCCGGAGCCCGGCGGACGTCATCGCAGCGGTCCACTCGTCGGAGGTGAGGTAGGTGCGATGTGACCCGGCACGGATATCGGTTCGTTCCGGCGGCCCGGACCCGTCCGGCATCGACAGCGCGAAGGGCATCGTCGTCAAAGATTGCGCATGCTCGACGACCGTCTCGATCAGCACGACAACCCCGCCCGGCGCGAGAAGATCGTGTACTTCACGCAGGAGGACGTCGACGTCGACGGCGTTGTGCGCCATCGTCGCCGCGAGGACGACGTCGTAGCTCACGCCGTCTGGACCACCGCCTCCAACCTGGTCGGCGACCGGTTCGGTGATGTCCACCGTCACGAACGTCATCGCCTGCGCCCACGGCTCGCGCGCGAATCGCGTTCGCGCGATGCGTAGAAAGTGCGGGGACAGATCAGTGAAGACGTAGCGCTCCACGCGTGCGTCCCCGAGCGCTCCCAGGATATGTTCGGACGTAGCGCCCACACCTGCGCCCAGTTCGAGGATCCTCAGGGGCGCCGCCCGGGTGCACGCGAGATCGGCGACCACAGCCGCAGCGGCCGCATTGAGGTAGCGGCTGACGACGTTGGTGCCGTAGACCTCGAGCGCTGTGGTCGCGTCGCCATCGGGGTAGAGAATCGATTGCACGCTCACTGTGCCCCGCAACAGGTCGACGGCATAACGGAGCGAATCGAGCAAGAGCGTGGGCAGTGACGTCGAATAACCCACTCGTACACAGGCATCGATCATACGTTTGCGCGCGGCCGTCAGGTCCTGCCTTCGGGGTCGTTCGACCAACCTGACCCGGCCGTCATCGACAACGTCCACCATTCCGGCGTCCGCGAGGTCCTCGAGCCAGCGTTCGACGACCCACCGATGTTCGGCGGAGGTGGCCACCCGTTCTACGAGGACTCGTCTGTCACAGCCATGTGTTCCATCGATGTCGGTATTGCGCGCAAGCACGTCCGCGAGACCGACGAGAACCAGACGATCGAGCGCGTCCACCTCGTCGGCCCAGCTCGCGACCGGCCATCCACTGATCGCTGCGAGACCGTACTCGTCGGCTACGAGCTCGAGTTGCCAATCCGGGGCGATAACGATATTCATTGTCATCTAAGCTAACAGACGAACCGCTCGTTTCAAGCCATCCCCCACAGCCGAAGGGACGCCACTCATGCCGTCGACCGAGAACAATGACGTCACGGATTTCCGAGCCGAGGACCCCATCGACGTCGTTCTCGACGCACTCGGGGACATCGTGGAGACGCCCCCCGAGGCCATCGACTCGACGGCAATTCTCACCGCGCTGGGTATCGACTCCTACACCGCAGTGCGGTTACGCCGCAGATTGCTCGAAGACACCGGTGTCGATCTCGAATTGACCGATTTTCTCGGTGCCGCAACGGCATCGAGCATCGCCCAGCGCATCGGCAGGCAGAGAAACGAAGCCGGCCCCGCGCCGTCACTCACATCGCCGACGACATCGGAAGCCGACGAGCACCCGGCCGACAACTCATTCGAGCTCGGCCCGGTTCAGCAGGCATACCTCGTCGGACGGGAACCGGCTTTTCCGCTCGGGGGCGTTGCCACCTACTACTACTACGAATACGACCGAGCGACAGCAGACACCCACGCAGATTTGCGCACACTCGAAAATGCTTGGAACGCAGTGGTTCAACGGCACCCGATGCTGCGATTCGTCGTCAACGCCGATGCGCGCGGTGTCGTTCGCGATGCCTGCCCCAGGTACAGCTTCGATGTCACCGATCTGACGCAGGCAGCACCGGAGGCATGCACAGTCGCACTGAACGAACTCCGCCGAGAAAATTCCCATCGCGTCCTTCCAATCGAGACCGGCCCGCTGTACGACATTCGCGTAGCTCTGCTCCCCGGTGGCATCACCCGCCTCTTCATCGGCTTCGACATACTCGCCCTCGACATGGCCGGGTGGATCACGCTGATGCGAGAGTGGGGTGCTCGAGTGAACGGGCAGAACGATTTCCCGCCGCTGGGCACGCCGTTTCTGGACATCGTCCGGGCCAAGACCATCGATCCGGACCACCTGTCCAGGCGCGCGGCCGACCTCGAATACTGGAGCGCGCGTTCACGCGAGCTCCCTGCCGGCCCGAAGCTGCCCTGGCTGGCCACCCCCGACAGCCTCGGCATCCCCCGGTTCACCCGCTGTTCAGCTGATCTGACTGCGCAGGAATGGGATTCGCTACGACGTGCGTGCGCATCGCGCGGACTGACACCGACTGCCGTGCTGCTGGCAAGCTTCGCCATGACACTCCGACAGTGGGGTGCCACCGAGAATTTCGCTCTCAACACCACTCTCTTCGACCGGGACCACTCGGACGACAAGCAGGCCACGACCGACTCGATCGGCGACTTCACGACCACGATACTGGTCGAGATTCAACCGGTCGAACACTGCGATTTCGAGACATTCTCGGCCGCCGTCAATCACCGGTTCTGGTCCGATATGGACCACCGCACCGTATCCGGGATGGAAGTGCGGCGACTGACCGCCGATGCATCGCTGACGCCCACTCATCCAGTGGTCTTCACCAGTGGACTGGGACTGTCCAACGGAAACGAATCCCCCACGGAATGGCTCGGCACCGAGATATTCGGCGTCTCGCAGACACCTCAGGTATTGCTCGATCACATCGTGCGCGAGGACAGTGGCCGACTGCTCATCGCGTGGGACACCGTCGAGGGAGCCCTCGATCCCGACTTCGTGCGCTCGATGGCAAGTGCGCATGCGCGGCTACTGCAGCGATTGGCCCACGACGACTCCACCTGGACGGACAACGCCCTCACCCACGATCCCACCTTCCTCCCTCCGGAACCCGTCACACCCAACGCATTCGATGCTGCGGGCCCCCTGCTGACCGATCCGTTCGACGCCCGCACAGACCGATCCACACCCGCCGTCATCTGCGGCAGCACCGAGTTGTCCGCGGACCGGGTCCACCGCGGTGCTGGAGATATCGCTGCGGCACTGGCCGGGCGCGGAATAGGCCCCGGCGACGTTGTCGCCGTCAGTTCCGAGAAAACTCCGGCGCAGATCATCGCCGTTCTCGGCATCGCGGCGAGCGGGGCCGCTTACGTTCCGGCCGAACCGAACTGGCCGGCGGAACGCATCGCCAGCGTCGTCCGCCAGGCCGACATCACGCACGCTCTGATAGCGGTCGACAACGACCGCAGCCAGTGGCCCGACCACGTCGAAGTCATAACATTCGACTCAGCCGGCAAGGTCGATACAGACGGCTCCGTGGACCTCCAGCCAACCGCTCCTTGCCGCCCGGACGCCGGCGATCTCGCGTACATCATCTTCACCTCCGGCTCGACCGGTGAACCCAAGGGCGTGTCCGTCGAACATCGCGCGGTACGAACCACACTCGACGACCTGATGGGGCGCTACCCGCTCACCGCAGACGATCGAGTGCTCGGGCTCTCCGCCTTCAGCTTCGACCTGTCGGTGTTCGACATATTCTCGGTGCTCGGGGCCGGTGGCGCATTGGTACTGCCCGACAGCACACGACTGCGCGACCCCGGGCATTGGATGGACGTGATGTCACGTCACCGCATCACACTGTGGAACACGGCTCCGGCGCTGCTCGAAATGCTGGTCGAGTACGTCGAAATCGAACCGGAACGGGCGCGACACGCCTTTGCCTCGCTCAGACTCGTCTTCCTCTCCGGCGACTACATTCCGACGACACTCCCGGACCGTCTGCGTGCTCTCGCGCCCGAGGCCACGATCGTGAGTCTCGGCGGTGCAACGGAGGCCTCGATCTGGTCCATATTCCACCCCATCGGCCACGTCGATCCGGAATGGACGACTATCCCCTACGGGCGTGCACTCGGCGGACAGAGCTTCCATATCCTCGACGACGGTGTGGCGTGCGCGGTCGGGCAGACCGGTGAGCTGTACATCGGCGGCGGCGGCCTCGCGCGGGGGTACATCGGTAACCCGGAACAGACCTCGGCGAGGTTCGTCATGCACCCCGCTACGGGCCTACGCCTTTATCACACCGGCGATCTCGGGCGGTGGCGTACCGACGGCGCTATCGAGTTCCTCGGCCGAGTCGATCGCCAGGTCAAGATTGCCGGACACCGAATCGAGCTGGGTGAGATCGACTCGACCCTCGAGCGCCTCCCCGAGGTCCGTGCCGCAGTCGCCTCCTCCGTTCCCGGCCCCGACGACCGCCCACGCCTGATCTGTTTCGTCGTCGACGCGGCAACCGGAAACCCTGCCGCCGACACCGATCTCGTCGCGGCCCTACAAGTTCACCTTCCTCCGTACATGATTCCGAGCCGATTCGTGCGTCTGCCGTCGTTGCCAGTCACACCGAACGGCAAGGTCGACCACCACGCCCTCCCGAATCCGTTCAAACGCGAACCCGCCCCGCAAGTCCCCACCCTCAGTGCCGAACCCGCCCCGCAAGTCCCCACCCTCAGTGCCGAAGACGTGCCGCAAGCTATCGAAACGCCCTCCGGTGACGCACGTCTCGACGTTCTCGCCGATGCGCTCGCCCGCGGTCTCGAGCTTCGCCTCACGGTGACAGCAGGGGTCCTGTCGCCACGCAAGTCCCTCGACGCTGCCATCCAGTGGGCCGATCGCACCGTGCGTCACCTCGGCGATGCCGTCGCCGTGCACGAGGTGCATGCGACGAACGGTTTACTCGAGCTGCACATTCGGGCCCTCGAATCGGCAGCGACGGGACCGGTTGGCCCGGCGGACTCGACAGAACGGGAGAACGCCGACAAACCGAGGAAACACGTCGATTCGAAGATCGAGGAGTTGGTGAACAGAGTGTTCACCGACCTCCTCGGCGAGGACATCGATCCGGCGACGCCGTTCTTCGACGCGGGAGCAACTTCGCTGACCCTGGTGCTCGCACACCGACGATTGAGCGCCGCCGCATCCTTCGACGACTTCACGGTGATCGACCTGTTCGCCAACCCGACCGTCAACTCGCTCACCTCGTTCCTTACCGATCTCGGCAAGGCCCCCGCCTACAGCCCAATAGCGGCACCGCCTCTGGAACACGCATCCAGACTGCCCCGCACATCGAAACCCGGCGCAGTCGACCGCCTCGACGCCCGACTCGCTGCTCGCCTGCACGCAGCCGAGGTCGCACGATGACCGGTCATGTTGCCGTCGTCGGTCTCTCGACGCGCTTTCCCGGCGCCGCGACAGTCGATCAGTACTGGTCACTGATTCGCGAAGGACGCAGCGGGCTGTCACGGCTGAGCACCGAGGAACTTCTCGCCCGCGGCGTATCGCCATCGATGGTCCGCGACCGCAACTACGTACCGGTCGCCGGCATCATCGACGAGCAATCCCACTTCGATTCGGCAGCATGGGGATTCACCGAAGCCGAGGCGTCGACTCTCGATCCACAACACCGCATGTTGATGGAGTGTGCGTGGCTCGCGCTCGACGACAGCGGACACGGTCACGGTCGTGGTGCCGGCGCGGTCGGCGTCTTCGTCGGATCCACCCAGAGCGGCTACCTGGCGCACAACTTGGCCGATCGATGGGATTCGACGGGAGGCGGGCACGATCCACTGGGAAGTATGCAGACGGCAATTGCGACACAACCTGACTACCTGCCCCTGCAGATCGCCTACCGCCTCGGCCTGACCGGACCCGCGATAGCGGTCTCGACCAGCTGTTCGACGTCCCTCGTCGCCATACACCTTGCGACGCAATCGTTGCTGTCGGGCGAGTGCGATACCGCGCTCGCAGGCGGGGTGTCGGCAATCGTTCCCCAGGGACGCGGATACCTGCACGTCGAGGGTGGAGTGTTCTCGCGGGATGGCGAGATCGCTCCGTTCGGGGCCCGCGGTTCAGGCATCGTCTACAGCCAGGGCGCCGGCGCCGTCGTCCTGCGAAGACTGGACGACGCGATTGCCGACGGCGACCCGATCCTTGCAGTGCTGCACGGATCCGCAGTCAACAACGACGGTACCGACAAAGCCGGATTCACGGCACCCTCCGTACGAGGTCAGGCCCGGGTCGTAGCGGAAGCGCTAGCCGCTGCCGATGCGGTGCCGTCGGATATCGGATTGATCGAGGCGCACGGAACAGCGACGAGGCTGGGCGACCCGATCGAACTCGCAGCGTTGCGCACGGTATTCGGCCGAAGCGGGCCGCCCTGGTGCGGTCTCGGTTCAGTGAAAGGCAACATCGGACACACCAATTCCGCCGCCGGTATCGCCTCCTTCGCCAAGACAGTCCTCGCGATCCATCACCGGACCCTGCCCGTCTCGCTCGGCTCCGATGTGCCGGCGGAAGGCCTGCGGCTAGCGGAGTCACCGTTCGAACTGCTCCGCGAAACCCGCCCCTGGGACACGCCCCCACTGGCAGGAGTCAGCTCGTTCGGCATCGGCGGCACCAACGCCCACGTCGTGCTCGGCCCCGCACCGGTCGTGTCCGCCCGGCCGACGGTATTCGAACGGCCCGTACTGCTGATCTCATCAGGCGCCACAACCGGTGGGGTCCGTGCCACCGCCGATGCCATCGCAGACTTCGCGCCGCTGACATCGCCGGTAGATCTCGCGCACACCCTCGCCGTCGGCCGCGCCGAGCTCGAGCACCGGACCGCTGCCGTGCTCGACCCGGCGCAGCCGCTTGCACGTCCATCGTTCTCCGAACCAGTCGCGGCGCGCACACAGGCGCCCTCACTGATTTTCACCTTTCCCGGTGCAGGCGGGCACTACCGCGGCATGGGCGCAGATCTATACCGCGACGAGCCGGTGTTCCGCACCGTAGTCGACGAGGTCGCCGAACTACTCGTCCCGCACATCGGTGCCGACGTCCGCGACATCTTCGACCGCAACGACACCTCCGACCGGATCCGCGATGTCGCCTTCGCCGTGCCTGCCCTGTTCGCAATCTCCCTCGGAACCGCTCGCCTGCTGCAATCCTGGGGTCTGACTCCGACTGCGATACTCGGCCACAGTCTCGGCGAATGCACGGCCGCAGCTTTCACCGGCGCATTGACGCTGCCCGACGCGTGCACACTCGTCGCTGCGCGATGCACCGCTGCCGCGCGATCTGCGGGTATCGGCGCGATGATGTCCGTCGCACTCCCCGAGGACGAAATCCGCAGCATACTGACCGACCTACCTGCACTCGACTTGGCCGCAGTGAATGGGCCGAACTCCTGCGTCATCGCCGGTACACATGACGAATTGCGTTCCGCTGAGGACCTTTTGAAGGGTCGCGGTGTCGATGTCAGCATGCTGAACCTGGCCGCGGCAATGCATTCCCGGCACGTCGAGTCCGCACTGGGAGACGTCGAGCGGGCAGTACACTCGTTCGCGCAACCATCTTCTCCCTCCCGTGTCGGCTCGGTATTCAGCACGGTCACCGGCGATGTCGTCGAGGACGCCACCCTTCGGCAATCCTCGCACTGGGTCGGGCAACTTCGGAGTCCCGTTCAGTTCTCGCGGGCACTCACCGCAGCGGTGAACTCTGCGCGCGGCGATGTGGCAGTGGTCGAGGTCGGACCTGGTTCGTCGTTGACGGGTCTGGCCCGCGCTCACGGATTCGGCAACGCCGCAGCGACCGTATCGACGATGAATCGCGATGAGTCGGAGTCCATTACCGTTCGCGCAGCCGTCGGTCGGCTCTGGTCGGTCGGTGTGCCCGTCGATGTCGCGGCAGTATCCGGTGCCAGCGGCCGGCCGGTACGGGCGCCCGGCTATCAATTCGATCGCAGACATCTGTGGATCGAACCGGCAGACGCCGAATCGGTGACCACCACCGCATTCGTCGACCTGCTACAGCTTCCGCTGTGGCGGCAACTACCGCCCGCGGGCACCGTCACCGCACCGAGCGGGGTATGGGTGATCGTCGGCAAAGGCCCTGTCGCAGAAGCACTGCGTCGCCGGTTCGAGCAGTTGGAGGTCACCGTCCTCGAACCGGACGGCAGCCCGACCGAGGTCAGCGGTGTCGTCACTATCGCCGACGCCGCCGAACACGGTGACGAGGCGGTGGAGGCCGTAACCACGTTCGCCGAGACAGCCGCGCATCTCGTTCCATTACTGATCGACGGTGCGCTCTGGATGTCGGTGACCTACAACGGGACAGCCACCGCTCACAGCGACACCATCGACCCGGTGGCCGCTGCGGTGCGAGCATTGCCCCGGATTCTCGGCCAGGAATGCCCCGGTCTGCGCTGGGCTGCAACCGATCTGGGTATCGACATCGCCGTCGATCCGCAGAAGTGCGCCGACGTTGTCGTGCACGAGGTAACCGACGCGCTCGGACGCCCGGCAACTCGCCCCTCCTCGGACGTCACCGTGGGTGTGGGTACGCGGTGGACGAGCACCCTGACATCGTGGCCCGCCGTCGAAACGCCCGAGGCCGCTGTGCAACCCGGAACACAGGCATTGATCGTCGGTGGATCAGGGGCGGTCGGTCGACTTCTGAACCGACACCTGTCCGAGCTCGGATACGACGTCGTGGTCACCTCTCGTCGAGACCGCTCCCACACCGACGCAGATTCCGGCGCGGACCGTCACATCGTCAGCGATGCAACGGACGCCGCCGACCTCGCCGACGTGATGGCATCGATCGACGCGGAGGGCGGCCCGATCGGCCTCGTCGTCCACGCAGCCGGGGTAGCGGCCAGCGTCGCTCCCATCACGCTCACTACCGGAGTATCGGAGGCCGCTCGTGCTCACCTCGATTCCAAACTGACCGTGGCACAAAACATTCACCGAGCCATCTCGGGACTGACCGAAGACCGCCGACCCGTCGTGGTGCTGTGCATGTCCTCGGCCACCGGAATGCTCGGCGGTATCGGGATGGGCCCTTACGCCGCGGCGAACATGGCAATGGACGCGTACGCCGCGGCGACGTCGAGTCACCGCACCCGGTGGGTCAGCATCGGGTGGGACGGGTGGCGCCCCGACCTCGGGCAATCGGAGGTGGGATCGACCATCGCCATGTCGGGTGCCCTCGACGCCGACACCGGACTGGCCGCCTTCGACCGCATCCTCGGCTTGGCTCGCACCGGACGCTGCCCGGCCGTCGTGGCGGTCAGCACATCCGATCTCGACGCACGTTCCCGCACAGCATCGGTTCCCCGGAAGCGAACGGCGGCCGACTCGGATCTGTCGGACCTGACCGACACTCAACAGGGTGTGGCCGAAATCTGGTCAGAGCTGTTCGGTACTCCCGTCGAGGAAGCCGACGCTGACTTCTTCGCGCTCGGCGGGCATTCACTGCTGGGGACCCGCATGCTCGATTCGGTGCGTCGACGATTCGGCGTCGAACTCGGTCTGCGGGACCTACTTACAGCTGCGACGCTGGCGGAGTTCTCCGGACGCGTCGATGCCGCAGGCGAATTCACGGCAACTCGAAACGCGGAGAGCGCAGTCCCGGCGTTGTCGGACGTTCTGGGAGCTGACGCAACATTCGAGATGACCCGCGTCCAACATGCGTACTGGATCGGACGCGACGGCGGATACGAGTGGGGCAACGTCCCGTGCCACTTCTACCTCGAATACGACTGCGTCGGATTGGATCTGGAGCGATACGGCAGAGCGCTCGACGCGGTCATCGCACGTCACCCGCTGCTGCGTAGTGTTGCCACACCCGACGGACGCCTGCGGACACTCGACTCGGTTCCGCCATACCGAATCCGAACCCGCGATCTCACCTCGGCAGACGCTGAAACCAAGGCGCGCTCCCTCGCGGCGATGCGGCAACGCATTGCCGAGAAGCCTGGTCCGCCCGATCGCTGGCCGCTCGTGCAGATTGCCGCTGCCACGGTCGAAACGAACCGGGTTCGCTTGTTCATCGGCGTCGACGTCCTGATCTGTGACGCTGCGAGCTGGTGGATTATCGAATCGGAACTGAAGACCTTGTACGACGACCCCGATCTACCGCTGCCGGCGCTCGATCTCCATCCGGCACAGTGCTCGTCGGCGATGGTGATACGACGGCATGGACGGGCAGGGGTCGAGGCCGAGCGTTACTGGCTCACCCGCGCGGACTCGATTCCCGGCCCGCCCGAACTGCCGATTCGTGCGGGACTCGATCGACGTCCACGGTTCGTACGACGGGCCACAGCGCTGCGCCCCGAGCAGTGGAGTCGATTCGTCACCGAATGCCGACGCCACCGCATCACACCGACAGCTGCCCTGCTCACGATGTATACCGATGCACTGCGAACATGGTCCACGACTGAACACTTTTCGGTGGTACTGACATTGTTCGACCGCCCGCCGGTTCACCCCGACGTCAACAAGGTGGTCGGCGACTTCACCTCGCTGATCGTGCACGAATCCGAGGCACATGCCGGTTCGACGTTCGCGGACCGGGCACAGGCGACGCAACGCAGGATGTTCGACGACCTCGATCACCGCGAGTACTCGGCGCTGGAACTTCTGGCCGAGCAGTCGACGCGCTCCGGGGAGCGGCGCTCTATTCCCGTCGTCTTCACCGGGGCTCTCGGAGTGCACGACATGGTCGATGACTCGGGCTCACTCGAGTGGGTGGGTACGCAGGTTCACGCGGTCGGTCAGACACCACAGACCTGGCTCGATCATCAGGTGCTCGAACAGGACGGAGAGCTGCGGTTGCAGTGGGATGCTCTGGACGGGCTGTTCGCTGACGACGAGCTGGATCAGCTCGTGGCCCGGCACACCGAAACGATCGCGCACCTCGCCGACAACGACGAGGCGTGGACACACTCGAGTGGTACCACCGATCTGCCAGCAGTCGATCCCGCCGACGTTCTCGTCCCGTTGCGGGGCGCGAGGGCCTCGGGAGGGGCTGATGGGCCCACACTATTCCTGATTCATCCGTCAGGCGGAGACGTACTGTGCTACGCCGAGCTGTCCCGGCGATTGGCAACCGACGTCGCTGTCGTGGCGCTGACCGATCCGCAGCTCACCGGGGACATCCCCGGCCAGAATTCGATCGAAGCGATTGCCGCGCAGTACCTCTCGGCACTGCGGAACCGGTATCCGACGCCGCTGAGAGGTTGGCTGCTCGGCGGCTGGTCCATGGGCGGAACATTGGCCCAGGAGATGGCACGGCAACTCTACGACGACGGCGAGCACACGGCGCTGATCATCATGCTCGACTCCAACGACCCGACCTACATCACCGCCATCGAAGGCACGACCACACAACGCGACACAGAGGTCGCGCGTCGCCAACTGGGTGCACTGGAGGCGTTCCTCGACATCGACCTCGACATCGGTGAGGCCGCGTGGAGCGAGATCGCAGACCTCGATGTCTGCGAGAGAAACAACGTGATCGCCGCGAAGCTCCGCAGTCGTCGACTGCTCGGTCCTCGCGACGACGGTTCGTCACGGCGCGAGGTATTCGGGCGCCACCTCAGTGCTCTCGCACGTCACGAACCTCGTCTGCTCAGCGACCCGAACACCGAGACCGTTCTCGTTCGCTGCACCGAACTCGCGCCGAACAATTCGGGGATCGGCATGGGCATCGACGACACACCAACCGAATTCGCGGTGGACCTCGGCTGGTCACGTCATCTCACCGGACCACTGACCGTGGTCGACGCCGACGCCCATCACTACTCGATTCTCCGGGCCCCCGCCCTCGATGCTGTCCTCGCCCATCTTGATCGCGCTCTCACCAAAATCCTCGACCGCCACTGATGTCATCAACCGAAAAGAGTAAGAAACTCATGCGATATCGCACCCATCGTTCTCCATCGACTCCGCTTCGCGCGGCCACAGCGCTGGCCGCGTCGGTCGCAGTGTTGACCGGTTGCGCGACCTCGGAAGACCCGAACACCAGCGGCAGTGAAGTCGGTTCGTCCGACGTCTTCCGTTATGTCGCACCGGGTTCGTCGGCCGCGAGCACCTACGACCCGCACGGACTCCTGCCCGCAGAGAGTGACGTGGTCCGAATGGCCCTGACCTACGACCCCTTGACCGTTCCCGGTGCCGACGGACAGACGCAACCGCGCCTGGCCGCATCCTGGGAACCGGACGAGACGTTGACCGAGTGGACCATCACGCTGCGTGACGACGCGACGTTCTCCGACGGCAGCAAAGTCACCGCCGCAGATGCACTGTTCTCCTTGCGCCGGATGGGCGAGAAGTCCGCGGAAAACTCCGGACGCATGGAGCGTTTCGATCTCGCGGCCTCCGAGGCGACATCGGAGACGACACTTTCGCTGCGCACCAAGGAACCGTATGCGGAGGTCGGTCAGGCGCTGGAAGGATCGACCTTCGTCGTGCCCGAGGGCAGCGCCGACTTCACCGAATTGGTCCCGGGATCGGGCCCGTTCCGTCCGGCCGCCACCGACGGTCAGGTAGAGGTATTCGAGCGCAACGACGACTGGTGGGGCCCCGTTCCCCCGATGGGCACCATCGAGATGCGAGCGATCCCGGATCCGCAGGCCAGGGCCGAGGCCGTCATGTCGGGGCAAGCCGACCTGGCCGCCGGAGTCCCTGCGTCGGCGGTCGTCGGGCTCGGCGATGAATCGGACATCGACGTGGTTCGCCACCCGGGCGCAACTCTCTACCCCCTGGTGATGCGCACCGACACAGCACCCTTCGACGACAACCGTGTCCGCGAAGCCGTCCGCAATGCCCTCGACCGCGAGCAGCTTCTGGATGTCGCGTTCCTGGGTCAAGGGCAACTCGGCAATGATCTCATCAGTCCGCAGGACCCGGCCGCGCCCGATCTTCCGCAGCGGACCCGTGATCTCGACCGTGCGCGCGAACTGATGGCAGAAGCCGGTCTGGCAGACGGCGTCGACGTCACACTGAACAGCACCACCGCGTACCCCGGAATGGACAGTGCTGCAACGCTCATCGGTCAGCAGCTCGCCGACATCGGCATCCGGGTGAACGTCGAACTCTCGCCCCCGGATACATATTTCCAGGACGTGTACGCTCAACGCCCCTTCTACGTCAGCTACCTCGGCGGCATTCCATTTTTCGACATCACCCAGGTGGTCCTGCGTCCGAATGCACCGACCAACGAGACGGCGTGGAGCGATCCCGCGTGGTCGGCGGAGCTTGCCGAGACCGTCGCCGAGCCCAACGACACGACCCGCAACGAGGGCGTCGCCGGGCTGATGACCACCCTCCGCGACGAGGGCGGGTACGCCATCTGGGCAGCCTCGGACCGCCTCGACCTCGCGGCACCTGGAGTGACCGGAGCGCCCGAAGGTATCGGATTCGCCAGTGCGTTCATCGACCAGGTCGAGCTCCTCGATTGATACCTTCATCACCCGATTCGAATGGGTTGCGGCTGTGTGCGGTGCTTGCTTCAGCGGCGCGCGCAGCCGTGGTACTCGTGGCAGTCTCGATCATCGTCTTCGCCGTCATCGCTCTTCTTCCCGGTGACGCCGTCTCACTGCGCGCGGCGGGGCGCATGACGCCCGAACAACTGTCTACGACGCGTTCCGCGTCCGGTCTCGACGATCCACTCACTACTCGCTATTTCGCATGGCTGAGAAGGATAGCCACAGGTGATCTCGGCACGTCGACAAGCACGGGCCGGAGCGTGGCGTCCATGCTCGGCAACCGGTTGGCGGTTTCCGCGAGCATCGTGTTCGTCGCTCTCGTCATTGTCATCCCGCTGATGGGAGTTCTTGCGGTGCTCACTTCGCACGGTGCGGGGCGTCGATCGGCCGGAGCGGCCGCGATGACGGCCGTTGCGGCACTTCCACAGATCGTGGTTGCGGCTCTCGGTGCCGCGATCCTGTCCGGGTGGGCGGGACTCGTCCCACCCGTCTCCCTTCTGCCCCGTGATGAGTCACCGCTGGCTAATCTGGATTTGTTGCTGTTACCGGCGCTGACCCTGGCCCTACCCGCGAGCGCGTATGGAGCGCTGATGCTGCGTGGGCCGCTGGTCGACGCCGCGGCGACGGCATACATCGTCGATGCTCGGATGCGTGGCGTTGGCCGCATGCGGTTGGCCGGGTCCTACCTTTTTCCTGTCGTCGTGGCTCCGGCCGTTCGCGTGTTGTCGTTCATTCTCGCCGGCCTCGTTAGCGGAACTGCATTGGTGGAGAGGATTTTCGGCCTGTCCGGTCTCGGTGAACTGTTCGTGACCTCGATCGCGACGCGCGATGTGCCAGTGGTACAGGCGATCTCGATGCTCGCCGCAACCGTGGCAGTGGTCGGTATGACCGTCGCCGACGTCGTCGCCGCTCGCACCACCAAAAGGGATGCAACATGATCGGGAGCTCTCGGTGGTTGCTGCGGTGGCTCGCCATGCTCGTACTGGCTGCGGTACTCGTCTTCGCATTGTTCGGCCGGTATCTCACCGATCTCGACCCGCTGGAGACAGTGGCCAGTCCTTGGACGTCGCCGAACGGCGACCACCCTCTCGGAACAGACGCTCTCGGACGCGACGTACTGTCGCGAATCTACTGGGGTGGAGCAACTTTGACTTCCGTCGCTCTCGTCGCCGCTGCGGTCGCGACGTCTGTCGGCGTTGCGGCCGGCCTCTGGGCCGGGTGGTCGGGCCGTCGAATCGGCCTCGGCGTCAGCACCGGGGCGGACTTGCTTCTGGCAGTCCC
Source organism: Rhodococcus sp. H29-C3 (assembly GCF_030063405.1). Classification (NCBI taxonomy): domain Bacteria; kingdom Bacillati; phylum Actinomycetota; class Actinomycetes; order Mycobacteriales; family Nocardiaceae; genus Rhodococcus; species Rhodococcus sp. H29-C3. The sequence goes on along the minus strand of NZ_JASITC010000018.1, from coordinate 32,744 downwards.
TGCCGTTCTCGTCGGACTGATTCTGGCCGTCGCACTTCCGATGCCCGTCGCGGTCACGGCTGCGACCGTCGTGGCGGGTGCTCCGCTCACCGCACGTGTCGTCGCCGACGTGTCCGCCGATGCCCGCCATGCGACGTACATCGACGTTGCGCGCATGCGCGGTGATTCTCTGACGTCCATTCTCGTGCACGAAATCTTGCCGTCACACACGGCAGTGATCACGGCCGACTACGGACTGCGGGTCATCGTCGCCCTGCAACTAGTGTCCACTATTAACGCGCTTGGCTTGGGAACGTCACCACCGCAGCCAGATTGGGCGTCGATGATCCTCGAGAACTATTCCGGCATTTCACTGAACGCTGCGGCGACCGTCGCGCCAGCGGTGGCACTCGCGGTACTTGCAACGATGATCGCTGTCGCCTCGACGGCGCTGAGCGCTAGGCGAGACCCGGTATGAACACGATGCCCTGCGCCCTTACCGTCCGGGGATTGACGGTCACCGACACACGCGGACAGTCCCCGCTGCGCGGATTCGACTTCGACACCGCAGCCGGAGAGGTCGTCGCACTCGTCGGCCCTTCCGGCTCGGGCAAGACCACTGCGGTCTCCGCTTTCCTCGGGGCGCTCCCAGCGGGATTGGCCGTCACCGCCGGGTCGATCGACTGGTCCGGCACGGGCTCGCACGGGAGTAGGGCATGGCGGAGAAGCTCAGTCGGTTACGCCGCTCAGGACCCGTCCTCTGCGCTGCATCCCGGCTACTCTGCGTGGCGCTCGGTTGCCGAGGCGGCACGCATGCGCGGTTGTTCGCGGGATGCCGCAGCCGCATCTGCACGCGCCATTCTGATCGAACTAGGGCTTACCGATGACCAGATCGACTCGCCACCACATCGGCTTTCGGGTGGCCAGGCCCAGCGCGTTGCGGTGGCCCGCGCATTGGTGGCTTCACCGGAATTGGTGATCCTCGACGAACCCACCTCCGGTCTCGACGATAGCTCCCTTGAACCGGTACTGGCAGCTATCACTGCCCGGCGGCACTCCAACGGCGTGACGGTCGTCATCACCCATGACCGGCGCATGAGTGAGGTCTGCGATCGAATGCTGCGAACCGCACCAGCTGCCTTACACCGGCACGCGTGTGCGACCGGCACCGCGCGAACAGGCAGAACTGCACTCGAACTGACCGGCTTCGGAATCAGTACGCACCAGGGACGTGTGCTCTTGGCTCGAGCGGCCCTCACCATCGGCGCCGGCGAGCTCGTTGTTCTGCGCGGCCCGTCCGGGTGCGGCAAGACCACATTGCTGCGCGCGATATGCGGACTGCACACTTTCGACGGCACAATGCAGCTCGACGGTCGTGCTGTGGCCAGCCGGGTCGGTAACCGATCAGCGGACACCCGCGCCGCCATCGCACTGGTCGGTCAGAACCCGAGAGATGCGCTCAACCCCACCCACACCATCGAACGCATCCTCCGGCGGCAGATCACACGTCTACGTCCACAGGCGGACGCGCAGGCCGAGGCCGAACACCTTCTTGGCCTCGTCGCTGTGCCCGCGGCCGCTTTGCGTCGCCGACCGCACGAACTATCCGGTGGTCAGCGCCAACGCGTGTCCATCGCCCGTGCACTTGCGGGTCGCCCGCGACTCCTCGTTGCCGACGAAATGACCACATCGCTCGACCACAACACGGCAACCCTGATCAGCGACCTGCTCGACGAGCTCAGAGAATCCAACATCGACACCGACGGCGGGATGGCGGTCCTGGCCGCAACTCACGACGAACACTTGATCAGCCGCGCTGATCGCGTCGTCGAGCTGAACAGCCGATCCATCAACGAAGTTCGACAGGACACGAGGAGAACACAACGATGACCGACACCCGATTGCCCAATCACACCGACCTCACCGCGGCCGCCGCTGCTCTTTCCGCGCACCCCTGGGTCGCCCGTGTCGACACCGACGACATTCACGGCGAAGGCGAACACGGCCTTCGAATCGTCGTCACCGACGAGTCCGTGGCAACGACGAGAGCTGCGGGCTCGGCGATTGTCGGCGGGCTCACCAACGAACATCTGACGCACTGGACGGAAGTCTACGACTGGACCTACAGTACTGCGCAGCAACATGATTCGGACGATGATTTGGCGGGCTGGCGTGCCACCGACACAGGCGAGCCACTCCCGGCCGAGCACATGACCGAATGGGTCGAGCGGACAGTTGATCTCGTTCTCGCGCAGCATCCGCGGAACATACTCGAGCTCGGGTGTGGAACCGGATTGCTGATGCGCAGGCTCGCCCCGCACGTCGAGCGATACGTCGGTACCGATGTGGCGGGCGATGTGGTGGAAAGGCTTTCGGCGCAGGGTATTGCCGGAACCAGCTTCGTGAAAGCCGGCGCACACGAACTGCGCGGACAACTCGTCCAGGACGCCGTCGCGGCCACCGGCGCCGTCCCGGACTGCATACTGCTGAACTCCGTCACGCAGTGCTTTCCCGACACACGGTATCTCGCAGCCGTCGTACTCGACGCGATCGACTACGTTGCATCCGGCGGCACGGTTATCGTCGGTGACATCCGCCACTCGGGCCAGCTGCTCGACTTTGCCCGCTGGGCCGAGACGGCCAAGAATCCCGACGGTGACCCCGGAACTCTCGACAACCGGGTCGCGCACCGTGCGGCTACGGACAGTGAACTGTCGGTGGACCCTTCGACGCTGGCATCCATCGCGTCCGCATCGGGCCGCGAGGTCTCGGTGCTCACGTACGCGAAGACGTTGCAAGACGATTCCGAACTCACCCGGTACCGGTTCGACGCCGTGTTCACCGTCGACGCACCCGCAGAAGGCGGACCCCCTGCCGTGACGTCATGGCAAAGCCTCGATCGCAACGGAACCGGGCTGACGGAACTGCGAGGCCATGTCGAATCCGGACCCACTCTTGTTGCCGGGATCCCTCGCTCCGTCACCGCCGCGGCACTGCGCTCGGCCCTGACCGGGACGGATGCCGTGGTGTTGATCGACCCGACCGATACCGCCGTGTTCCGGGTGGCCTCGCCCCCTGGCGCCGGCGCGATCATCCCCGCCGATCCACCAGCGACCGGTGTTCCTCACGAACCGCTCGGCGCGTTCGCACGCAGCCGGATGCTCGACGTCGCGCGCACGGTACTGCGTCGAGCCGGAATAACCCGTCCGGCAGGCATGCGCGTCGAACTTCCCTCAGGTCGCGGCCTCGACATCGTGGCGGCGACTCGTCGACGACGCGAGATCGACCGTGCAGGACGATGCGCGGTATCCGGCACACCGGAACCCATCATCGATGCGGCACTGGCACGCGTGCCGGGCGCAATCGAACGGCTCGACGCCATCGCGCTCAGTGCCCTGACAGGTTTCCTGCACTCTGACGCCGGTGTCTGCTCGGGTGTGCCCGTGCTCGTCGACGAGGTGGCATCGACACTTCGTGTTGCCGATCGGCACCGATGGATACTGCGTCGCTGGATCGAGGTTTTGTGCGAGCAAGGACACGGATCGATGCGCGGCGCCGACACATTCGTCCTCGGCGATTCTCGAACGGCGTCGAACGATGCGGACGACCGAGAGCTCGCGCGCGCATGCCGTTCCCTAGGATATCCGTCTGCAATGGCCGAGTTCTACTCGACAGCGTTGTCCTCGCTCGGCCCGCTTCTACGCGATGAGATGTCGGCGCAGGCGATGATGTTTCCGGACGGTGACATGACCACCTCGCTCAGCAAGGACGAAAACAACATCAGCAACCGGTACCTGCACGGGGCCGCCGCCGCGGTCATCGCCGAGGCGGCTCGGACCCGCCCTGGGCCCCTTCGCATTCTGGAGCTGGGTGGTGGCGCTGGCGGTGGAACACAGGCGGCGCTCGCTGCACTCGGCGACCGGGATATCGACTACCTCTTCACCGATATCTCGCGATTCTTCACCACCTCGGCCGCTGACCGCTTCGGTGATCGACCTGGGTTTCGAACGGCCATCGCCGACATCGATGTCCAGCTGACTGCTCAGGGTCTCGAGGCGCGCTCGTTCGACGTGGTGGTGGCAGCCAATGTTCTCCATTGCGCGAAGGACGCGGCGGTATCCGTTGCAGCCCTGAGTGACATGCTTGCGCCGTCGGGGATCGCGGTCGTGATCGAGGCAGTCCGGGAGCACTACCTGGTACTGCTCACGATGCAGTTTCTTCTCTCGCCGCGAAACGGCGCACTTCATCCGGGTAAGCTCGACCGGCGCCGTGGGAGCGTCTTCCTCTCCGGTGCCGACATCCAGCACTACCTGTCCGTCAACCGTATTCGTCCGTCCCTCGACCTCCCAGAGGAAGGGACACCGCTGGCAGCCCCGTCGCAGCGCCTGTACGTCGGGCAGACGCTGTGACAGAGGCGGACGTCAGCTCGCGAATGCCTCGCTGAACAGATCCTGTTCCAACCACACTGCGGCGCGGACACCGTCCGCGGCCGCCGAGGCCACCAAGGTCACCGGCTCGGGCACCGCGGCAAGGTGCGCCGCGTCGCCACCGGCGGACACTCCCGGAACGGTAGTCTTTCCGAATTCGTCGACCCGCACGCAACCGTCGTCGAAGTGCTCGCACCCCAGCGTACGGGTGAGTGTGGTGTTGGGAGTTGTCGGCGCACGGTGATAGAGGGCTTGCCGTTCGAGAACGGAGCCGTCGGCGAAATGCACCGTCAGGGAGCCGAGTTCGCCTTCGATATGGGTAACCGGAGTCTCCACTACCTGTGCGCCTACCTTGTCCAGCATCGCGCGCAACGGATCCGGAATGGTCGAAGGGCCGTCGGTGCACACCACTACATCGTCGGAGAACCGGTCTGCGACGTAGGCTGCGAGCGCAGCATTCGAACCGTTCGCCAGGACAGCGAGCGTCAGTCCGTCAGTTTCGAATCCGTGGCAGAAGGGGCAGTGAAACACCCCCGACCCCCACAGTTCAGCTAAGCCGGGGATCTCCCACGGAACATCGGTGACGCCGGTGGCGAAGAACAGCTTGTGAGCCTGCAGCGGTGCCCCGTCGCCGATCGTCACCTCGAATGCACCGTCGACTCCGCCGACCGCGCTGACCTGACCGGCCACCCGCTCGACCGTCGGGTAAGCGTCGATCTCGGCGCGCCCGTCGGCGAGGAGCTGAGCCGGTGCGCCGCCGTCGCGGCCGAGGTACATGTGCATTTCGGCCGCGGGTGCGTTGCGTGGCTTCCCACCGTCGATCACCAGGACTGACCTTTTCTGGCGCCCGAGCACCAGCGCTGCGCTGAGTCCGCTTGCACCTGCGCCCACGATGACAACGTCGTACATGACAAGCATCTCCGATCGGCGGCCAATTGGCCGCTATTGTTGCAAGTGATTATCATTGTCAATGATAGCCGACGCTTGGCTGGTCGGATGGGACAACCTGAAGGACCCACGTGTTCGCGTATACAGACCCGTACATTCGATCTGCCGACCATCTCGATCTCCTCAGCGCAGGGCAATGGCAATCCATGGCCCCCATCGTCAGTGAGGCCTTGACCGGGATCCGCGATGGTGTCCGAGAGATCGTGGAACTCGGGGCTGGTACCGGTCTCGGAATCCGTGTCATCTGCGATGCGGTACCGAACGCACGGATCGTGGCGATTGAGCCGTCGAGTCCCCTCCGCGCTGTTTTGTTACATCGCATCGCATCCGATACCGACATGCGTTCCAGGGTGACGGTCGAGAACCAGCCGTTCCCGGCGGCGCGACTCCCCGAATCGTTCGATGCCCTTGTCATGATCAATACTCTCGGCCATCTCGACCGCTCTGCGCGAGAGAAACTTTGGCAGGTGATTGCCACAGGGCTGCGGACCGGAGGCTGCGCGGTAATCAACCTCCAACAGCCGACCACATCGACTGCCGTCCCGGAGTTCGAGATGGCACGCGAACAGGTCGGCAATCGCACTTACCACGGCTCTGCGTGGGCGGAGCGCATCGATGACACAACCATGAAGTGGCACATGACCTACCGAACGAGTGAGGGTAGCAACGAGATCGACGCGACGGACGTCGAGTACCTGTGGAACGTGATCGACTCCCGCACGCTGGAATACGAACTAGCACAACATAATTTGTGCGTCAGTGCTACAGGTGACGAGCGAGCCGGGGTGTTTCTCATCGAATCGAGCAACTAGGGTGCCCACCGCCCCGTGCCGCAGTAGGGCCATGTCGGCGATACCGTCTGCACCGACAATCCGATCTTTCGTCCGGTACGGGTCGGTTTATCCAGCATAGGAGCCCGGTTGATTCGATTGAGCCTCGAGAACAAAGACCTCGATGGAGCGATCGTTCGAGGTTCGTCACCCCCGCCATCGTCCATGCCGTGGTCCCCGTTCTGCGGAAGCCTTGTGTGCACGGTCGTCACCGAAGCGCGCCCGCGCCGTCGATGACCATCGCCAGCCCCACTTCGAAGGAATCCGCGAACGAATACCCCGGTTGCATCACGTGCTCCCCGGCAAACTGGGCCATCCGCGGGAAGCTCGTCAGATCCATCGACTCCCGAATCTTCGGCGCCGAACTCGGAAGGTCGATGCTCGCGAGCATGCTCTCCTGCAGCGCGAAACCATAGACGAACGCGTCGACCACCGCGTAAGTGTGCGCAGCGCCGGACAGCGAAAAGCCGTTCGACAGAAGCACATCGAGCACAGATTCATGGCTGGTCAACGTCGCCTCCCCTGGACTCACCCGCGTCTCCATCAACGCAGTCGCCCACGGATGCCGACCCAGCGCCAGGCGAAGAGACCGCGACCTACTCGCCAGCTCTTCACTCCACACCCCGTCCGCGACAGGCAGGTAGACCTCGCCGAAAACGTGATCGACGAGCGCGTCGAGAATGTCCTCCTTGTTGGCGACATGGTTGTAGATCGCCATGGGGCGAACCCCGAGCTCGCCAGCGAGCGCCCTCATCGTCAGCGCCGGTACGCCGTCACGATCCGCCAAGGTTACAGCGCAGGCCACGACGCGTTCTCGCGTCAGCGAGTTTCGTGGAGCGCGTGCCTTTACCATCATTCCAGAGTAACGTACTTTGTACGTTGTCAACTTTCCGGAGGCCAGCTGATGGATCAAGCACACACGATGCGCGCGATACTGCAGCCGCGCTACGGAACCAGCGAAACACTCGTACTCGGCCACACCGCCATCCCCACGGCTGGACCCGGCCAAATACTCGTGCAAGTACGAGGCGCCGGCATCTCCCGAGGCACCATCCACCTCCTCACCGGCCTCCCCCGAGTGATGCGCCCCTTCACCGGACTCCGAACACCACGCCGACGCATCCCCGGCCTCGACGTCACCGGAGACATCGTCGCCATGGGCAAAGGCGTCACCGAATTCCATGTGGAACAACGAGTATTCGGCATCGCGAAAGGCTCACTCGCCGAATACGCCATCGCCGACGCAAAATCCCTCGCACCCGCACCTACCGGCCTCGACGACGCCCACGTTGCCGTCCTCGCCGAATCCGGGCTCACCGCACTCCAATCCCTCGACGCCGCCCGCGTCGAACCAGGCACACGCCTGCTGATCATCGGAGCCTCCGGCGGGGTCGGCAGCTACGCCGTCGCGCTCGCCGCCGCCAGGGGCGCCGAAGTGACCGCAGTCTGCAGTAGCGCAAAAGCCGAAGCCGTAACCAGTTGGGGCGCAAAGCACGTCATCAACTACCAACGCGAGGACTACACCACCACCCAACACAAGTACGACGCCATCCTCGACATCGCCGGCGGCACACCACTACCGCAGCTCCGCCGAATCCTCGCCGACGACGGAACAGCAGTCTTCGTCGGAAACGAAACCGGCGGCCCCTGGACCGGAGGCTTCGAAAAGTCATTCCTCAACGCTGCGCGCATGATCCCGAAGCGACAGCGCTACGCAGTGGTGACAGCGCGCACCCGGCGCGAGGAGTTGGAGCGCCTCGCCGACATCATCGAACGCCACCACATCGTCCCCCACATACACCGCACCTACCCGCTCGATTCCGTGCCCGAAGCCCTGGACGAACTGCAATCAGGAGGTGTCTGCGGAAAGATCGCCATCACCATCTGAAACCGCGGGTCAGGGACGAGACAGAACGGCGAGGACCGCGTCGGGCAACTCCCGGAACCCATCGAATCCTACGGCACGTCGACACCCGTCGAGCTCGAACGACACCCGAGTTCCACCCGAGCCATCAGGCCGCAGCAGAACGGTCGACGCCATCTGCGTCGCATCCAGCGAACAGGGCTGTGCAACAGGCGCATCCGCGAGCGATGGCGACACCCGTCGGGTGGACGGATCGCGACACCTCGTCCAGCATCCCGAGGGGTTCCAACGGATCATCCTGAAACCCACACGGAGCGCTCGGCCACGCCGGCCGAAAAGCCTGTCCAGCATCATCAACGAGCCACAACCCCGCCGGAACCTCCACTGCAAAGACACAGCTGGCCGAGATATTGTCCGCATACCGCGACGAACTAACCGAGAACGCGTCCGCGACAGCACCCACATCACCCTGCAGACCCACCGAATCCACCGACATCTCACCCGAGCTGCTGACCCCGCGCTCGCACCGCACCACCGCGACCGGCTCGAAACCCGAAGGTGGATAAACAACTTCCGGCGTCGTGGACGTAATAGCCGGATCCCAGGGCCCCACACCTGTCAAGGCTGTATAGACGTCCCGCGACAAGCAATCCGCGGACTCCACCACTGATGCAGTCGGCGGCCGAAACGACACCGTGTCGATGCCGACCATCTGCAACCCAAAACTGCACGAGCTACACACCACCGCCACGAGCGACAACCACACAGCTGAGCGACGCATGCCGTCGAGGCTACGCCCGGCTGCTTTCGAGTTCTTGTCGGTAGGGCGTTGTATCTTTTTTCGTATGCACAAGTTGGGGGACTTTCGCAGCGCAGACACACTCTCCGATCAGGAGATCGTGTCCGGCATCAGCGACATCACCCACGCCGAAAACAACTTCGCTGCACAGAAATACGCACTCCTCGCCGAATTCTCCCGACGCGGCCTCAACGTCACCCTCAAATATTCGACGCCGACGCGGTGGCTCGCCTCCGGAACCCGCGTCGCCGACGGAAACGCCGCCCGACAATTCGACACCGCCAACTGGCTCACCCACTGGCCCGCAGTATCGAAGGCCCTCACCGACGGCGACATCCACGTCGCGCACGTCAGAGAAATCTACGACGGCTACACCCACATCCGCACCGCCGATCCAACGCTCGGCAGCACCCGAATCGCCGACATCGTCGACGACCTACTCGGCGTCGCATTCGACGCGACCGGCGCGAAGGTACAGAAGCGGGCACACGAACTCGCCCACGCCGTTGCTCACGACGCCCGCGCCCGCTACGACGAAGCCCAGCGCGAACGTCAACGACGCGAAGACGAACGCCGGGAGCAGGAAAAGCTTGGTGACACAGTCGAACCCGAAGACAAATACGAAGACCAGCACGAAGAGAAGGCCGAAGACTGTAACGGTGGTGTGCCCGAGGGTCCGCCTCCGCTACCGGCATCGGAGAACCCAGCGCTCAACAGGTTCGACCTCTACCTCCAATCCGACGGACGCACCTCTCTGAGAGGGGACGTCGACAAAATCCTCGCCGAAAAGCTGCGGGCGGTCCTCTCACCGCTGTCGAAGCCGCAACCGGAACCCGACGCCACCCTCGACACCAGGAGTCCATCGAATCGCCAGGCCGACGCGCTCTCCGAGCTACTCGACACACACCTCACCGGGAACGCCTCCGAGCAGGGTGCGTCGAGGCCGCAGGTGAACGTCACCGTCAACCTGCGGGACCTACTCACCCCCGAAGCACAGGCGAAAATGGGCGGGAACGCAGCAGCCGTTTCCGCCGAGACAGGGACAGGGACAGACAGTCCCGACTGGCCCTTCCGCCTCGGGTGGACCGGCCCCATCAGCAAAAACCTCGCTCAACTCCTGAGCTGCGACGCCGACCTGACGCCGATCATCATCGACCACAACGGAATCCCCCTAGCAATGGGCAGGACAGTCCGCCTCGGCACAACCGCCCAACGTACCGCCGTCATCCTTCGGGACCGATGCTGCGTCATGTGCGGGCGCCCTGCCGACTGGTGCCTGCTCCACCACGTCGTCTTCTGGCGGAACGGCGGGCCCACCGACGTGACCAACCTCGCCCTCGTCTGCAGCGAATGCCACCGCGCCATCCACAACGACGGATGGGAAATCGCATTCGGCGACGACGGCCACCCCGTCGTCATCCCGCCAGTCACCGTTGACCCGCACCGAACACCCAGACCCAGCTACCACCGAAGACGAAAACCTGCCGTGTAGAACGGGATTCATATCAACACCGGGCGGGCGCCGCCGCCCAGCCACACCACATCGACGCCAGGAGCTGCTGCGCGCGCATGATAAAACTGCTGCACCCCAACCCATTCAGAGCTCGAACACTCCAGCCAGAAGCACGCCGACAAGACCAGAGCTACCCAGGAGGCACCCGTCAGATCGATCCAGCCTGCTCGATGACCAAGATCCGCGCTTCCCCGACCGGCACCGCCTTGTGCTCGTCACCGACCTCGGCCACGCACATCATTCCGGGGACGAGTCTTTCGACGTGCTCGCCCTCAGAGTCCCGGTAGTGCATGTCCACGATGCCGTCGACGACGACGAACACTTCGGTGCCATCGTTGACGTGCCAGACGTACGCACTGTCAGTCCAATGCAGGCGGACAGTGGCGTTGTCGACGGACGCGAGCAGCTGCGCGCCCCAAGCTTGCTCCGCGGTAAATTCACCGGCCGTCACGAAACGCATTTATTCGTCCCCTTTATGTGTCGAAGTCGGTCACCAAACGCTACCGTCCGACTTATGGCGCAGCTCACAGCTCCCTCAGTTGTACACAACATAGTTGTGGACTACTGTTTTCCGAGTGCAGCGACACCGCGCCGTCTGCACAAACATGAGGAGACCTATGAGCACCACCGAAAAGCAGACCGGCCGAGTGCTGATCCCGGCGCTCGCAGTCACCGTGATGGTCGTCGCGCTGCTCCAAACAGTGGTCATCCCGGTACTGGCAGACATCGGCAAAGCTCTGGACGCATCCACTTCCGCGGTCGGCTGGACGGTGACCGCAAACCTGCTGGCCGCTGCAGTCCTGACCCCGATACTCGGACGGCTCGGTGACGTACGCGGCCGACGCCCGGTACTTCTGGGGATCCTCCTCGTCGTAGCGGCGGGTTCGCTGCTGGCGGCGCTGACCACCTCGCTACCGTTGCTGATCCTCGCGCGGATTCTGCAGGGCGCGTCGTTCGGTCTCTTCCCCCTCGCTATCGGGGTGCTGCGTGACGAACTACCCGCGCAGCGGCTCACCGGCGCGATGGCCGTGGTCAGCGGCACTCTCGGCATCGGCGGCGGCATCGGGTTGGTGCTCACCGGGCTACTGACCCGCGACGGCGGCGACTACCACCGCATCTTCTGGCTCTCCCTAGGCGTCACGTTGGTGTCTTTGGTACTGGCAGCGGTCACTGTCCCCAAGCACGGCCCAGCGGGCGGCGGCAAGATCGACTGGCTCGGCGGCGGCGTGCTCGGCGCCGGATTGGTACTACTGCTCCTACCGCTCTCACAGGGTCACGAATGGGGTTGGGCCTCGCCCGCCACCATCGGCTGCCTCGTCGCATCGGTGATCGTCTTCGCGCTCTGGATCGTTCTCGAACGCCGGGTCGACGAGCCGCTCGTGCTGCCGACGCTTCTGGCCAACCGCCCGTTCATGGTCACGAACGCCGCAGGCCTCCTCATCGGCGTCGCGATGTTCGTCTCGTTCCTCGGTGTCTCCGGGTTCGTGCAGGCCCCCTCTGAGGTCGGTTACGGGTTCTCCGCCAGCGTCCTCGCCGCCAGCAGCGTCTATCTTCTGCCCGGCGCGCTGGCCGGAGTCGTCGTCGCACCGATCGGCGGACGCCTCGTGCACCGCTTCGGTGGCCGCTTCACCTTGATCCTCGCCTCCCTGGTCGGCGCTGTCGGCTTCGCATTCATCGCCGTTCTCCACACCGCCAGCTGGCAGATCATCCTCGGAGTGCTGTTCATCAACAGTGCAGTCAGCCTCGGCTACGCGGCGATGCCTGCGCTCATCGTCGACGAGGTGCGCCCCGATCAGACCGGTGTCGCCAACAGCGTCAACTCCATCGCCCGCTCGGTCGGCAGCTCGCTGGCCAGCGCGGTAGTCATTACCCTCCTCAGCAGTCAGCTGCTCCCCATCGGGCTGCCGAAGGAGTCGTCGTACGTCATTGCCTTCGTCATCGGCGCCGTCGGACTCACCCTGAGCGCCGTCATCGTCGCCGTCGGCCTGCCCCGCACGGGCTCACGCGTCGACACCCGGAACCCCCTGGAAATCGAGCAGGAACGGGCGACTTCCCTCGCCGCGGAATGGTCGACGGTCAACGGACGTTGAAGACAACATCAAGCCAACCAAGAACGGAAGGTACAACTATGACCTCAGTACTGATCGTCGTCACAGGCTCGGACCATTGGACCCTCAACGACGGAACCCTCCATCCGACGGGATTCTGGGCCGAGGAACTGCTGAGCCCGCTGTCCGTTTTCAACGACGCCGGAATCCCCTTCACCATTGCCACTCCGGGCGGAGTCCGCCCGACGGTCGACGAAACCAGCCTCGCCCCCGAATCGACCGGTGGCGCAGACGAATCCGCTCGCCAGCGCGCCGCACTGGACGCACTCGACGACCAGCTCGCAGCACCGCTGAAGCTCGAGGACGTCTCGGCCGATGACTATGCAGCCATCTACATCCCGGGCGGGCACGGCCCGATGGAAGACCTCGCGGTCTCCCCGGTTCTAGGCAAGCTGCTTATCACCATGCTCGACGCCGGAAAGGTCATCGGCTCGGTTTGCCACGGCCCCGCTGCCCTGCTCTCCGCAACGAAGCCCGACGGCGAATGGGCGTTCGCCGGGCGTGTGATGTCCGGGTTCACCAACGACGAAGAGCGCCAGGCAGGATTGGCCGACAAGGCACCGTGGCTGCTCGAGGACCGACTCCGCGCCGCCGGCGCCGATCTGAAGGTCGGGCCTGCGTGGGGACCGTTCTCCGTCGTCGACGGCACCGTCGTCACCGGCCAGAACCCGCAGTCGAGCACCGAGGTTGCAGAAAAGATCGTCGCGCAACTCCAGAAGTAACGCACCATCTCCAGAAGTAACGCACCAGGCAGGAGCGGAGCGCGAAAGCACTCCGCTCCTGCTTGCAGCCATGGGTGATGAACATCCTCGTGAGCGCGGAAGTTCTCGTGTCAGGTAAATCAGAACTGAAATACGATGCGGCCGACGGTCTTTCCCTCGCCGAGGCGTCCAATCCCGTCTGCGACGTCAGCAAGGGGCAGCCGCTCACTGATCATCGGTTTGATAGCACCAGAATCTGCAAGCCTGGTCAGCTCGGCATGACACTCGTGCATCGCTTGCTGGTTGTACTGCTTATACAACCCCCAATGCAGCCCGATGATCGAGTAGTTTTTGATCAGCGCATGATTGAGCCCGGGGGTTTGGATAGTGCCGCCGGCGAACCCAATGATGAGGATGCGCCCTTCGAATGCAATGCATTTCGTGGACTTCATGTACGAGTCGCCCCCGACCGGGTCGTAGACGACATCGGCGCCGCGGCCGTCGGTGAACTCTTTGACGAGTGGGACGAAGTCCTCACGCCGTCGATCGATCACCAGATCCGCTCCAAGTTGGCGACAGTACTCCACCTTGTCTCGACCGCCGACGACACCGATCACTTTGGCACCTGCCGCTTTTCCCAGCTGTACTGCGGCACTTCCCACGCCACCCGCGGCGGCGTGCACCAGTAGCGTCTCACCGGGCTGCAACTGGGTGCGCCGATGCAGAGCGAACCAACTCGTCTGGTAGCCGATAGTCAACGCAGATGCTTCAGCATCGTCCAATGATGCAGGGGCGGCAAACGCATTCTCTTCGTCCAGTACGGACAACTCGGCAAAGCCACCGATAGGTAAGGTCGGGGTGCCGACCACTCGGTCACCGACTGCAAACCTGGTGACGCCGTCTCCGACCGCGACGACCCTGCCGCAGAGTTCGACACCAGGGGTGAAGGGCAACGTCGGCTTGACTTGATATTCGCCTCGGCACAACAACACGTCGGGAAAATTGGCCGGTGCAGCGAGTACTTGCACCAGTAGCTGCCCTGCTCCTGGCGCTGGATCGGGCACCTCCTCGAAGTCGAGAACATTTCGGGGCTCGCCGAGTTTGTTTATGCGCCATGCTTTCACGATGCTTCTCCTGGTCTGGTTGGTTCAGTTTGCTTGCAGGTCGGCACGGGAGGTGTGGCTGTGCCGAATAGTCGAGAGTGCGATCAGTCCGACGATCGCAAGGGCGATGACGAAGTACGCCGGGGATTGCACGTTGCCGGTGTATTCGACGAGCCAGACAGCAACGAAAGGCGCTGTACCACCGGCGATGATGACACCGAAGTTCCAGCCAAGAGCAACTCCGGTGTAGCGGGATTCCTTCTCGAAGAGTTGAGGAAGGACCGTGTATGCACCCACTTGCGCTGCAACGGTATTCAGCATGATCACCACGTATGCAAGGGTGGCGACGAGCAAACTGGATTGCATGATGCTCATCATCGGGTAGGTCAGCACGATGTACCCGACGAAGCCGATGGTCATCAGTCGCACCAATCCGATTTTGTCGCCGAGCATTCCACCCAGCGGCATGCATACTGCCGAGATGCCGATAGCTATCGTCGCTACCCAGTACACCGGGGTGGCGTCGTATCCGAGCTGCTTGGCCAGATGGATGGTCATGTACGTCAGACCGATGTACGCAGTTCCGTTGACGGCTGCACTGATGGCCACCGCTTGGGCGAGCGCCCTCGGCTGACGTCGGAAGATTGCGCCGGCCGGTGAATGGATCGACTTGTCGGCTTCGGCAGAATCGTATGTTTCTTCCACTCGCGTGCGCGCCCAGAGGCAGAACAGCGTGAGTGGAAGTGCTAGCAGGAACGGAAGCCTCCATCCCCACGATTCCATCTGACTATCGCTCGTCAGGGCAGAAACGACGCCTGCCACCGCGGCGGCCAGGGCGAAACCACCTGTCGCACCCAGTGGCGTGAACGAGCCATAGGTGGCTTTGCGGTTCGCCGGCGCCGATTCGGCAATGAACGTCGCGGACCCGCCGACCTCTCCACCAGCGGAGAACCCCTGCACTACACGCACCGCCACGAGAAGGACCGCGGCCCAGATCCCGATGTGGGCCGGCGTGGGGAGTAGCCCCATCGCCGTGCTTCCCGCGCCCATGCAGATCAGTGTTGCCATCAGGGCTTTCTTGCGCCCGTATCGGTCTCCTATGTGGCCGAATACCAGGCCTCCGAAGGGGCGGACGAGGTAGGCGGTACCGAAAACCGCGAGAGCAGACAGCAACGAGGTGACGGGTCGATCGCTCGGGAAGAACAGCGGCCCGATGATCACGGCCATGTAGCCGTAGAGGCTGAAGTCGTAGTACTCGATCAGCGTGCCCACACCGCCTGCGATGGCTGCTCTGCGCGCTTTCGTCGTTTTTTCTACCGACTGGACCACCGGTTGGATGGTCGTGGTTTGTTTTTCGGACACTGACAACTCCTCGGGTGGGCATGTGAGCAAGATCATTCAAAATGATGTTACCCGAACGATCGTTTGTCAATATTTCGTCGACTAAATGCACAAATTTATCCTTCCAGCTGTGCTTAGCCCCGGCTCCCAGGTTTATTGACAAACGAACGTTCGAGTGCCAATCTCAGTGGGTCGACAGTCCTGCGCACGCAGTCGAGGCAGAGAGAAAGGTGATCGAATGGACGTCATCGAGACCCCGTGGGCGATCCATTACCCCGAGGGCGTCACACCAGAATTGACAACCCCGTTTCCGACGATGCTGGCAGCGTGGGACCACCAGGTCCACACCCGATCGACCGATCCTGCCGTCCATTATCTGGATGTAACGCTGACGTTCGCGGGCCTGGACGACGCCGCGAATGCCCTCGCTTCGGCTCTGCTCGAAAACGGGCTCCGTCGCGGCGAACGTGCGGCGATCTACCTACAGAACGATCCTCAATGGCTAGTCTCGATGCTGGCCGTATGGAAGATCGGGGCGGTCCCTACCGCAGTGAACCCGATGCTACTGAGCAAGGAGTTGGCACATCACCTAGCCGATTCCGAGGCAAAGGTCCTCTTCTGCTTGGAAAGCCTGTACGCCGACGTAGTGGCGGAGGTTCGAGATGAATTGCAACTGCACACGGTGATCACCACGCACCCCCTCGACATGACCCCCGATGCCGTTCTCTCGCCGAAGATGTCCACCATTATCGGTCGACGACAGGGCTTCGCGGAGACGCTCGACTGGACATCTCTGATGAACACTTACCGCGGACAGCGGCCACCGCCGTTGAACACTCGTGGTGACGACATCGGGATGCTGACGTACACCTCCGGAACGACGGGCGCGTCCAAAGGTGCGATGAACCTGCACAGCGCCATGGTGCACAGTTCGACAGTATTCAGTCAGTGGTGGGATTTGCATCCGCAACGCGACGTGATCGTCGGCATCGCACCCGTATTCCACATCACCGGACTGATCGCCGGATTCGGTGCGCACATCGTCAGTGGCGTACCCCTCGTACTTCTGCACAGGTTCGACGCAGAGGAAACGCTTCGCGCGATCGAAAGGTGGCGAGGCACATTCATGATCGCAGCGAGTACTGCGTTCATTGCGTTGAGCACCCATCCCTCGCTCGCGAGCACAGACACTTCTTCCTTGACGAAGACACCCTCCGGGGGTGCATCCGTCAGCCAGGCACTCCTCGACCGTGTTCGAGCTTCTACCGGGTGGGTTCTTCGCGGTGCATACGGCATGACAGAAACGACATCACCTACACATCTTGGACCACCCGATGCCGACGCCCCGACAGACCCCGATACCGGCGCATTGTCAGTCGGCATTCCAGTTCCAGGCGCCCGCGTGCGGATCGTGGACCTCGCAGACGGCCACGATCTGGGCCCTGGTGAGATCGGTGAGATCGTCGTCTCCGGTCCGATGGTCGTACCGGGTTACTGGCAGCTTCCCGAGGAGTCCGCCCACGCGATCCGGGACGGTTGGCTGCATACCGGCGACATCGGCAAGACAACCGATGACGGGTGGCTTTTCGTCGTCGACAGGCTCAAGGACATCATCAACGCAGGCGGCTACAAGATCTTCCCGAGGGATGTCGAGGACGTCCTATACCAGCACCCCGCGGTGAGGGAGGCGTCGGTGCGCGGAATTCCCGACGAATACCGCGGTGAGACCGTGCAAGCTTCCGTCTCCCTCCTATCAGGAACCAAAGCCTCACCCGAGGAGATCATCGAGTTCTGCCGCGGCCGAATGGCTGCATACAAGTACCCTCGCTCTGTGATAATCCTCGAAGAACTTCCGAAAACTGCAAGCGGAAAAATTCTGCGAAGAGAGCCGCGCCATGCCTAGGTCAGCCTCGACTACCGAATCCGGCGAAAGGGACGCGGCGAGCCATCCCCCTCGCCGCTACCCAACTCGTCCCGACACAACCGCGAGCCGGAACGCCATCATCGCGGCGGCCACGGAGAACTTCCAAAACCGTGGCTACCATGGCACTTCGATCCGAGATATTGCCCGGGACGCGGACATGACTGCAGCCTCGATCTATCACCACTTTCCATCGAAGCAACACATCCTCCAGTACCTCATGGAGAGTGCACTGAAAACCGTTATCTCTCGGACCCAATCGGCGCTGATAAACGCCGGGAAATCCCCGGTGGAGCAACTCGAGGCGGTGGTGCGCGCGTGGGTCCAGTTCCACGCCTGCAACACCGCTGAAGCACTGATCAGTTCGACCGAGATCCGCAGCCTCGATGCGGTCGGCCATCGATTGGTGATATCGCTCAGAGATCAACAACAGCAACTGTTTCGCGACATCATCCACCGCGGAGTCACCGACGGAGTCTTCACCACGGTGTATCCGGTCGAAGCCTCGCGAGCAATCATCAACATGGGCGTCGCCATCTCGTCTTGGTATCGACCGAACGGCAGTTTGACCCCCGATGACATTGCTGAGCGCTATGTCTCCATCGCGTTGGGTGCGGTCGGTGTTCGCGCAGAGGTCTAGAGCAGCCGACCGACAGTGGCGAGGCTAGGCAACACGTGCGTGAGCGGCGACTTCCTGAGCACGTCTTCGCCGAACGAGCCACTGAGCACGCCGACGACGATGCCGGCGCCCGCATTGTGTCCGGCGAGAACATCGTTGGGCGTGTCCCCAGCCACCAGGACGCGTCGAACATCGGTGACTCCGGTTGCTTCCATGCTGCGGAAGATCAGGTAAGGCGCGGGCCGGCTCGCCGCAACGAGGTCGGAGGTGACGAGCGCGTCGACCGTGTCTTCCTCCCCCGCCCCGACGGTCCAGCCCATCCCGGTGAGGATGGCGTCGGCGATGTCCGCGGAATACCCGGTCTGCAGTGCAACTTTCACGCCCTGCGCACGCAATTCCTTCAGGGCCTCCGGTACGCCTGCCACCGGTTTCGGCGGGGTCTGCCGGTAGGCGGTTATGAGGCGCGCGCGAAAGTCCTCGAACACTTCGTCGACGAACTTCGGATCGGTGGACGCGCCCAGCCCGTCGAGTAGACCGGCGATCGCTTCGAGTTTGCTGGTCCCCTTCCACTTGGCCAGCAGTTCGGCCGGTAGTGGGCAGCCGGCTGCGTCGGCGACGGTCTGGGAGAGCACCTCGTACACGAGCCCTCCCTCGTCCACGGTGGTACCGGCCATATCGAGGCTGGCGAGGTCGAACGAGCGTGCAGTGGTCACGAAATCTCCTTGACGATGCGCAGGTCGTGCGCGGATCGGGTGTTGTCGATGGTGAATGCGACCCGGTCGGGTCGGTAACGGTCGTCGGCGTATTCGAGTGGAGTACCGGAAAGGTCTACCGCTCTGCGTCTTTCGCGTAGCAGGGGCGCGCCTGGGTCGATGTCGAGGTGCGCCGCATCGACGTCGGTGGCGGCGACGGCATCGATGGTGTGCCTACCTTCGTGCAGGTCGACGCCCTGCCCGATCAGGTATGCGTAGATGGAACCGGAGTCGGGGTCGAAGTCGAACAGGGTGCGTCCGACGGATTCGATGAAGCTGGATCGCTCGAGCATCGCGGGCATACCGTCGAGCGTCCGGAGCCTGAGGACGTCGACGACGGCGGTGCCTGCTTCCAGGCCGAGCGAGGCTGCGGCCAGCGGAGTCGCTGCGCGGCGCGCTATCTCGAGGGTGCGCTGGCCCGGGGTGCGTCCGATCGCCTCCGCCCACGCGGTGAACGACATGAATGTCTCGAACGGTTGCCCGACGGCGGTGTCGCACACCACCGGTGGGCGTCCACGGCCACCGGCGATCAATCCTTCGTTACGTAGCGCGGCCAGCGCGGCCCGCACCGTTCCGCGTGAGGCCTCGAATCTCGTGCACAACGTTGCCTCCGAGGGCATGGGGGCACCGACGGGCAGGGTTCCGTCGACGATCTGTGCACGGAGAGCATCGGCGACGCGGGAATGCAGCGGAAGTGACACTGAGGCTGGCCTCCAACATGATTGAACAACTTTGATGCTGCGCAGTCTAACCACTCGAGCCTGGCAGAAACAATGCTGCACAACGGACATGAACGCATGGTGAACTTGTTCGAACAACTTGCTCCGAACCGTTGACGCTTGCTCATCGAACGGGAACTGTTGCCCAGGTGATGATCGACCGAACCCCCCACCACCGATTCGACCTCGTCGTCGTCGGCGCCGGCATCGTCGGCCTTGCCCATGCCGTCGACGCAGTTTTGCGCGGTATGTCCGTGGCCGTAGTCGAACAGGACGACCGTGCCGTCGGCGCGTCCATCCGAAACTTCGGACATATCTGCGCCACAGCACAATCCGGGCACGCCCTGACGCTGGCACTGTCCGCACGCGAACGCTGGCTGATGCTCGGAAGCAAGGCCGGCTTCGAGGTACGCGAATGCGGCACCCTCGTTCTCGCCCGTGCACCGGACGAGCTGGCTGTACTCGAAGAGTTCGCAGCCGAACGCGGATCCGAACAGGTGACCCTCGGCGCCGCTACCGGTCCGTTCAGCGGCGTCGGCGCCGCGCACCTGCCTCTCGACCTCCGCGTGGATCCTCGCGAGGCGGTGCCGGCGATCGCAGCGTGGCTGGCAGCGGAAGGCGTCGAATTCTTCTGGAACACACACGTCACCGGCATCGACACGAACGCAGTGCACACCTCGCGCGGTGAGATCCACGGCCAGAACATGGTTCATGCCGTCGGCCACGACGTCGATCGGCTCTTCCCCGACATTGCCGCCGAATGGAACGTTCAACGCTGCCGCCTCCAGATGCTCGAAGTGGCCCCGCCCGGCGACGTCGTCATCGACGCGGCCGTACTCACCGGACTGTCGATGCTGCGTTACGACGGGCTCGCGGCGATGCCCTCTGCCACCGAAGTACGCGAGCGGATGAAGGCGGACTCACCCGAACTGCTCGACGCCGTCATGAATCTCATGCTCACTCAACGCCCCGACGGTGCCATCGTCCTCGGTGACACCCACCATTACGCACGCACCCACACCCCGTTCGACGACGAACGCAACGCCGAACTGCTTCTGCGGGAGGGTGAATCACTGTTCGGCGCGCCACTGACTGTTCGGCGCCGCTGGCGTGGGGTCTACGCCAGCAGTGACCGCACCGACTTCCTCATCGCCTCCCCCTCCTCGAACGTCCGGGTGGTGTCGGTGACCTCCGGAATCGGCATGACCACCGCGCTCGGCCTCGCTCCCACCGTCCTCGACTCGTTCTGACCTTCACCCCACCAGGAGAACCGATGTTCAAGCCCCGCCACGCGGCCCTCATGATCGCCGCGCTCACCCTCACCCTCACCGCCTGCGGCGACAGCTCCGACTCCGCTGCAAGCACTCCCACTTGCCCAGGCGGAAAGATCCGCTTCGGTGTGGAGCCCTTCGAGGATCCCGCCAAACTGACCCCGGCGTTCCAGGTCGTCGGCGAAGCTCTGTCGGAGAAGCTGAACTGTCCCGTCGAGGTGACCGTGGTGGACAGCTACTCCGCCGAGGTCCTCGCCATGCGCAACGGGCAACTCGAGCTCGGTGTCTTCGGCCCGCTCGGTTACGTTTTCGCGAGCCAGGAGGCCGATGCCCGCGCGCTCGCCTCCTTCGGGACGGCCGACGGCCAGCTCTCGACCTACACGGCCGGGATCTGGGTGCCCAAGGACTCCGACATCGACTCGATCGACGATCTCCGCGGACGCACGCTCGCCCTCTCCGAACCTGGATCGACCTCGGGTGACGGTCTCCCCCGAATGGCGCTGCGCGAGAGCGGAATGAAGGACGACGACGTCAATATCACCTACGCAGGCGGCCATCCCGAGGCGCTGCTGGCATTGGCCAACGGCAAGGTCGACGCCGCCGAGATCAACTCCCAGCAGCTGGCGACCTCCACCGGGGAGGGCCAGTTCGACACCTCGAAGTTCCGTCAGGTGTGGACCTCCGACCCGATCCCCAACGACCCGATCACCGTCGCAGGCGGAACAAGCCCAGAATTCCAGAAAGCCGTCGCCGACGCCCTGGTGGACCTGCCGCCCGACGCCGTCGCCGAGGCGGGCGCTCTGCTCGACGTCGACCCGGCCGGACAGCTCCTGCCCGTAGACAAGAGCACGTATCAGCCGCTGTTCGACCTCGCCGACGCCCTCGGTCTCACCTCCAAGGACGCGGAATGACCGCCGACGTGTTGTCCACAACAACCAGGGGCGCAATTACTTTCGATCGCACCGCTCCCGCATTGTCGATCCGTGCGTTACGAACTTCCTTCGGTGACCGTACCGTCCTGCACGGCGTCGACCTCGACGTGCACGCCGGGGAACTGGTGGGCATCCTCGGCGCCAATGGGTCCGGGAAGTCGACGATGCTGCGATGCGTCGTGGGCCTGACCTCGGTGGACGGCGGCAGCATCGAGATCGGCGGCGAATCCGCACTGACCCAAGGCCGTGTCCGTAAGGCAGCCATGGTGTTTCAGCAGATTCATCTTGTCGGTCGAAGATCGGTCCTCGACAACGTCTGCGCAGGCGCCCTCGGCAGATTGTCGCTCCGCCGGTCGTGGTCCACCCTCGCATTCCCCCGAGCCCTGCGGGAGGAGGCGATGGGATGCCTCGACCGCGTCGGGCTCGCCGACCGAGCACACGACCGCGCCGACCGGCTCTCCGGCGGCCAGCAACAACGCGTCGCCATCGCCCGTGCACTGTGCCAACGAGCTCCCGTCCTCCTCGCCGACGAACCCGTCTCGGCCCTCGATCCGGCCTCGGCCGAACAGGTCATGACGTTGCTGCAGTCCTTGGCTTCCGACGGCATCGCCGTCGCCGCGGTACTGCATCAACCAGATCTTGCGCGACGGCATTGCCATCGCATGGTCGGGCTCGATCAGGGCCGGATCTCCTTCTCCTGCGCGGCCTACGACCTGGACGACGACACCATCACCGCGCTCTACAGCCCCTCCGAAAGAGTTGAACAATGACCACACTCGATGTTCGACGCCTCGAGGTACCACCTCACCCGCGCCGCCGAATGGGCCTGATCGGGGGCGCCGCCCTCGTCTTCGGTTTGGTCGCCGTGCACATCTGGGCGGTGGAGGAAACCGATGTGTCCGCAACCGCTCTCATCAGCGGGTGGCAGGGCATCGCCTCGTTCCTCGGTTCCGCTTTCCCACCGGACTTTTCGTGGACGACCGTCGTTCAACCCGGCATCGAAGCATGTCTGGTCACGCTGGCGATCGGACTCGTCGGCACGACGTTCTCGATCCCGTTCTCGATCCTGTTCGCCGTACTCGGATCACGGTCGACGAACCGCAACCCGTTCGTATATCAGGCCGCTCGCGCCGTCATGTCGTTCCTGCGCGCGGTTCCGGACATCGTGTTCGCGCTCATCTTCGTCACCGCCGTCGGGCTCGGACCGTTCGCAGGCGTGCTTGCGATCATCCTGCACAACACCGGAGTGATGGCCAAGCTGTGGTCCGAAGCGATGGAAGAAATCGACCAGGGACCCATCGACGCACTACGCGTCGCCGGCGCGTCGAGCACGCAGGTAGCGGTACATGTAGTCCTGCCGACGGTCGTTCCGCAGTTCGTCGGGCTGCTGCTCTACCGGCTCGACGTCAACGTCCGGTCCTCGCTCGTCCTCGGGCTGGTCGGCGCAGGTGGTATCGGATTCCTCATCAACCAGTCGATCTCACTGTTCCGTTTCGATGAAATGATGACTTACATCCTGATGGTTCTGGTGCTCGTCGTCGCCGTCGACCTGCTCAGCGGTGCAGTGCGCAAGCGCCTCGGGGCATGACCGCTCTCGCGGCGGTGTGGTCAGGGACCTCGTTCTCCCTCCAGCGGGTGCCGTTACCGGACTTGGCCGATGGTGAAGTCCTCGTCGAGATCGAACTGTCCACGGTGTGCGGAAGCGACCTCCACACTGTCGCCGGACATCGCAGCACACCGGTCCCCACCGTCCTCGGGCACGAAAGCGTCGGACGCGTGGTCGCCATCGGCGCGAACGCGACCGTTGACTTCGGAGATCGGGTGGTGTGGACCGTCGGCACAGCCTGCGGCACCTGCAGGAGATGCATGCGCGGGGTACCGCAGAAATGCGTCGACCTCCGCAAGTACGGGCACACCGCGATCAGCGACCGGTGGACTCTCAACGGCGGCTTTGCAACTCACATACACCTCCTCGCCGGAACGCGCGCCGTCGTCGTACCGGAAGACCTGCCCGCTGCGCTCCTCGCCCCGGCAGGTTGCGCCACCGCCACCGTCGTCTGCGCGGCACGGCGGATCGGGCTCACCGCGGGTGACGCCGTGGTGGTCCTCGGCTGCGGCATGCTCGGGCTGACCGCAGTGGCCTACGCCCTCGACCGCGGTGCTGTATCGGTGGTGGCCTGCGATCCGGACCCGGCCCGTCGAGCAGCAGCCTCGGAGATCGGGGCGACTGCGGTGTGTGCGCCGGAAGAGTTGGCCGAGGTGGCCCGCGGAGCCGATGCCATCTTCGAACTGTCCGGGAGCTCGTCTTCCGTCGCCGCTGCACTCGACGTGGTGGAGCTGGGTGGGCGAATCGCGTTGGTGGGATCGGTGTTTCCCAGTTCAGCTGTGGCGTTCGATCCAGAATTTTTGGTCCGCAACCTCGTCACCGTCTCCGGAAGTCACAATTACGCGCCGTCCGACCTCGTCGAGGCCGTGGAGTTCTTGCAGCGCACACCGGCGGCGCATCTACTGGCTGCTGCCGTCGGCGAGCGTCATCCGCTGGAGGAGATCGATGCTGCCTTCGCCTCTGGGCGGTCCGCTGTGCGGGGCGCCGTCGGCTAGCTTCAGATGGGGTACCCCCGGGGGTACTTGCATACCCCCCTCGGTATGTGCGACAGTGGAACGACAGAGCCACCGCTGACCGCTGTCGGTCATATACCCCCACCCGTATAGGAGTAGCTGATGTCCGAGTCGGACACCGTTCTGGATTCACGTCGTGAATCGGAGAAACAACAGCGCCGCAAACCCGGCATACTCGGCCGACTGGGTAGCACCATGGTCACCCGTCGCAAGTGGGTGTTCGGGGTCTGGCTCATCGCTCTCGTCGCCCTCGGGTCCGCGGCACCATCGGTCTTCACCTCGCTCGCCGGCGCAGGATGGCAGGCCAACGGCTCCGAATCCGTCCAAGTCCGCGAGCTAGCGCAAGAACACTTCGGCGGAAACTCCTCCGCCGCGGTGCAGGTCGTGGTGCATTCCGACACCGCGACAATCGACGACCCCGCAGTGCAGCAGACACTCGCCGCAGTGACCGGAGTTTTCGACGGCGACGCCCGGTTCGGCGAAATCATCGCCCCACAACCCGGTATGACGATCAGCCCCGATCAGCACACCGGCATCGTCATCGCCGGCGCCAATGCGAGCACCGACGACATGGTCAAAGCCGTCGACGACGTCAAAGAGGACCTGACCGCGCTGTCCGGTGACGGCATCGAGGTCTACCCCACCGGATCGTCCGCACTGTGGTCCGACTTCAACAAAGCCAACCACGACGCCATGATTCAGGCCGAATTGATCTCCTGGCCAGTCACTTTGGCGATCATGGTCCTCGCGTTCGGGTCCCTCGTCGCCGCTGGCCTCCCGCTGCTGCTGACCGTCGCCGGACTCGTCGCCTCCGCAGGCGGGCTCGTCCTGCTGAACCAGGTGACGCCGATCTCGGTGTGGGCGATGAACTTCGCGATGATGTTCGCCCTCGCCCTCGGAATCGACTACGCCCTCTTCATCGTCTCCCGGTTCCGTGACGCCCTACGCAAGTCCGATCCGCGGGCTGCGGTCGCCGAAACCATGGACACCGCCGGTAAAGCAGTGGTGCTCTCCGGCCTGACCGTGCTGGTCAGCCTCACCGCCGTCCTACTCGTCCCTGCCCCCGCTGTGCGGACGATGGCCGTCGGCATCATGCTCGCAGTGTTCTTCGTCCTCGTCGCCACCCTGACCTTGCTACCGGCGACACTCGGCGCCCTCGGCCACAAGGTCAACGCCGCTTCACTGCCCTACGCCAAACGCCAAACCCATCGCTCACCGAAGTTCGCGGCCTGGGGCGAACTGCTCCACAAGCACCCCTGGCCGTTCGCAGTCGTCTCCGTCGGCATCTTGATCGCACTCGCATTGCCCGTCCTCGGGCTCAAGGTTGCGATGCCATCCATCGCCGTCGTCCCCGAGGACGCACCCGTCCGCCAAGGCTACGAACTGGTCCAAGCACAGTTCGGCGACGGAGCACCCGGCGCACTGCAGATAGTCGTCGCCGACGCCGACGCCCAACAAACCGCGTCAGCGGCAGCAGGCGTCGACGGAATCGCCATGGTCACCCCACCCCAATCCGCCATGGACGGATCAGGTTACTCCCTCCTACAAGCACTTCCGGCGGTCGATCCTTCGGACGAAGCGATGGGCACCATCCTCGCCGACCTCCGCGCAGAACTACCGGAGTCCGCACTGGTCGGCGGCGCACCGGCGGAGAACCTGGACCTGCAGCAGGCCCTGAACGACTACCTGCCGCTGGTCATCGGCATCATCCTCGTCCTCGGCTTCATTCTGTTGCTCGTCGCTCTGCAAGCTCCGCTGATCGCGGTGCTCGGTACCGTCGTCAGCTTGCTGTCCACCGCCGCCGCATTCGGCGTCGCGAAGCTGATCTTCCAGGACGGTCACGGCGCGTCACTGCTCGGCTTCACCCCACAGGGCTTCCTCGACGGCTGGGGACCGGTGTTCTTCTTCGCGATGATCTTCGCCATCGCGATGGACTACACCGTCTTCCTCCTCGCCACCGCGAAAGAACACTACGAGAAGTCCGGTGACGCCAAGATCGCCCAGGTCGACGGCCTCGCCCACTCCGGTCGCGTCATCCTCGCGGCAGCAGCGGTGATGGTCGCGGTGTTCTTCACCTTCGCGCTCTCCGACCCGCTACCTCCAAAAGAGATGGGGATCATTCTCGGTGTCGCAGTGCTACTCGACGCGGTACTGATCAGGCTCATCCTGCTCCCCGTCCTACTACGCCTGACCGGCCACGCGGCCTGGTGGTCACCGGCATGGCTCCGCAAGGTCCTACCGTCCATCAGCTTTTCCCACTGACATTTCGATACCGAAGATCGGAGACAAAAAATGATCGACAAGTTCTCGGGCTGGCCCATCGAACGCACCGTGCCCGCCCTCGCGGCCGTCGCCGTCACCACAGGTCTGGTCCTCGGCGAAACCAGCTCGCCGCGTTGGCGCTTCCTGAGCGCCTTCGCCGCAGCAAACCTGGGCCTCTACGCTGCAGTCGGATGGTGCCCGGCGAGCCTGCTACTCGCAAAAGCCGGCGTGCCCAGTCTTCGTAACGTTCGAAACGGGTAGTCCTTTCACAGGACCGCTCACAACCGAAAGGAATCACTTATGAACATTGCACTATCGACCACTTTGACCGATACCGACTTCGACACTGCCGTCGCCAAAACCAAAGAAGCACTCTCCGCGCAAGGCTTCGGCGTCCTCACCGAAATCGACATGCAGGCCACCCTGAAAGCCAAGCTCGGCGAAGACATGGAGCAGTACCTGATCCTCGGCGCCTGTAACCCGAACCTCGCCCACCGCGCGGTCGGCGTCATGCCCCAGATCGGGCTGCTGCTCCCCTGCAACGTCCTCGTCCGCGCCGACACCACCACCGCGGGCTCGTTCCTTGTCGAGGCAATGAACCCCGCCATCATGGTCGAGGTCACCGGTGAAGCCGAACTGTCCTCCGTCGCAAAGGAAGCGACGACCAAGCTGCAGGCAGCGATTTCCGCTCTCGGCGGCAAGAACTCCTGATCCAACCGACGGGGGCAGCCGGGTTCATCCTGGCCGCCCCCGTCTGCGTGCTAGGACGCAGGCACAGCAGCTAGGTTCGCTGCCGATCTGCGCGGAGCATCGCGATGATGACCACCAGTGCTCCCGCGAACAGTGCCGCACCTACCGTGAAAGCGACGGTGTAGCCGGCGAAAGTGCCCTCCAGTACAGCCTGCTCCCGTGGTAACCCGGGGCTGGCGGTGACGTGACGGTTCAACGCTGCTGCGTAGAGGGTATTGAGCAGTGCGAGCCCCAGCGTGCCGCCGATCTGCTGGCTGGTATTGAGCATGGCACTCGCCACGCCGGCGTCGTGAGGTTCGATACCGGAGAGAGCCACTGTCGACATCGGCACGAACACGAGCCCGAGCCCAATGCCCATCATCAACTCCGAGGGCAGCACCGAGCCGAGATACGTCGACGAACTGTCGAGAGTGATCATCCAGGCCAACCCTATTGTCGCGGTAGCCATTCCGAAGGCCATGAGCGGCTTGGGGCCGAAGCGCGGCAAGAGTGAGGATGCGAGAGAAGCAGTGCCGATAATTCCCGCACTGAACGGCAGGAATGCAAGACCGGCCATCAGTGGCTCGTATCCGAGGTTAACCTGCAGGTAGTAAGTGATGAACAACAACATCCCGAACATCCCGGCACCGAGAAGGAATGCGGTCAGATACGCGGCGCCGCGGTTGCGGTCGGTCACGATTCGGAGTGGGAGGAGCGGATGTATGGTGCGTGCTTCCACGAGGACGAAGGCGATCAACGAAGCGATGCCGACGGCCAAGGGAACCAGCGTCTGAACAGTGAGCCAGCCGGCGCCGTCCTTACCCGCCTCGGTGAAGCCGTAGACAAGTGCGACCAGTCCGACGGTAACCAGGATGGCACCGCGAATCCGAGCAGGCCGATGACGAACATCCGTTTGCGGCCGAGTACGTCGGCCACCCGCCCTCCGAGCAGAAGGAGACCACCGAAGGAGAGGGTGTAGGCCGTGATAATCCAGTGCCGGTCGGCATCGGTGATCGACAGTGCTGATTGCGCATGTGGAAGTGCAATATTCATGATCGGCGCATCGAGAACGACCATCAGTGTCGAGGTGGCGATGACGATCAACGCGATCCAGCGCCGCGGATCGACCGCAGCCTGCGTCGCGTCCGGCGCGAGAAGATTCGAACTCATCGAGAATGTGCCCTTCCTATGATCGTGGGAATTTCGTGAGATGTCAGTTTTCGCGGCCGATGCGGCGCAGCGCGATGACATTGTCGGTCACCGTGGCCGACTGCCCGTCGGGTCCCGATGCGGTTCGCTGTGCTGCGTCGACGCGTATCGGCTGCCAGTGATCGTCGTCGAGGTCGAGCTTTTTCAGGGCGTCTTGTGGTGTCGGGAAACGAATGTCGGGGTCTTGGTTCCAAGACCAGGGGGCCGTCGAGGCATGATCGACGATCAGAAGCAGACCCTGCACCGCGACGCTCGCTGCCGCTCTGCGGAGGACCTGTTCCCGGGGAATGTCGATCGGGGTGTGGAAGTACTGTGCGGACACCAGATCGAACGATCCGCCTGGCAGGGACTGCGATACATCGTATTTCTCGAACTTCACGTTGGCGGTGAGACCCCGTTCAGCAGCTTGGGCGCGGGCGCGTTCGAGGACAGTGGCGGAAACGTCGACCGCCGTGACCGTCCATCCCCTGCCTGCGAGCCAGAGTGCGTCCCCGCCTTCGCCGCAGCCGATGTCCAATACCGATGCCGGAGTCAGGTCGGCAGTGATATCGGCGAGCACGGCATTGGGCAATCCCGTCCACGGTCGAATATTCCTCTGGTAGTGAGGTTCCCAAAACGACTCGGACGCGACCGTGGGGTGTGGAACGGTAGAGCTGTCTTCATGTGTAGTCACTGTCAAGCCTTCGGTTCGGGGGATAATCCATGTCGTCTTACGCCCAGGATTCGTTCGCACACTTCCGCTTCTGCCGCGGCGGAGAACGGATCAGGTGCTGTCGGGGCGGCGGTTCGCTTCTCGGCAACGGCGCGACGCACGTCCTCGTCGAGGAGGCTCGCATTGATCGCCGCCGCGGCGGTGAATCCTGCCGCTGCCGAATTAATCACTCCGGCATACATATCGGTGACATTTCCGGCCACCCAGACGCCAGGCACCTGCGTAGTGCCGATCGGATCCGCGGCGAACACGGAGCCGAGGAGCGCCTCACCCGCTCTCTGTTCGGTTGGATTCAACTCGAGTGACTCGAGCACCTTCGAGTGCGCGGAGAAGAGCGGCGCAACTACCAATGCGCGGCAGGCGAGTGTGTCGCCCGCGTCCAACCTGACACCCGTCATGCGATCCTCGTCGACGAGCACGGTGGTGACGAGGCCGTCGATCACCGAGATTCCGCGGGCGGCGAGTGCTTCCCACTGCTCCTCGGTCGGTTCCGGAGCTGTGTGCAGAAACAATGTGACATCGTCACTGAGCTGACGGAACATCAGTGCCTGATGCACGGCGCCCGGCCCGGTGCCGAGGACCCCGATGGCCTGGTCCCGCACTTCCCATCCATGGCAGTACGGGCAGTGCAGCACGTCGCGGCCCCACCGCTCACGCAGGCCGGCGATGTCGGGGAGTGTGTCGGTGAGTCCGGTTGCGACCAGAAGCTTCCGGGCGATCACCTTCTGCCCATCGGCCACATCGATTGTGAAGCCAGTATCGGTGCGCTCCGCAGCAACAGCACTTCCGGAAATCACCGTACCGCCGTAGGACGACAGTTCGTCTCTACCGACAGCAGTCAACTCCGTCGCGGAGATGCCGTCACGAGTCAGGAAATTGTGCACCCCCTCGGCGGGCGCGTTGCGGGGGCGTCCGGCATCGACGACGATCACCGAGCGGCGGGAACGCGCCAGAGTCACCGCTGCGCTCAGCCCGGCAGCACCACCACCGATCACTGCAACATCCCAGGTACGGGATCGATTGTTCATGTCTTGTCCGTTCATTGTGAGTACCTCCGCGATGAATATGAGCTGCCTATATCCTCGCTGACAAGTTCTCTTGCTGATCTGTCAAGATGAAGGCATGAACTCCGACATGAGCACCTACTTGGAGCAGACCATCAGCGCAGTCGGGCCCCGGCTACGGGTCCTTCGCAGACAACGCGAGACCACACTCGCCGACCTGTCCGCGGCCACCGGGATCTCCGAGAGCACGCTGTCTCGGCTGGAGTCAGGGCATCGCCAACCCACCCTCGAGCAACTACTCGCTCTAGCGAGGACGTACCGGATGCAGGTAGACGAACTGATCGGCGGCCCGTTGACAGGCGACCCGAGGGTTCACCTGCAGCCGGTGACCCGTTACGGGATGACATGGCTACCGCTCACTCGCCGCGCCGGAGGAGTACAAGCACACAAGCTCATCATCCCGGCGGCAAGGTTCGGTGATACGCCGATACCGTCCTCGCACGAAGGTTACGAATGGCTGTACATACTCAACGGACGGGTCCGACTCGTGCTCGGCGACCAAGATCTGACACTCAGCCCCGGCGAAGCAGCCGAATTCGATACCCATGTCCCGCACTGGTTTTCTACCGCAGACGACGCGTCCGCCGAGTTGATCATTCTCTTCGGCCAGCAAGGTGAGCGCGCGCATCTTCGTGCCCGGTCGGAGTAATGACGCCTGATCGGAGACAGGGGCTACTCGCCCCCGACGCCGTTCTGCTCGATAGGCTGCAGCTCAGATGACGTCGGTGCCGTCTCTATGCCCCCAGGGGTACCATTGGGGAACGCCCAGCACAATCCGAAGGAGACCGACATGATCGGCGACGAAGACAGCATCGCATTGATACTCAACCGACTGCGACGCGCGCACGGCCAACTCGCTGGAGTGATCGGCATGATCGAAAACGGACGCGACTGCAAAGACGTCGTCACCCAGCTCGCCGCCGTATCCCGCGCACTCGACAAAGCCGGATTCAAAATCGTCGCCACCGGCCTACGCGAATGCATCACCGGCGAGACCGCAGACAACACCGCACCGATGACCGAAGCCGAACTAGAGAAGCTATTCCTCGCGCTGGCCTGACCGTCTGGAAGTGGCTGACGGGGGCCATCACAGTGCTGGTAACAGTGGTGTGCGGGGTGATCATCTTCACCTTCACACCACCAGTCGTCTTCTTCCCGGCCTACGCACTGGCCTCTGCGGTCTTACTGTTCCTGGGCGCACTATGGCTCGTACTCGCCCTGATCGGGTGGTTCAAATACCACTCGCTGCGATGGACCGCATTTGCACCGGCCATCGTCATCGTCACAGCTGCACTCGTCTTACTGTCCGTACCGTCGAAAGGCGCATTCGCGGTATCGAAAGGCGCACTGGAAACCGTCGCTCAGGACTGCACGAAATCCACGGACACCCGCCGAATCGGGGCATACTCGGTCCGTTCGGTCCGCCCCACCGACAGCGGATGCCTGTTCTTCATCGTGGGCGGCCTCATCGACTCGATCGGCTTGGCCTACCTACCCGACGGCGCCCCCTACCTCGGCGAACCGCGTCACGACGGAGACATCGGATACGAAGAATACGATGGCGATTGGTATCGGTTCGTCCAGCGATTCTGAGCCCGCAAGAGCATGTTTCTGTGTGCGGCAACAACTACTTATCGGCAACTCTGGTAATTCTAACTAGTGAATGCACTGGGGAATGGCTCGCTACTTAGCGACCGAACACCATCCACTCTTTTACGAGCCTTGAAACAGGCATATCGGTCCATTCTCAGTTTTCGCACAACCCGCATTTATTCGCTACTCTCGAGAGGAATACACACCTCGAAGGGATCTCGCACGTGGCGAAGCAAGTAATCTATGAATTGGTCGACGACATCGACGGCACAGCAATCGACGAAGGCGAAGGCGAATCGATCGAGTTCTCCCTCGACGGCGTCGACTACGTCATCGACCTTAAAACCAAGAACGCCAACGAATTCCGCAAGCGGCTCGAACTGTACGTCGGACACGCAACCCGCGTCGGCGGCCGCAAGCGCAAAGTAGCGTCAGCCGGCGTCGCCCCGAAGGCCACATCTTCCTCAGCGCCGACAGCCAAGCGTGACCCCGCTCAAACCCGTGCTATTCGCCAGTGGGCATCGGACAGCGGCTATGAGATCAACGACCGCGGACGCATTCCCGCCGACATCGTCGAAGCATACGAAACAGCAAACGCTAGCTAGCCTCGATCTTTCTTCCTGCTGATGTGGTGGCCTGATCGGTTCGAGATTGTCGTTTTCGGCTGCGTTCACGTCGATCGGGCGCGATGTGTCGGCCGATGTCGATCGGTTGAACGCTCGGTTCCAC
>NZ_JASITC010000017.1:0-59016 GCF_030063405.1 Rhodococcus sp. H29-C3 | reverse complement strand
CCCAGGCGGGTTTGATGCGGTGCAGGTGGCACTGCTCTGCTGCACGTCAAGGGCTGAATACGCAGACGGCGACCAATTGTCGCATCAGATGAAATTCGTCACGGTTGCATGCCGATAATTTATATTACGTCAGGTAGTAGATTGGTTATCAGCACTCGGCGCGAATAACTCTCCTTCGTGTAACTGCCCCCGCGCTGCGCCAGTACTCGCCTGAGCTGCATCGACACCATCGCCATGCTCATCCCACGTCCACATCTAGACGCTGCTCCGAAGAGACGGGTTCACGACAAGCAATTCGGCCTGAGCAGGCGATATGGCATCTCCTTCGCGGTTCGCAACGCCGTGTTGCACGACCTGACCAAGGAACTCGACGCCGCAACGCTCGCCGATCTACTCGGATACAGCAACCAGGTCATGAACATCCACGCCGCACGCTCCGGCGTCCCGATGGGCAGCTATCCGGCGATTGGGCCGCGCCCGACGTGACTGCCCGCCCTCCGTGAGGACCTTCGAGACTCCGCACAGGTGTCGCGAACGGCGCGAACGGGGTCTAAGTGTGAACGTGAGCGGCGAGACAGCGACTCTGGGACCAAACCGCGTTACCGACGTGTTCTAGTGGAACTGTGGACTGGGTCGAGAAAGAACTGAGGGTCGCCGCTGTTACCGGTGCCTGTGCAGGTGCGGGTGTCATGCTTCCCGAGGTTCTCGAAGGGCCCATGTCCTGGTTGGCGCTGCTGGTGTTTCCAGCGTTCTGCGGTGCGGTGGTCGGACTGTTGGTCGGTGTGGTCGCGGTCGGTGGGGGCCGCTACGCATTGTGGTCGAATCGCGTGTGGGCCGCACGATCACACCGTACGTGGAGACACCGATTCGCCGCGTGCACTGCAGCGGCAGTCGCGCTGGTGACCGCGTTTGCCTTGTGCTGGCTGGTGGTCGCTGCCGGCGATATCTCCACCTATACGGACGGGTTCTCGCCCTGGTGGATCGCACTGGCGGCGATCATGGCGTCGAGCTACCTATTCGCCTACCTTCTCGCTCCTGCGGCCGACCGCACCGCTTGAATACAGGACCGCCTCGGGGACCCTGGCCCGGTTCGCAACGTCGTGCGGCGCTCTCGATACAAGGTCGGAGCATCAGTCGCTGCGTGTGCAGCACGAGGATCTCCCTATACGACGGAAGATTCATACATGAGAAACGCAGTCTTGCTTGTAATTTCGCGCCATCCTTTGACGAATGTGTGAACGAACGAGACGACGACACACACCCAAACCACCAGCATGGCCCAATTCCAAGGCGACTGAACAGAAACGACGTCTCCAACGACAGACGGGCCAACCGCACCAACCAGGCACACCAAAATGACCGCACTCAGCCAGAGCTCGAACCGGGTGCTTCCAAACCAGCGTCGATTCTTCATGATCGATCCACCTGCCGATAGTCCGCCACTGCCATGAACGGACCCTAACGAAAGGCGGGAGAAGTCCGCGCTCTAACGGAGCACCTATGAGGACTCGAACCGCAGGGCCCCGATTCCCCCTCGAATCCGGCGAATAAGTCGACTTGCTATAACGGGCATATCCAGTGGAGTACTGCATGTTGCATCGGATGAGTCAAACTGGCTGTAGCTACCGGTTGAATGCGTTCCGATGCTCACGCTGACGTAAGTGCCTCGACACTGTTCCAGCGGCTACTGTGACGGCATGACGCGGCGGTGGATCTACCTGCTCGCGGTCGCTGGGCTCGCACTGATAATCGGGGGCGGCTACGCGGTCTGGGTAGCGAACGCTCCAACCCGTGTCGTCGCGCAGATCGGGTCAGCGGAGTCGTTTCGATGCGACGACAGCCTGCCGCCGGGCCGGCCACCACCACCCAGCCGTCCGACATCGGGAACAGTTCCCGTCGACTTCGTACCGGTCGCGGCGGTGGTCTGCTCGACCGACTTTTCTGGAGCCCTCGAACTGGGCAACGGCCGCGGATACGACGAAACGCGGTATGAGGGCGATTTCAAGGAGGTAGTTCGGCTCCTGAACGAACCAACGGCGCGCCGGTCACCTCTCGCCGGAGAATGTCCGAGCTACAGTGTTGTGCCGACGCCCGATTTGTGGCTACTCGACGCACAGGGCCGCGCGATAGCTCCGACCTTTCCTTCCCACGAATGCGGCTTGCCGAACATCGCCGCGCTCTCGGCTATCGGCAACATGACGGTGGCATCGTCTATCGAATATCGCATCACACAGGACGAGCTGAATCTCCGTCTGAGACTATCGAGTTGCGCGCCGATCCTTGCACCCCCGCGCGGAGGGTCCACCGTCCCGGGTGTGCTCACCGTCGGCAACATTTACTGCCGTTTCGACATCACACCGGAAGGTGCGGACTTCGTTGGGACCGACTACGTCGAATCCGGTTTCGATACCGCCTCGCTCACCCTGGCACCGGACTGTGTTGACGCGGCGTCGCGAATCGCCTCCACGGTGTACGTAGAGGGCGCGGCGACGGATCAGAGGCAGGTACTGGTGGAGCTGGACGGTTGCCGACGCGTCATCGCCGACGGCTACCTGCCGCTGCAGGCACCGGAGAACTTGATACGTGCGTTGTCATGACCACAACCCGAGATGCCGGGAGCGGATCAACGCTAACTGCACGCACGTGCAGACCGTGGCCTGTGCAGTCCTGGCATTGGTACCGGACTGCGGAATTTGTCAAGGCGGGGTTGAGGCCAGTCATCGTCCGCGCCGCATCCGGCCAATCCGGATAACGTTTTCGCCCAGCTGAGAACCGATCACCCACGCGAGGCTGTGCCACACGGTTTCATGTCAAGCCGCGTGGCAGTGAAGATTCCTAACTGAGGCGTTAGTGGGCACCAGGGAATACGACAAGTTTTGATATGCAGGGCTACCAGTAAACCTCTGCATATGCTGAGCCGCAGCATCTTTCGCTCGTACACTGCTGCTCACCCGTCGGCGGTTCAGATGGAGCGGGTTCGAACGATCAGTCCGCCTCGCAGCAGGGCCGTGACGGCGTTATGACCAGTCGTCCCCGACAGTTTTCTGAGCTACTGATGTCCTGGTTGGGTGCTCTCGGCATGGAAGACCACGGCTGCTGACACGGTGGCGAAGCTAGCGCGCAGATGACGATCGAACTGCCTGATACCGGGCCAGTCCGACCGTCGCACCGATCACTACTACGACCACTCCAATAACTACGGTAAAGACAGTTGAACTGGTGTTGAAGTTTCTCCACCACGCAACAGCGACGCCTGCTCCCGTGCCGAGAACGGCACCCATCGGTAGAAGCGCAGCGAGCCACCAGACGGTCGACGGAGCATGCGGATCGTGGCGAAGGGTGAACCACACGCAGAGGAGTGCACACAGGTAGGCCAGCAGTCCTGCCGAAGTATAAAGCGGAAGCACGAAGGGGCCCGGATCGAATGACCAGCGGTTCGAGAAACCTGCGAAGAGGGCAAGCAGGACGACCGCCAAGCCCACGGCGATGCCGACCAGAGCGGCTGGAACAACCAGACCGAGCCGCAGTGCGCGACCGGACACTCGTCGCTCGTCCGCCCATTGCCGAAGCGTCTCAGATTTGTCGTCACCCAGGACCACAGTCGGTCCGTGTCCATCACGGTACGCGCCCGCGAGTTCGGCTTCCAACTCGTCGAGTAGTTCGGCGCGGTCGACGCCTCGCACACTGCGACGTCTCCATAGACGATTCGCCTCCCGCAGGACATCTTGGGTTGTGTCGTTCTCGACATCTGCAATGGAGGAGTTCATGTCACGACCGTTCTGTTGTTGGCTGAGTTGGGTGATCGAAGAAGAGTGGTGACGCTCGTGGAGACGGCGATCCATTCGGTCGTACCGCTCTCCAACGCATCTGCTCCGAGTGCGCTAAGCGAGTAATACTTTCGAGGCGGGCCAGATGGGGACGGTGCTTTTTCGGAGACGACGAGCCCGGTCTTTTCCAGGCGAGCAAGCAATGGGTACGCCGACCCTCCTGCGACGAGCAGGTCCTGCTCGGCAAGTCGTTGGGTCAGTTCATAGCCATAGACGGGCCGCTCCCTCAGTAGCGCCAATAGGCACAAGTCCAACACCCCTCGAAGCACCAGGCTTCGCCTCTCGACAGCACTCATGCTCAACAAGGTAGCTGCCGCTAGCGTGTTAAGCAAGAGTCCGACGGAGCCGCGTGGACATGCGACAACCGCAACCCGACATCAGGTGCGGAAGCAAGTAGCGGTGCGTCAATGCGCGACCCTGCCGGAGAGGCAGCACTAGTGCGGGTGGCCGCCAAGAATCGGGGAGCACGGCAACTCCTCATATTCGGAGCTACCAATGAACGTCTGTATATTGCCCTGTTGCAGTACTTTTCGTCCGTCACGTGTCGTCGAGCGCCGGGCATGCGCTCGACCAGTCCTGTTATCGGACACTCGCATCCGCGTCGGAAACATCAACATCACGAACCCGAAGTGGGATTCAAGCTAGGTGGTTGGTGCGTGTTTCCTGGCCTCTCGATCGGCCTTGATGCCACTCACCGTAAGAATGGCGGCCGCCCCGAGTGCAAGCGCGCCGGAGAGAACCAGAACCGCGGTACCAGGTGATGGATCGATCAGCAGGAGCGCCGCTATCAATACCGCGGATACGGCGCAGTGCGTCGCGCCCGCCATCATGAATGGATACGCCGCACGGTGCCCCGCTACCCAAGCCTCTTTGCTCGACTTCGTCGCACGAGTCTTGATGCCGATAGCCCAATTCGGCTCCTGATGGCCCTTGGTCACGAATGCCGTCACGTAGACGGTTATCGACAGCGCCGACAGGGTCGCTGCCAGCGCTACGACCAAACCACGAACAGATTCTGTCTCCACTCCGTCCTCCATCCAGACTGTTTGCGCGACAGGCCAACGTCTCGTCCATGGCGGCTAATTCAGTACTTCACTGGTGGTCGCGTACTGAGGTCTGCGGGTTCCAGTCACAGGATCAACTCTAAGTGCAAACATTTGAAGACCGTGGAGTGTGTAGTCCAGTTACTGGCTCCGGACTGGCAGCAATACGACCAGTCTTGATATGCAGGGTTACCGGTAAGCCTCTGAATGTATTATGCGACAGTGTATCTCGCTCTGCGCCGCCACACCCTTGCTGCTACGAATGTTGATCAGTCTCGGTACACCGATTCGTATCGGTACCACGGGCCATCGAGGTGGGCCGAGGAGAAATCGACATTGCCGAGGCCGCGCGGTTCATGATCAGGTGAGTGCACCCACCCACTCGTGAAGCTAAAGAAAACAGTCGAATTGTCGACGAAGTAGACCTCTCCCGACGAGCCCCCTCGCGCGCTACTGATATCGAAAGGACCGATCTCGAACTCCTCGCGGGACGTGCCGGGGTTCTCCCTGATGTCGATGGCGATGGCCTCGAACTCGCCACGTTTGTCGAGGAATGTCGTAGCTGGCCCCCAAACCACGAACGCGAAAGCGGCAGAGACGACGAAGGGCGCAGGGAGTATCCACCAGGACCAACGTCGGTCGCGGCCGAGCACGTAGAGGGTTCGTACCGCCCACACCAGTCCGGTGACGGCCAGAACGCCCAGTACGACTAAATGGGCAAGCAATGGGTCGGCCCAGGTATGTGCGCCGAACGGCGATGGCCACCAATTTCGTTTGACGCAGATCCATACCGCGACGGCGGCCGTCACGATGAACAGCAGTATTGGACCGGGTGGCTTCGCCAGTGTCCGCTCTCCCGTCAGCTGCCGATGCACCCAATTGTCGAGCGATGTCATTCTCGCCATCGATCCAGCGTATCGGTGACAACACAACGGTGGCACCGACCGCACAGAACCGATGCTCAGCACTGGTATCGGCACCCGAAGTCAGTCGCGAATGGGATGTCGGCGTGGACGTGACAGAAACCGGTAGGGGGCTGCATAAAGTGGTGCAGCCGCCCATCCGCACAGGGTTTCGACACTGGGCAACACGACGAGCTTTTCAGGGTTACCAGTAGTCGCGAAAGCTGTTGTCAAATGGTCTGATTCATACACATTCGGTGTTGCGAGTGTTAGAGACAGCGTCGTGCAAGCCCGCATGGGTGCGCTGTACTCCCGGAACGCCCCTCCCTTCGCGGCGAAGCCTCACAGTGAGAATCCGGTGTCAGGGCGCGCTTCGTAAATCGGCGGTGTTGGAGGTTGCGGCGCCGACTGGTGATCTGATTGCCGTGGCTGCGACGTCGATCGCCGCGGCTTGACGGCACGAAAGAGCATCCTCATCGATAGCGGTGGCTGCACCCCTCCCCTCTCGCCCGCAGTCCAGGTGAGAGAAGTCGGATCCCACCGCCCATCGAGTACCTGTCCAGACATGATCGGGCCGAGCAGTTCGTTGGCGACGCCCAGTGCAGATCGCGCCTCATGCAGTGAGGCAGGCAATCCGCTGCGTTCGACGCGGCGACGATAGCTACTCACCCACAACTCGTCAGGCAGAACAAGTGGGGATGGCACAGTGACACCGCGGCGCTGCTCTTCGCTTCGGATCGCGGCGAGCAAATCGCGAGCATCGACGATACTGCTGCGGGCAAGGATGACGATGTCGGCGAGGTCGTGCGGGCGCGTCGAAGGCGACGCCGAAGCGGCGCCGTGACGTTCGTACATCGCGGTCACCTTGTCCGCCAGATGCCG
Source organism: Rhodococcus sp. H29-C3 (assembly GCF_030063405.1). NCBI lineage: Bacteria > Bacillati > Actinomycetota > Actinomycetes > Mycobacteriales > Nocardiaceae > Rhodococcus > Rhodococcus sp. H29-C3. Next base: position 52,362 of record NZ_JASITC010000017.1, on the reverse strand, counting down.
CGCAACGGGATAGACCTGCATCGGCGGCGGCGGTAGAAGATCGGGCATCGACACGAACGGTGCCGGAGTGAGAGTGTCCGGCTCGAAATCGGTTGTACGAGTGGTATTCACGTCGAGGGTGGCACTGGCCAACCGTTGACCGTCGACCAAGTAGGTGATGCGAGCTTTGTGCTGGCCCGAGTCGGCGGAGACACGTACAGCGACGTCGAAAATGCCGTACTCGCCCTCGCGCGGTGCGAGGGCGCTCGTCAGAGTGCTGCGGAGCGTAGCTGCGTCGGCCGCGAACGCAAGGTCGGCGTCGGTGGTCGGGCGGGCTTCGCTGCTGCGGTATTGCAGGGCGGTGCCGCCAGTGAGCACCCAGCTTCGGGCGCTGGAGGATCGGAACAGTCGCGAGGTCAGCTGTTGCAGTGCGAAGGCGCGAGCGGCGTCCTGTGGACCCCATCCGGTGTCCGTGCCGAGCTCTCGAAGTCGCGCGATCAGCGCTTTCCGAAAGTCGCCCTCGTCGGCGTAATGCGGCACTCAGGCCCCTACCGGCTCACGGCACGACCACAACAGCAGCTCGAGCAGACTCGTGCCGTCGAACGCCGGGAGATTCCACCGCGCGGCGTACGGGGCGAGAAGACCGACGACTGTGTCGGCCGAGAGGGTGCCGTAGTCGATGCAATCGCGCACAACAGTGCCCAGATCGCCGCCATCGATACGCTTTTCGGCAAGATCGGTGATCACTCGCGTTTCGGTGGCCACCGGCAATCCCTCGTACAGGTCCCAGTCGACACCGCGCTCCCCGAGCGGCCGGCGGTAGGTGCGGGTGTGCGGGTCACGGACGTTGATCCGCCGAGGTGAAGTCAGGTCCACCCCGTACGAGGCGATCGTTCCCATGCCCCTGATCGAGCCGGCGCTCTCGTGGCTGACGATCACCTCCGGTGCGCCGCGGCGTGCATCGATGTCGGCTCCGGGGTCCAGCGCAAGCCACTGGGCGGCGACGTTCTCGAACGGGCACCACCCTTCGGCGTCGACGAATCCGTAGACCCCGTGGTGGACCCGGACGAGTACGTTCCGATCCACTGCTCGGGCCAACTGGTACGTGCGAAACCTGCGATGGCGTGCCTGGGCGGCGGTGAACAACCAGAACTGATTACGCGAGACCTCCCGCAGTTCACTCCACTCGTCCGACATGCAGCAATAATAGCACTTGGGGATCTGAAGTACTGCTCGGGAATCTCATGCTCGACCGCGATCTACCGGTCGCTGTTCTGAAGAGAATAGTTCGCTACTGTCCAAGCACCGGAATCAGTTTCGAGTGTCACGCTGGCGGTGTAGGTGGTAAACGGCGTCACGGAGCCGTCGGTGTGCTGCACTGTTTGACTGATCGTGACGGGCACGGTGGCGGTGTCTCCGTCGACTACTGGGTCGCCGTCCGGTTGCACGATCGCGGTGATGGTGTCCCGGCTGCGCGCCCAGGCTGCCCATTCAGGAAGGGGCCGAGGTGCAGGTGTCGGTGGCTGCGCTGCGGCGGTGGCCATCGCGCCGCTGAGCTGGTCCTGCTGGTTGTGGAGTGCTTCCCATGAGGAGTCTTGGATAGCGGGTTGCCAGGTGAACACCCCTGACATCACCGCTACAGCGACGTCGGCGGGTTCGGTACCGATCGGGGACATGGCGTATCCCGCATCGGTGCCCGGCTGGTCTGGTGCGCTGGTGCCGCCGAGGATCAGCACGACGATGCTCGCGATGCCAGCGGTCGCGAGAAGGCCGAGCGCGATCAGAACGGCCAGTGTCCGGCGGGTCACAGCCCGGCCCCGCTGCTCGAAGCAAGGGCGGCCGCGTCAGGGGAAAACACCCCGAGAGTGTGCGCTTTGGCAAGCATGAACGTCCACTGTGCCACTGCATCGGTAGTGGCAGAGGGGCGCTTGGAGACGATCTGTCGCTCGACGAGACGGCCGGTGCTATCGAGCAGGAACGCCGCCCATCCTCCCTCGTATTCGCGGTCCACGAAGCGCACGATCGCGCTGTCGTTGAGATCGTCGATCAGTTCGTCGCTGAAACCGCAGTCCAGAAGCCATCCGCGGGCATCGAACAGTTGCGGCGGTGTCGGTTGATCGTCGGCGCAGTGAGGTGTTGTCATCGGGGTCTCCTGGTGGGTGCGGCTATCGGGCGAGGTCGTAGTTCGAGGCGTTAGCGGTGATGGTGGTGACGTAGTTCTGGGTTTCGGGGTAGGGCGGGATACCGCCGAACTGCTGCACGGCACCGGGGCCTGCGTTGTATCCGGCGAGCATCAGTTCGACGGGATCGCCGGTGATGGAGCCGGATTCGATACCGGGCCGCAGGGTGTCCGCGACGGAGCAGTTGTAGCGCCCTTGTGCCATCACGGCGTCACCGATGTCGTTCGGGTCGCCTGCTCCTGCTGGGCCGGTGACGGTTCCGTTGTCATCGACGGGGAATCCGTATGCGGCCCAGGTTTCGGGCATGAACTGTCCGTACCCTTTGGCCCCTGCGGGGCTGGTCAGGCCGGGTGTGAAACCGGCTTCTTGTTTGAGCTGCGCGGCGAGAATCGCGGGGGACACCTCGCGGCATTGTGCGGCCGACCGCGTGAGCCACGGCTGGAATTCAGGCGGGATCTGGCCGGCCGCCAGGTCGGCCCGGTCACCGAGCCCAGCGCCGGGGGCGGTGGTGCAGTTTCCTGCCGCTTTCGGTGCCGATCCGGTACCGCCGGGGATGGGTCCGTAGGTCTGCCCTGGTGTCGGCATTCCGTGGCCGATGGTGGTGACATGGACATGATCGAAATGGTTCGCGGTAGGAGATCCCCTGTCCTCCATCGTGTTCGACTCACCGGTCGAGGGAATGTACTGCTGACGCCAGATCATGTACTCGATCTGCAAGTAGTCGCGGTTCGCCCATAGGTAGTCCTTGACCTGGTCACCGAGTGTTTTACCCTCTTCGGAGGACCAGTTCTCGATCATGATGTCCGCAGCGCGTCCGGACGGGTGATCGTCGTACCCGCCGCCGCCCGGCCGCCAGCCGCCGATACGTGAGATTTGCGGGAACTTGGCGTGCACGGCGCGGGCGACGCGGACGGTGTCGACCTGCCAGTGGTCTTCGGAGCCGACGGATCCAGGCAGGGCCGCCATCTCTGCGGTTCCGCCGGCAGGTGACGGTGCGGGCGGCGGGCTGGTGGAGGGTGCTGGGAGTGGGCTCTGGCCGCTCTGCCCGGTGCCGGGGTCGGCGGCGGCGTCGTAGAACGGTGTCGGGTCTATCGCGTTGCTGGAAGACCATGGTCCGGTGTGGTATTCGAAGTGCAGGTGCGCCCCGCTCGATTGTCCGTTGTTGCCGACGCCGGCGATGTGTTGACCGGCAGTGACGTGGTCTCCGGCCTTGACCAGGACCCCGTCGGGGAACATGTGGCCGTAAACGGTGGAGACGATCTGGCCGGCGATGTTGTGCTCGATGACGATCCACTGCCCGAACCCGGTCGCGGGTCCGGCCTGGGTGACGATGCCGTCGGCGTAGGCGTAGATGGGTGTGCCGACGGGGGCGGCGAGGTCCATGCCGTTGTGCATGGTGCCTTCTCGCTCACCGAACGGGCTCGAGAGGGTCGATTCGGTGGTCTTCGTCGGCTTCGCGAACGATCCGGCAGGCACCCCTCCCGCCGCCGTGGACGAGCCCCCGCCGCCGGAGGGCAGGCACTCGGCGGCGTCGTCGCGGACTCCGGTGGTGATGAACAGGATCACGAACAGTGACAACGCGAGTACGACGGTGAGGGTTATCGCGCCGCCTTTTTTCACAGCGCTGCCGCTCCGAGCGACTCGCCGGCGATCGAGCGCGGTACATATGCGGCGAGCCGTGCTGTGAGCGTGAGGTTTTCGTTGCGCAGGCGTTCGTTCTCGGCTTCCACTGCCCGCATCCGCACGACCGTCTCATCGGCGGCGGGTAACCGGGGTGGACCGTATTCGAGCTTGATCCATCGGGCCACGGTGTTCTCGTGGGCTCCGATCGCTACGGCGAGTGCTGCAACGCATTCGGCGCGGGAGCCGTAGTTGGGCCGGGACTTCTTGTATTCCTCGAGCGCCCAGCCGCGGGTCTGGGGGGTGTATCCGGCGCGCATCAGTACGCACCCGCCATCTGGGAGGCATCATCGTCGAGGGCGGGGGATTCGACGTTACGGCCGGAGAAGTATTCGGCGAAGCGGGCATTGGTGTCGTGGACGCCGGTCTCGATTTCGACGTCGGTGAGCACGGTTCGGATCGGGATGCCGGGTGTGTTGTCTTTGGCGACCTTGATGAGGAAATGTCCGCGTCCAACAGGGGCGCGAGCGGTGCGGCGTTCGGATCCGCGCAGTGCTGCCCCGCGTGACCAGGAGGTGACCATGTCGGCTTCGGCGGCGGTGAACTTCAGCTCCCCGGACAGGCGTTCGACCTCGCCGATCGGCAGGCCCCCGCACACGACCATGCCGGCGCGGTCGATGAATCCTTTCGCGGTCTTGATGTCGGCTTCGGTGGGCAAGGTTTCCAGGTCACGGCCGGTGTGAGTAATCATCAGCAGGCCGGTGGCGTCGGTTCGGTTGAGGCGGGTGATTTCGTTGACGCGGGCGACCATGCCCGGTCCTGCGCCGATGACCTGCCACAGCTCGTCGAGGGCCATCAGGAACAGGCGCTGGCGGTCCAGGCCCGCGTCGGCGAGCAGGTGTGCGGCTTCGACGGTGCCGTAGGCATCGGCCCAGCAGGAGAGCATCACGGCGGCTTTGAGGGTGGTATCTCCTCGGTCGAGGCTCGAGACGTCGATGCAGATCATCGGGGCGTCGAGGTCGATCGGCTGCGTGGTGTGGTCGGCGAAGATGTCTCCGAGGGGGCCGGAGGTCAATGCGCCGAGGGCTTGCATGAGTTCGGTGATGGCCTCGCGGTAGCCCTTGCTCTCGGTCTTGTAGGCCGCTTGCCACATGGCCGGGGATCCTGTGTCGATGCGGTTGTAGAGATCCTTGAGCAGCGGCGGGTTCTCGTAGGAAAACCCGCCGGCCTCGGAGTAGAGCTCGCGCAGTGCGATGCCGATCAGGGAGTTCTCGAAGGCTTTCACCGAGTGGGTGTCGTAGCGGATCAGCTCGACCAGGGCGCAGACGGCGTTGATTTGGCGGGTGCGGATGCTGATTTTGGCTGTGGCGATCAGCTCGTCGAGCTCGACGATGCGGTCGGGGTCGGTTTCGATGTTGCGGGCGGCGATTGCGCGAACGACGGCTTGTCCGAGTGCCCCGCCGGCGAGGGGGTTGAGGTGGCCACCGCCGTGTCCGAGGGTGATGATCTGCCCGCCCATCAGACGTGTGAGCTTGATGTATTCGCCTTTGATGTCGCCGGCGATGATCGGGGTCTGGCCCCATCCGCACGCACCTATGAGGATTTTGCGGATCAGCGTCGACTTGCCGAGACCGGGTAGTGAGAGCACGAACATGCTGGGGTTGGCGATGTGGTTGTCGCGGAAGTAGGCGAACGGATCGCACGAGACCGCATCGTCGGTGACGGCGTGTTGGCCGACGATGGTTCCGGCCGAGGGTGCCGCCGCACCGATGGCCCAGGGGTTCAGCCCACACATCTGCACCGAAGTGGCTTCGTATTCGATCGGTGCCGGCACGGTCGACATGCGGCCACCGCCTGCACCTTTGAGGCCGCGGGCGCTGCTGCTCAGCGCTTCGCGCCACCATGGGTCCCCGGCTGCCTCGGTGACGGCCCGGAGGGTGTGGGGGTGATCGTTGCGCCACCGCATGAGGCCCAGACCGCGGCGGGAGTACGGGTAGGGCTCGTCGGCGTCACCGTTGGCGATGCGGGCGGCGAGGTCTGCGTAGTCGGTGTCGCCGATGATCCATCGCACGAACGCCGACGGCTGCACTGCGGCGGTCTCGAACAAGTAGGGATCGTCGTAGCCCAGTTCGGGGCGATCGTCGGTGAGGGTCATCGAGCGTCTCTCTCTCTTCGCAGTGAGCTGGAATGTGGGGGCAGGAGTTGGGGTTTGAAGATGGGGTGGTCTAGCTGCGCCGGACCAGGATCGAGGTGGAGATCTGGTCGGGGAGGAGCACTCCGACGCCGAGACCGGCGGCGAACGCAGCATCTTGGAAAGCGAACGCGCGCCGCAACCGCAGGCGGGAACGCGCCGCGAGGGATTCGGTCACTGCGGCCGCGTTTGCGATTTCCTCCACCGAGCCGACGGTGATCGTCAGTAAAGCGGAGTAGCGCTCGTATCCGGCTCCGGAGACCATTTCTCGTCGTGCCTGTTCGGCGATCTCGTGGCGCTTCTCCGACCCTGCGGAGGTGATCTTGTTGCCGCGGGAATTGATGGCGTGCAGGGCGTCTCGGTGTTGCTTGTCGACCTTCTTCGCTGCGTCCCCGGCCGAGTAGGGGCGGTAGATGAGGGTCAGGCGTTTGCGCGGCAGGTCGTCGTGCGGTTGCAGGAGCGGTTTGAGGACGGTGTCGGTGAACACCGATTCCGGTGGCGCAGCCATTTCCCAGACCACCGAGACGCCGCCGTCGTGGCGGTAATGACCCCATTCGGTCTTGGCGCGGCCCGGGCCGGCGTCTTCCCAGTCGACGCCGTGGTCTTCACCGGAGATGTCGAGTTCTTCGAAGTCGTTCTCGGTCGAGGGGTTGTAACTGCGGTGCACTGCTGCGGTGATCTCGGCGGCAGTCATCGGTTGGGCGTCGATCCCGGCTCCGCTCAGTGATTCGTACAGGTCCGGTAGGCGCCGAGCGAGTTCGGTGGCCATCTCTTCCGGATCTTTCTGCCGCTCCTTGGTGGTGGCTCTGAAGGTGATCGCGAGCCTGGCAAGGGTGCGGTGTCGACCCGAGGGCATCCGGACGGCGGACTGGCGAACGAACTCAGCCGCCATGGGGGGTGCGGAGTGAACGAGTTCTTGGCGGGCGCGACGGGCCAACCGCAGGCCCGTGGCCGGGATGTTCTCCACTACCACTACCGCGCCGACGATGTCACCGGGCAGGCCGAGATCGGCCAGGTAGACGCCCCAGTCGGCGGTGTAGAGGTCCTTGTCGCGTTGGATGATCGCTTCGTCACCGCCGGGGAGGGCATCGAAGACGACGGTGTAGCGGTGATCATCGGGGTTGTGGATCATGCCGAATTCGTTGCCGTGCCGGTCGATTCCCACGTAGAGATTGGTGCGAGAGAGGATGCCGGGAAGCCGGTAGCGACCGCCGGGGATCCTCGAGTTCGGTCCGGCGTGGTATTCGGTGGACTTTTCGATGTGCTTACGGAACTGCCATTGCATAGCTAATTGTCCTGTCTCGTAGAGGGTTCGGCCGTTCGGCGCGAACACCAGAGGGGTGAGAACGAGTGCGCCGATGCCCATCAGTGCCAGGCCGGCTACGACGTGCACGAAGATCAGGACGGCGAAGGAGATTGCGAAGAATCCCGCCCCGTAGCCGATCACCTTGGTCGGCAGACCGAACGCGAACGTCGACTGAGGTCGGTTACCGGCGGAGTAGATCGGCGGTTCGTACGGGGCCTCGAGTTGAGTGCTCATCGTTCGTCACCGGCGCTCATCTGCGTTGCCTTCGCGACGGCCGCCTGGTTGGGCTGCCATTGCGCCAGCTCGAGTACCCTCGTGCAAATAGCCGCTGCACCGGGTGCCTCGACCCGCACGGCTACGGCGAGCACCATCAGGGAAACCAGCACTGTCGCGCCCACCGCCACAACGCCGAGCAATCCGAAGCCCAAGCACGCCAGAAGTGATACGGCGAAATATCCGCCGATCACCGGCCGAGAAATTGTTCGAGTCATCGTTGAATCCGTCCGTGGTAGTTGCCGACTGCGCCTTCAGCGGCTGAGCCGAGGGTGCTCGAGACCGAGCCGGCGGTGCGGCCGGCGTTGCCGGCGGCTTTGAGTGCGCCCGCTGCGCCGCGCATTGCTACTGAGGTACCGGTACGTCCTGCCGATGCAGTGGCGGACCCGACCCGCCGGGCTGCGCCCATCGGCCCGGATGATGCGCCGGCGTGCGAGGTGTTGCTGCTTCCCGATCCGCCGGTGTAGCGGCCTTGCAGTCCGGTGGCGGGACGTGCGCCGGAACCAGCAGCGCCAGTGCCTCCGCTGCTTCCACCTGCGCCGCCCGCGGATCCGGCGACGGTGTTCGCGACCGCACCGAGAGCACGCGAGGCAGCGGCACCGCCGCTGCCCATCACCGCGCCACCTGCCGCGCCGAGCATTCCGACTTCGCGGCCACCGGCAGAGATGGATTCTGCTGCGGGAGCGACGATTTTGATCAAGGTCGGCAGAGCGAACCCAATGATGGCCAAGAGGACGGAGCCGATGATGACCGTCGCGATCTGATCCGAGCTCGACGCCGAGGCCGCCCAGAACGCGAACAGATACAGCAGCGTCGCAACCGGCTTGAACAACAACGCGCCGAGGGTGAAGGCAATCATCGACTTGTAGGAGGATCGGCCGGTCCCGGTAGCCGACGCCGCAGCGGCGATCGGAATCACGGCCACGACGACACACAGCACCGCCTCACGGATCAGCAGTGCGATCAACTGGGCGACGGAGCCGAGGAAGGCGAACCCGGCGCACGCAAGCGCGAGGATCGGGCCCAGACCAGTCTTGTCGTCGAAGGCGGTGATGGCGGTGATCTTCTCGTCGAGGTTGCCCCCGACGAACTTCTCCAGCGCATACGACGAGGCGATGTCCCCGCCCTGATGGAACATCAGCACCAGGATCGGCAACAGTGAAACGGTGATGACGGTGCGAACCAGCATGTTCGCGGTCTCGGTGGCCCCTTCCATCACGGCTTGTTTGCGGGCGAGGGCGAGCTTGGTCATCGCGATGACGATCGAGGCGAACAACGCCACCAATGTGAATCCGGAGATGATGTTGCGGAGCCCGGACATGGCGTTTTCGGCGGCCAGACCGGGGATTCCGGAGGACATCCAGAACGTCATCACAGACCGGAACGCTTGGGTGTTGCCTTCCATCACCGATTTTGTGAAGTCGCCGATAGGGTCGCCCCAGAACGCTGATGTTGCCGAGGAGACGGCGGTGGAGAATGCGTCGCCGGGGTGATCGTAGACCGCCGAATCCAGGCAGAAGAATTGATCTGCTGCCCCTCTACCACCGATCGCGTCCAGGAACTTGTCTGCGATCCCGCCGTCTTCGATCACGTCGGAGCCGTCGGCCAGGCAGTCGCGGCGTTGTTTCTGGAAGTCGTTGCCGTCGGCACCGGGGTTGATCTGCTCGGTCAAATTCGGCACAGGAGCAGGTGTCGGGTCTTGGGCGTGGGCGAGTCCGCTGGCCCCGACGACCGCGATCAGGGACAGGAACAAGATCACCAGGGTGCGGGCGGCCAGGGCCGCTGTGCGGGTCACAGTGCCCACCGAGTGAAGCCGTCGAGAGAGTTGTAGGGGCCGAACTGTGCAGGGCCGGTGTTCTCACGCACTTTCCAGGTTCCACCGTCCCAAACCATGTTCAGACGTAAACCGAAGTAGACCGGTGACTGCATACGCTTGCCGGTGTCGTCGACATCGCGAATCGACGCGAGCTCGACAACAGCGAAACTGTCGGTGCACGAAAGGATTTTGAATGCCATCGGTGCACGCAAGGCCACGGTTTCGGTGTTGACTGCTTTCGATTCCTCTACCGCTCGTGCCTCCAGATCGACAACCTGGTCACCGTTGAGAAGGAGCTTGTCGCTCGCCTCGATGGCGACTTCGCCGCCTGCCAGTCCGCGGGGTAGGAAGTTCGCGGCGGCCAGGGCCGCGCCTTGAGGGGTGCGGGTGTATCCGGCGAGGACGAGACCGTCGAGGTAGGAAGGCCCATCGGTTTCGGAGTACAGCGTCGAGACACCGAAGTTGCGTTGGATCATCATCGACTCCGGTGAGGTCACTGGGCGGCCGTCGCTGCTGCATTCGGTGCGTGGTCCGGTCGGGGCGTTTTGCGGGAGCGGTGATCCGGCGGGGTTGTTCGGGACCATGACGGTGCGTCCGGACAGGTCTGCATCGGGGATACCGAATCCTTCGGCCCCTGTGCCGAGGCCGGAGTCCCCTGGCGTCGGAGGCGCTGTCGTCGGCGGCGGAGTGGCTGCGATCTGGGGGGTGTCGTCGTCGTTCATGTTGGGGATGATGAACGCAATCGCGCCGACCACAGCGACCACGACGAGGGCCGCGACGGTGATCAGGGTGTTGCGCAGGCGGCGGCTCATGAGTTCTGCTCCAAGGTGGTGTAACCGTCGAGGGAGCCGAGCTCGACTGCGTCGATGTTCTCTTCGGCGGTCGGAAGCACGATCCGCCAGTCCTCGCTGATCCACTGCAATGCAACGGGATACGAGTAGAGCTGGTTGTTGTCGCCGATTGTTTGTGCCACCGACACCGCCGCCGTCAGCGGGTCGGCCTGATAGTCGGTGATCTCGAAACCGGCGAATGTCGGTGCCGCGCCGGCCGGGACGGATCCGGAGACGGTGACCCCCGCGCGTGCGGCTGCGAACTCGTCGCGGCCAGGTCCGGGCGCGGTGACGGTGTTGACCACCTCCGGCCATGTCCGGTCGTCGGCGACGGCGAGGGCGGTCTGACCGTTGATCGCGGCCAGCACAGCGCCCTGTGGTGTCTGGGTGTATCCGCTGCGGTTGACCGACGTGCCGGTGCGAGGGCCATCGATCCGTGATGTCGGTACCGAGACGCCGTTGATTTGACGCCAGGTCAGCTCGGCCGGAGCGGACCGAAGATCCGGTGCCGGATCTGTGGCGGTGGCCGGTGCGTCGTCGGTACCGGATCCGCACGCAGCGAGTACGAAGACGGTCGCCGCTGTCGCGGCGATCCGGAGTGTGCGCGAGGTGGTCATCAGGAGAAATGCCTTTCGGGTCGAATGAAGAACGGGTGCAGTGGGTTCAGGTACTCAGACGAGAACGGCTTGAGCGATTCCGGATGCGGAGCCGATGATCGCGGCGCAGATCAGGATCCGGGCCAGGGTGGCGTCCTCGACGATCTGTTTGCCGGTGGATTTGCGCTGGTTGACGAACGTCGCCCCGCAAACCATCAGCGCCGCGATGCAGGTGATGATCGCGAACCAGAGCAGCCACGACAGCCCGGTCATGATCGGTTGCCAGACCTCGGCGGGCCACTCGACCGGTGAGGTGGGTGGTTGCGCCAACATGATTGTCATGAACTGACTCCTTCAGCGGGAGCGGCAGTGTCGTTCATACGATCACCAGGTTGAGGAAACCGGCGGTACTACCGACGACACCGGAGATCAACAGCAGCACCAGTTCGCGGTGACCTGTGCGGCAGGTGCCCTTGTCCCAGGCCAGCATTGCGCCGCCGGCCGTGATGCCGACGATCGAGGCAAAGAGCAGACCCCACAGAGTCCAGCTCAGGATGGCCATGGTCAGTCTGGTCATAGGACGAGCATGTTGACCAGGCCGGCGGCACCACCGATGACGATGGACCCGAATAGGCCGCCGACGAGTTTTCCGGTGGCGTTGCCGCCTTGGCCTCCGCCGGTGATCTTCTCGAAGGCGAGCATCGCGCCGCAGATCATGATTCCGGCGACGGCGGCGATGATGCAGCCCCACATCAGCCACGAGAGCAGTTCGAGGATCTTCTGACCGGTGGGCCCGTCTGGTGGCTTGGGGGTGACGTCGCCGATGTTCTGCGCGAGGAACGTGGTCGTCGCCGCGGTGAGAGTGGTGATCATGGTGGTGTTCTCCTTCTGTCCTGGTGAGAGGGGTGCGGGGGTCAGCGGCCTGCCGCGATACGGGCGGCGGTGAATATGTCCCGCCCGATCGCGGCAAGTTCGGGGTGTGGTGCTGTGGTCGAGGGGGTGAGTGCGCGCATCCGCGTAGGTGGGAGCGGGTCGGGTTCTTTCGGTGACCACACCGCGAGCTCGCTTTGGGCGTGGGTGCGTAGGTCGGGGATGTAGGGGATGCGCCATACCGATGGGGCGGCGGAGGCCACCACGTCGGCGCGTCTGCGCAGTGTCTTCGGGAGTGGGCCGGGGGCGTCGGGGACCAGCACCAGGCCCAGGAGGGTGCAACCGCCGGTCAGGCCGGCGGCTGCTTGCAGGAGGAGGTCGTGGGCGGCGTCGAGGCCGTCGCGGTCGGTGCGGCAGACGACTGCGACGCCTCGGTGCCGGTCGGCGGCGGGCCAGCCGCGTCGGGCATCGCCTGCCGGTGCCCAGATCTGGGCGAGTGTGCCTGCGCCGGAGCGCCCATGGGCGGCCAGAAGCCACATCACGGGCGGGCGTCCGTGGACCGAGACGGGCTCGTCGTGGATCGGTGCCCGCCGGGCAGGCGGGGGTACCCGCAACCCTGCCGGTGTGATCGACGGTTCACCCTGTCGGTAGTAGTCACGGCGCTCTGCTGGTTGTGCGGCCATCTCGGGCGCACCTCCTTCTCCGGCGGTCTCGGTCACCGAGTGGTGGTCGGCGAGGCGGTGGTAGGTGCTGCGGTGGTGGCCACGCTCGTAGAGGTGGCGGTTGCTGCTGTGCTTGTCGAGGTGGCGGCGGTGTTTCCGATGGTGGCGTGGGCGGTGAGGATGCTCCCGGCGCTGCGGACGGTGTCAGTGGTGGCGAACAGTGCCGCGCCCTGTGTGATCACTGCGCCGACTTTGTCGGCGAGGCTCTGATCACCGGTGAGGTCGGCGGCGAGGGCCACGATCCACCGGACTGTCAGCTCGACGGGGGTTTCACCTTTGGATCCGACCGGGACACTGTCGTAGGAGCTGTGTTTGGTGGCGGTGTTCCAGTACGAGGTGTCGGTGACGAGCTGGGCGAGGCCGGCGTTTTCGTCGATGGTGTTCGATACTTCTTTGAAGGCGACGTCGACGGCGGAGTCGATGGTGGCTGGGGGTACGAGCTTGACTGCCGACGTCGCGACCTTGGCGGCGAGTAGGCCGAGTGCTGCCGGCGGGTTGGTCAGTCCGACGGTGGCGAGCTGGCCGATTGTCTCGGGGGTGATGACGTCTTTGGCGACTGTGATCGCAGCACCGATGGCCATGCCGGCGATCTTGGTGACCGCACCGACCGCTTCGTCGATCATCTCCTCGGTCGAGGTAGCGGACGGGTCGGAGTATTTCGCCATCTTCGAGAGCACCGTTTCGGGTGCGGAGTTGACCTCGAACCGTCCAGCGGCGTCGTCGAATTCGATGTTGTCGTTGACTACCGATGCTCCGGTCATCAGGGCGGTGCGCCCGACTGCGGTCGAGACGTCGGTGAGGATTCGGACGGGGTCGCGGGTGTCCATCGAGGACTGACCGGCGATGGAGGCGACGAGCTTGGCGGCGGGGGCGTTGGCGGGGGTATCGCACGCGAGATCGCCTGCGGTGCAGTAGGAGGCGACACGGTCCGACACTGCGCCGAAGCCGCTGATCTTCGGTGTCGGCGCGATACCGCCCCCGGCGGGGGCAGCTGCGGCGACGGCCGGAGCGAGGGTGACGGTATCCACGGCCGCGCCGTCGGTTCCCGGTGCCGGTGCAGGTGCAGACGCGCCGCTGGCGATGATGTCTTCGCCTTCGGCGCGGGTGGGATCGGAGAACAAGGCTCCCCCTGCTAGCTCCTCGGCGGGAATCGGACCGTCCCCGGCGCCGATGGAGCGCAGGACCTGTGATGCTGCTTCGCCGCCTTGGGAATATCCGGAGACGAAGAACTTCGTGCCGGGGCAGCGGGCGGCGATATCGGAGATCATGTTCTGGGTGTTCTCGACCCCGATGTCGACCGACTGGGCGTACGGGACGGTCGAACGGTCACCGGGCTTGCCCCCGAAGCTGGCCGGGTACGGCACGTAACTGCGGCTCAGAGCAGGGCTGTCGCCGGAGTTCGCATCACGCATCGCCGGGACTGTCACGCGGGAGAAGAAGCCGGAATCGGTATCTGGGGAGGAGTTCTCGTCGATTTCGGTGGTGCCGGGCACGACGACGAGATGCAGTACCGAGCAGTCACCACCGTCAGCACGTGCAGGTGTGGTTGTGGTCGGCTGCGCGGCTGCGACACCGCTCGCGGAGACCACGATGGTCAGCGCTGCGGTGGCAGCAAGCAGGCGCGGGGTGAGGCGGCGGGCCTGGTCGATAGTTGTGTGCACAGCTTCTCTCTTCTCTGGTGGGTGTGCCTGGTCAGCGGGGGACGATCGCGGCAATGAGGGTCTGGCCGTCTGCTGCTGCGGTGGTGGTGATCCGTTGACGGCTCAGTCGGCCGTCGATTCCGGGTCCGCGTTCGAGCACGGTGACGTTGTAGATCCCGGCGTCGACCGGGTCGGCGAGCACGCAGAACTCGATAGCGGGTTCGAGCTGGTCGATACCCTGTTGCAGGCGTTGCGCCGAGGCCATCACTGCATCGGGTGCGCCGGCCGCGCGTGCAGCGGCCCCGTCGCGGTCGAAGTAGAACGCCTTCTCGAATCGCCAGATCGCGACCGCGCCGGGGTCGTCACTGTCGCCGGTGACCGGGTCGCCGTCGGCTTGTCCTGCGCACCAGGTGACATCGGCGGCTGCTGCCCCGGCTGCTGCGGGCGTGGTGGAGGTGGGTGTTGCCGGTGTGGTGACGATTTCGTCGAGAGGCAGCGCGGCGGGTGATGGTGGTTCACTGCCGACGCCGGTCAGCACGAGAGCTGCTCCCGCGACGCCGCCGATGACAACGGTGAGCGCGGCGGTGACCGCTACCGCTGCGCGGTGACGCCTCCACCACGACTGCGCGGGCGGGGTGGGTGAGATGTAGGTGCGCTGGTCTCGGAGCACAGCGGTACGTGCGTCGAAAGACTCGTACTCACCGGTGGTGTGGTGACGGTCCGAACTTTCTGCGCCGTCGTGTGGAGCGCTGCTGTCCTGGCCGCCGTGGAACCAGTCGTCGTCGTCCGAATCGGTCTCGACCTGTGGTTCATCGGTCAGGACCGTCAACCGACGTTCGGGCGGGCACTCGGAAAGGGCTCCATCAGGGCGTGATTCGGTCACTTCGGTGTCGGTGAACCAGTCACCGATTCGGTCGTCGTTGTCGACGCCGGCAGCGGGGTCTCGAGGTGCCACAACAGGGCCTTTCCGAGAGTAGAAGTAGAGAACGAGGGTCGAGTTGTGGAGGTAGCTCGTTCAGGATGTGAACGAGCTACCTCCGAAGGTCAGAACGCGAAGTTCAGACCGGCCCCTGCGAGGGCGTTGTTCAGTGCCGCAGTGCCCTGATCGAAAGCGGGTGCAGCGGCCGCGTTCACAGCAGCGACCGTCTCTGCCACCGCGGGCTGTTCGAGCACGGTCGTGGTGAAGCCCTGTACTGCCTCGTAGGCGGGTTCGATCCACGTCTGGGCTTCACTGACTGCCCAATCGGACTCGGCTGGTGCGGGATTGAGGTACTCCTCGACCTGGCCGACAGTGGTGTCGATGACGCTTTGGATGCCGGGAGCATCGAGGGTCAGTGGCGCGACCGGCGCGGGCGGGATGCTCTCCGGTGCCGGAAGTGGTGCAGGCTCTTCGATGATCTGCTGCTCGCCGCCCAGGAGGGTGCCGCCGAGGAGCGCTCCGATACCGGCCCCTGTGGCGGTCAAGCCCAAGACGATGGGAACCGAGAGCGCTGCGCCGATTCCTGCACCAGCGAGAGCGGCAGCGCCGGGGATGAAGATCCATCCCAACGGCCCTCCCCAGACAATGGCACCTGTGCCCGTGGTGGCCGCGATTCCCAACCCGGCCCCGATTGCGCCCCCGGTGCCGGTGATCACAGCGGCAGGGAGCAAGGAAGCTAAGAAACCGGTTGCGCCGCCGGCGATGAAGCCGGTCGCGGTGCCTGCCGCGATCCGGTCGGCTTGCGGGGCATCGGCGAATCCGTTGTCGACGAGGAAGTTACCGCCGTCTGCCTGCAAAGCCTGCGCGGTGTTGTTGAACTGCTCGACCAGGTTTGGGTCGAGCATGTTCTGGTCGTACGGCACGAGCTGGCCACCGGCGAGGATGTAACCGTCGGGTGCGTCGATCGGCGCGATGACAGTGCGCTGCACCGTAGGAATCGGCGGTGGGGGCGGTGGAGCTGCCTGCAATGCCGGTGGTGCCTCGGTGGGTGCGGTCTGCGGCGTCGCCTGCGGCGTGGGGGTCTGTTCGTAGTAGGTGGTCTGGTACGAGGACTGCTGGTTGCCGGACTGGTAGTCGTCGTAGCTGCGCCACTCGGACTGTTGCACTCGCGGTGAGGGCTGGTAACCGGGTAGGAACTGGCGTTCCTGTGTCGGTGCCGGTGGTGGGACAACGGGGGTGGTATCCGTCGTTCCGGACTGTGCAGTGTCGGGTGCGGTCACGAAGTCCTGCGGAGCTGCGTGTCCGACACCGGATCCCCAGGCCAAAGCGATGATGATCGGGACGGCAGTAACCACTGCTGCACGCTCTCTGCGGCGGCGGTGGCGGCCACCGATTCCTTGCTGTGAAGACATTGGAGTTGAAACCTTTCGTTATGTGCTGTGCTACCAGCGAGATTCAGGTTCTGGGGAAGAAGTGTTTGGTGGTGGAACCACCACCGTCTGCGCTGAGAAACCGACCGAAAACGAGGGTCAGCTTTCGGGTGATCCCTCAGCGCAAACGACGGTGATGCCTCGGATGGGTAGGTGGCACTGCGTGGATCGCAGCGCCACCTACCGCGATGTCAACCCAGGAGGCTGAGCAAAAACCAGAGCTGCGAGAAAATCCAAGGCATCGGGTTGTATTCCTTTCTGTCAGAAAAGGTTTAAGAGGGGCGCTGACGACCGCACGTGACGGCCGAGGCAGGAAGTTCGGTAGAAGCGGTTGAAAGTGGGCGCTCACAACCGCCTCTACCGTCAAGATCACGCGCCAGTGGGGCGAACCTGGCAGTCGGTGATCAAGTTTCAGAGCTAGGCGGCCATCGGGTGCGCAACTAGAGGTGTCGGCGCACCTGAGTTAGTGGCATGTGCCGCCCACTCGGTCAGAACCTCGCCGGTGTCGGGGTCGTGCTCAACGTGCGAGGGACCGGAGTGTCCGGAGCGGAGAGAGCATGCAACCAAAAGTCCGAGACCTGCGTAGGCCAGTGAGGTGCAGAGTTCCGGCGCCGGCAAGCGCGTGTTCGATGAGTTGCGGCGTTGGTGTAACGCATCGGGCATTACAGCTGATGTCATCAGTACCTCCGGTGCATAGCGAGTGAGAACCCGCGAAGGCTCGGAGAGCCCAGCGGTTCGGATCGATGCTTCGGCTCGATTTCGGCCGTGCAGTGAAGACCCCGAGTGCGCGCGCGGACGCCAATCAGCAGCGCACTTGGGGTTTTTGGACATGACAAAGCACCCAAGGAACGCCTTGGGTGCTTTGTCATGTTGATGTGGAGCCGCGTTCGCGGTCGATCGTTGCGTCGCGCAACGTCATTCAATCGAAAAATCATCAGGCCCCCGCCCGGACATGTGGCACATCTAGATGCAGGTGTGCCACAAGTTCTGTGCAAGCATCCGGGCTGATGGACAAGCCGCGGGGGTACCTTCCGGGTGGAAGCGCGGGGTCAGTGTAAGTCACGTATCGCGTGTCTGGCAATCGCATGAACACTGAACTCCCCCTTTTCTTCACCAAAATCAGTCGCATTGGCTGTGCGCAACAATATCACGCAACAGTAATCGGGACTAGGGCTTCAAATGGTCGAAGTAAGAGACAGAATTAGGCGACAGCGATGTGTAGGCGAGTGCAGGAGTTGATGAGATGGCGCGCAGCGGAGTACGCGGATTTCGCGCGGACCGACTGCGCGAGTTGCGGATTCGAGCAGGACTCTCAGCCGACGACTTGGCGGCCCGATTAGGCATCTCTCGACAAGCGGTCTCAACATGGGAAACTGGCAGATCTACGCCGCCGGCCAACAAACTCCGACACATCGCAGAAGAGTTGGATGTATCGATCAGTGCTCTCATGCCCATCCCGGAAAGTCAGCTACGACTCGCCGATTTGCGGGCGCTATCGTCATTGACCCAGGTAGAGGCCGCAGGTTTGCTCGACATCTCGCCGACGGTGTTGAGTGACATCGAGCGGGGGGCGAAGAAATTAAGCGCGAACGAAGCCCGCGCCGAGCTAATGTCGGGCGTGTACGAGATGGATCTTCAAGTGGTGAGGGATGCTTGGACGAGAACGGAGAAGAACCGCCTCAGGCGCGCCCGAGCCCTATAATCCTTCTCGCAATTTTATCTCGCTTTTGCGAGTGCTGGCTTTCGGTCGTCGATCTCTCTGAAACGGGGCAGTCCCGCGTGAGCAAGAGGTTGCTCACGCCGCGGAACGCGCCCTCATACGTACGGAGCTTATGGCCCAGCAGGCCGAGGCTCGTCAACTTGGAGCGAATGCAGGGTTATTGCAGGCCCGGGCGATGTTGCGCGCTGCGGCTGCGAAGCGAGTGCGCTAAGCGCGTCTACTGACACTCACGCAAAGGGATCTTGCCCTTCTACACTGGAGATCTGGGCTAGAACGAGATTTTCGTCTACGTCGTGATTGTCCTTTTTGAAGGAAGAAATTCTCAGACTCGACTTGACATACTCAAGCTCACGGGTGCGTAGTCCGATAGTAACGAATTCTTCGGACGAGCCGGCTTTGAGTCGGGCCGTCGCCTCGCGGAACACGTCGAGGTCGGAAGGCTCCATCACCGGCCCCGTAAGGTGCGTGAACTGCCATTCGATCCAGTCGGCGGCCGGCGAGATCCATAGGGCTAGCATTCCATTCTGAGCATGAAAGAGAGCTACGTGGTAGCCGATTCCTTTCAGTCCTTCTGTGAGTCCGACCTGCGCGAGCGTCGGACTCGATGCAGGGTAGACGTCGGAGACATCTTGGAACAGGACTCTCCATCCAGCTTGGCCTGGGTCTGGGTAGGTACGCAGTACGACCTGCCATTGCATGACACGGCCGGTGTCATGTCGAACCGAGAACTGCGTATTCATGGATTGGCCCGGCGTTGGTTCGACCGCCAACTTGACGAACTCGAGCTCATCGTCGAATTGGACTGACCGGCGGATGTACTCCGCTGGAGTGGCCACCGGGTCCCATTCCTTCGGATCGACCCCAGACATTTCGCTTGATTGGAGTGTCTGGTGAATCATGAAGTCGGACGTCAGCCAGGCAACTCCTGAGCAGGGTCTGGGTTCGCCCGGGTCTTCGGTTGGCTTGCCGAACCAGAGTTGAATTCCGTGTGCTTCATTGAAAGGCCCTACGACTGGGATAGCGACAATCCGAATTGTCTCTTTCGTCCTCTTCGATGTAAGCGTGAGATCACGGCTTTCAAGATCATTGCGCACGGCAGCAATGATCGGATCAATGCGAATGTCGTTGGCGCGGTCCGGATGTAGCCGTTTGGTGCTCCCCCAGTCTTTGCCTTTGCCGTCTGTAGAAACAACTGTTGAGACATCCGGAATCAAAGTCTCGATCAAATGCCACGATCCCACTGTTGAACCCCCCTGCACATGAGGCAGCTGGTGGCGCCCCCGACGGGCGACCTGCGTTTCGCAACTGCTCCGAGCCACGATACAACGCGGCGCAAGTGACCTAACCTGCCTCGCGGTGGGGCTTACAGTCGAGTGCGGTGCGTAAGAGTCAACTCGAGGCCGTCAGGCCGAATGGTAAGTAACTCTTTAACTTTCAACTTATAGCTGGGGTCCGGGGTGAAATCGAACTTGTCGATCAACATTACCAAAGCAAGGACAGCTTCGTGCAACGCGAACTGACGTCCGATGCAGGCTCTGGCCCCCGTTCCGAACGGTTTGTATGCGTTCGTATGGCCTGCACGTGCACGGACTGCGGAGGGCAAGAACCTATCGGGATCAAAATGCTCCGAGTCCCGGCCCCACACCGCTGGATCCCGGTGTAACGCCAAAAGCACAACCAATACCGGATGTCCCTTCTTGAGAAGATATTTGTCGGCCACGACAGTGTCTTCGCGCGCTTTCCGAAAGAACGCTGGGCCAGAAGGCCACAGACGCAGGGTCTCGTCAACGATGCGTCGGATGTATCGAAATTTGGCGACCTGATCGAAGGTAATTACCTGGCTGCGATCGGGCCACACCTCGTCAATTTCTGCGCGAGCTCTCGTGAGGATGTCACTATCCAGCGAGAGGTAGTGCAGCGCAAAGGCCAGCACACCAGCTGTTGTCTCGTGTCCCGCCACCAGAAAGGTAAGGACCTGGTACCGGATGTTTTCGTCGGTGAGTAGCTCGCCGGTGGCGGGATCCGGAGTGTCCAGCATTCGCTGTAAAAGATCTGTATTTTGCTCGGGCGACCCGCCCCGGCGTCGGGCCGTGATGACATCGTCGACCACGGACTGCAATAGTTCTACATCTTTAGGAAACTGCCGGATACCTTTGTAACCCAAAATGTCTCGAAGAATCGGAATGTCGTTGGCCGAGGAAGAAACATGGCTGAGCGCCCGACTCATTGACGCGACAAACGGATCTGTCGCCTCAGCGGCAAAGCTGTTGAACTCGTAACCAAAGCCAGTGCGACCGATAATTTCGAGGGTGAGCTTGTTCATGTCCCCCGGCACGCCGACCGCGCCACCGGGCTTCCCCTGGATAGATCGTTCCCAGTACGTCACGAGATCGGTGACGCATTCGACCATGGTGTCGTGGTAACTACGCATAGCAGTCTTACTGAATGCCGGCGCGAGTACATTGTGCGCCTTGGCCCAGTTCGGCTCCGAGTTGTAAGCGGTGAAGAGTCCATCCTTCGCGATCTGCCGGACCTTGGTAAGTGGTGAAACTATCGCCTTCGCGAACCGCGACTCATCGAATATTTCCTCTGCGATGTCAGCGCCGGCCACCACGACGAGCCTGTCCGCGATGATCTTGATCTCAAAGATTGATCCCAAATCTTGCGCCATTCGCATCTCGCCCTGAACTGGCGTAGACGGGCTCAGCTTGAGCACATCACCCAAGATTGGGAGGCGTCCAGATGGGTGTGGAAGCGGAGACAGCATCGGCGAATCTTTAACACTTCGATCGGTAGTAGCCATGGTTAAGGTCCTCCCCCCGACCCCGCGTTTATGCGAGGACAAACGCACTCGTTTTCCTTCTCACAGTCAGCGACCAGTGTGCCCTACCCGACCGTTGCGGTTGCTTCTCGCGGATGCTGCGAGCACCGGAGCGGTTTGCAACTATGTTCCCAGGTGTGTTGCTGACCGTTGCATGCGGTCGGCACCCTGATCGGGGGAGAGGAGCGGTCGTTGAGGCCGACTTTGCCGTATCTCCGGAACCGGTCGACTCATTTGGATGCGGTCGCGCGGGAGATTCCCATTTCGGCTGCGACGTGTGAGATCGGGCGCGTGCGGCAGCGCTCGACGAGACGCATGCGCCCTTCCGGGGTAAGTGGTGCGTGGCGGTGAGTCATGACGGTGCGGGCAAGCATCGCTGCGTTGTGGGAGGTGGTCGCGCAGGCTACCGGGCTTGAGCCGGTCACGGTGAAGTCATTCCTTGGGTTTGGGATGCTGCTGAGCTCCGGGGTGGCACTGGATGTCGAAGACATTAATGGGTATGGGCTGAGGGGCTTCGGACCCGGATCAACCCCGGGCTGTTCGCGCACATCACCGCGGAGACGAAGCGATGTGCGAGACGGCGACCCCCAAACCGCCCGTGCGGGGCCTCAAGCCCGGCGATCGTACCCGCCGCGCGACCGCGGCCATGCTCACCGCGGGAATCGGCATGTACCTGCTGTCCTCGTTCCTCACCCGCTACGTCTAGACGCCCCTGACGCCGGGTACGGATTCGGGCTCTACGGAGTGGGTGCAGGAGCCGCACTCATCCCGTTCTCGGCGCTCGGTTTCATCGTTGGCCGTCTGACAGGCTGGCTGACCACTCACGGTCTCTGCACGAAGGACCTTCATGATCTACGCCGCCCACGTGACCCTCTCGGCAGCGCTCTTCACCGTCGTCCCAGGTTCACTCATTACCCTCGGGTCGATGGCAATCCTCGGCTTTGGAGTCGGCGGGGCATCCGCGATCATGCCCAGACTCGTACTCGACGGCGTGCCCCCTGCAGGAGACATCCCGTGTCCTGTCGATCAACCAGATCGTCCGCACCGTGGGATCCAGCATCGGAAGCGCCCTCGCCGCCCTCTGGCTCGCCACAGCAACTCTGCCACAGCATCTCCTGCCGGAGACCTCCTGCCACGGGAGCACCGCTACACGATTGCCGCCATCTACGTGCTCCCGTTACTCGTGATCAGCTCGGGGGCCATCTTCACCGGCAGTCGCCGGGCAACGCGCTAACCAGCCAAGCGGATCGGGCGTACGCACTCGGCGCCGTCAACAACCTCATGGCCAGCAATATCTAGCCCGTACGCATCTAACGTTCGCGATTCAGATGGGCGACCGGCTGCTAATCGTGCGTAGATATCCGACTTGTTGTCGGCGTGTCAGCTCGGCGTGAAGCTGAATCTGGTTCAGGATAAAGGCCAGGTTGGGGATAGAACATCTAGACAGAAGGAGGCTGCGCCATGCCGATGCCCAGTAAGGGTGACCGGACGTCGCTGACTGTCCGACTCCCGTCAGAGCTAATTGACACGCTCAAAGCACAGCGGAATTCGGCTGGCGCGAGTTCTCTAAGTCAGTTCGTCGCCGACCTCCTCGCGATCGCAAGCGATCGCGAGGACCTTGCTCTCGAACTAAACCAGGTGCATGACCAGGGGGTGCTGCCCCTGACTGCGTAGCAGATATGACCTGAACCGACATTCGGGTCATACGTCAACTGAATCTATGCAGCACTGCGAATGACGAAAAACCCCCGGCGGCGGGCCGAGGGTTTTCGAAGTCAGAGAAGCGAGTGACTAGCTCGCTACTCGTGTGTGGTGCTCTTCCCCGAAGGGACTGTCTTGGCGGACATGTCTCAGGGTACATCGTGCCCTGAAGTAGGTACAAGATTTGACGTTCGTGTCGTCGACCCGGACGCGACACCGGACCGGTTATGGCATCGTTTCGCGCCCGTTCTGGCTGCGCGTCGGTCGATGCGGCTCTACGACCCCACCACGCGTAAGTACGGTTCCGCGGGACCGTTGACGGTCAAAAGACCCGCGCTGCCGTCCGCGGTACCGCTGTTCTTGCATGGCCGCGCCCGTGTCGTCGCCTTGGACTTCGACACCAAACACCATGGTCACGACGCCGTCGCCGCAGACGTGAGGCGTGTGCTGGCGTGGGTGACCGAGTGCGGAGGCCGCGCGGTCGTCGACAAATCCACCAGTGGCGGCCGACATGTCCTGATACCGCTGGCCCCGGGCAAGACAATCTCCGTCGACGAGGTCAGGCCGTTACTGCGCCTGCTTACTGTGCGACTGCCCACGTTGGACATCACCCCGATGACCAACGCCTCCACAGGCTGCATCACCGTTCCCGGTTCGTCGTGCAAAGAAGGCGGCCACCGCGAACTCGTCGACCTCGACCCCGCCGCAGCGTTCGACATCCTGACCATCGGCTCCGACGCCGGAATGCTGACCAGGCTCGAAGCCCTGCTCGGGGGGACCGGCCGCACCCCCACCACACCCACCGAGGCCTACATCCGAACCGAAACGGTGACCGAACGCGTCGTCGGCGCCGGTCACGATGCACGGTTGCATCCGCGGTTCTGCCGCAACACGCCGCCGCCGCGCTGCGTGATCGAGTTCGCTCACACCGGCCGCATGGACAGCAGCCGGTGGCCCTCTCGTTCGGAAGCACGCCAATCGGTCATCACCCACGCCGTCCTTGCTGGCGCCACCACGGCCGAGATCGTGGCCCGCGTCGCCGTGCCCGATTGGGCCGGCCTGCGCGCCGCGTACGCCCGCTACAGCGAACCGTCGCGCGCCATCGCTCGCGACGCCGCTCGCGCCCTCGACTGGGCCGCTACCGTCCTCCCCGATCCAGTTCGGGATACCGGGCACAAGCAAAAGCACACAGGGGGGGCCTATGATCCGGCTCTTAGTTCGTGGCTAACTCACGCGCAAATCTGGGTCACCCACGAACTCTCTCGACGACGAGATCGCTGGTCTGCCCACGCCGTCCTACAGGGGTTGGCATGGGCTGCCGCAGTATCAGGTCAAATCGTGGAAGGAGTGCCTACTGTCGGTGTAGGTGGACGGTCGTTGTCGATCGCTGCGGGCATGCTCCCGGAATCGACGGTGTGGTCGATTCTGGAGCGGCTGCGGGAGATGGAAGGTTCACCATTGCTGCTGATCGAACGAGGAGTCGGTCAGATCCCCGATCGGTACGCGCTGGTGTCGACTCCGGACGCACGGACCGTTATGGTGCCCTCTGAGGTGCCGTACGAGTCGGGGGGAATCGAATCGGTGCACCCTGCCTGGAGCGTCATCGGATGGCGCCACCGCATCCTCTACGACGCCGTCACCGCGGCCCCTGAGCCGATGACCCCGGAGGTTTTGTTTACCGCCGTCGGCATCGGACGCACCAGCGGTTACGAAGCCCTGCTGGATCTACGGATCGCCGGCCTGCTTACCGTCGATAACACCCAGATCAGCGTCGGCCCGGTCGATCTCGACGACATTGGGCGCCGACACGGCCTCACCTCTGCGGTGCGGGCCCGGATCGTGCGGCACCGCGCCGAACGTATCGTCTGGCGCGAATGGCTCGCTGCCCGTGAAGAAGCACGGACACCGCCGGAACCGGACCAGGGATTGTTCACGATCGGTGATGATCATCCATCGGATCCACCCGAGTCCGAATACATCGCTGCGGTCATGAGCACCGGCCCACCGGATCCGCTTTAGCGCTGCGCGTTGGTTGTGCTGGTGCGGCACACCTGGCGTAATCCGGGGGAGTGATCTGTGGATCAGAACCACGTGAGCGGAATCGGGCGTGACGTGCGGCGCCGTCCATCCCTGGACGAACGTCCAGAACGTGTCGGTGGTGCGCCGAATAATCACTTAGCGTGAGGATTCGAACTTTGCTGGGTCCGCCCTTGCCGCACGAAGTTGTCCGTGCTGTCGCCGCCGCGCTCGTGCTGACCGAGACAGCGCCGCGACCGTGCCCGCGACCGGCTGATTCGTCGGGCCACATCCTCGTTGCCCGTCGCCGATGACGGCCACCAGGCTCGGCTTCCCCGGAAATGTCGGAGGTCCGGTCTAGTGTGCGTGCATGGGCGAAAGGGAATCGGTAGAGGTGGCGGGCGTTTCGGAGCGCGTCCTCGATGAGCTTGCCCATACCCTCACCGAAAGGCTCGACATCCTGCTCGACCGCCTCACCGACCGTGCTCTCGCCGTGCCCGACGCGGGGACCGCGGCGTGGCATAGACACTGGCGCGGCCGCGACAGCGAGAGCGGTCGCCAACACCACGCCCGGCGCCTCTACGTACGCGCGGTGCTCGCCAGCCGTGCCGGTATCGGATTGACGCATCGGTTATGCCTTCTCCACCCGAGTCCGGTGTATCTCCCGCGAAGCGCCCCACCGCCCGGCGTCGATGCGTCGACGCCGACCAATTGGTCATTTTCTAGCCCGTCACGATGCGAGGGCGGTGACCGCCGACTCCATGTCGGTATAGATCGCGAAGGTCTGATCGAGACCCCTCAGTACCAGGGGCCTGCTGGTGGCGGGCCCGTCCGCGACGACGGGGAAACGACTGAACTTGCCGACGCGCTTGACTGGCTTTGGCCAGCACGCTCATGCCAGGGAGGGCATGTCGGTGAGATCGACGATGACCGCGGCGGGAGTAGACTCGGTCAACTGCGGTGCCGTCGCGAAATCGACTTCACCGCGGCAGCGAGAAACGCCAGGTCACAGTCCCGGTGTGCGGTGATCTTCAACCGGCTGCCGCCTCATATGTCATAGGGGAGTGAGACCGCCAAAGCTTGCCGTCGAATAACTATTCGCCGGATGCTCTCGAGACAGGCGGGGCCGCGGCAGCTACTCGAAGCAGGAAGCACCGAGATGCGACGAGCGCTCGGTCGACGGAAGAGGTGGGCCCGTCTCCCCTCGGGCGTCGACCACCCCGTGGCGATACCTCAAATACGTGAAGGTGTTTTCGTCAGCGGGCGCTGCCACTGCCCAGAAGGGAGCCGAGGTCCGGTAGCGCCGGTGCGGGGTTTTCGATGGTGACGATCGGAGAGGCCTGCTGCACGGTGTACGAGGTCCAGGGCAGCGTAGCCAGGACCTCTGTCAGGCCCGGGTAGTCGGAGATCCACACGGTTGCCGGGTCGATGTTCTCGGTGCCGCACGTAGCCAGCGCGACGTACGTTCCGGCGGGTATGTCGAGGACCGATTGTGTGCTGACTCCGCTCTGGCCGGCGTCGTCGGTCGAGTACAGCGTCTGCCCGTTGCCGATCACGTCCCAGACAGGAGGCAGGACACCGTCCGGGGCCGGAGCCAGCGATGTGGCGCAGGTCAGGGTGTTGTCGGAATTGTTGGTGATCGTGTTTGTCACCGTCGATCCGTCGACCTCGAAGGCGTAGGACACATCGGTCGGTTCGGCCGCCGATGCCGTTGCAGGAAAAGTCAACAGTGCTGGGGCGCAGACACATACGCCAAGTACTACCCGGTTGATCGATCGCATGGCAATCCTTTTCGTCGAGTGAACGATGGTCGAAGTGTTTAGTGTGCAACGAAAAGAACTGGCAGGCATCTTTCGGACCGAATGCAGCTGAACGGGGGAGAAGCAAGTCATTGAACTGTTGAACCGGTCAGCTCGATTGCGTGCCGGGGCAGGGCAGGAGCGGTCGTCGAACGTAAGAAGAACAGGCGGCATCGACAACCGCCACTGGGAGGGTCGTGAAAAACGTCGAACTGAGGTGACGAGCGGCAACCGATCTGTACCGGTGTTTGTAGCCTGCGCGGAGATATTCAGCCCTTGGAAGCGCGTCGACGTGCCTGCTCGATCCGTCGCTGTTCCTCCGCCCGTGCGCGGCACCGACGGAGGAACTCCTCGTCTGCCTCCGGGCTCTGCGCGAGGTGACGGCCGGGGGCGAGTCTCGTACTCCGGGAACGCCGACGCATTCTGCCGCCGAAGCCCGCGGCTGTTGCCGGAACCGCCCCAGATGCCTCCGCCGACAGGTCGGCCCGCCACCAGCCACACCAGCGATCCAGCCAACGGAATGAATACCACCAGGAGCAGCCACACCATTTTCGATAGGTATCGAACCTCACCGCCGTCGGCGGTGATCACATCGATCAGGCAGAACACCTACTACAACATGATCAGCAACCCGAGATGGGGCATCGGTGACCTTTCGTAGTTTTGAGACCATATGGTTCGTTGGCCGGATGAGCATATCCCCCAGGGACGAGGAGCGATACGCGGATCGAACGACCGCGTGCGACGAGTGCGACACTGGCGTATTCTGTAGATAATGTCGCTTAGGAGGTAAGGTCATGACCGTCGAACACGATCTCGGCCAGGAGCTACGGGCGCTACCTGATGGCGAATTCTTCAGCATCCTTTCCCGTGAGGTGCAGAGCCGGGATTCGATGCGTTCGGTCCGGGACGTCCTACTCTCGTTGATGGTGTCCGGACCCACCCTCAGCGAGTCGATCGCCGCTGCCGTTCCCGCGCATACGGTGACTACGTCGATCGCGCGTGCCCGGATCGAAA
This sequence comes from Rhodococcus sp. H29-C3, assembly GCF_030063405.1. Lineage (NCBI taxonomy): Bacteria > Bacillati > Actinomycetota > Actinomycetes > Mycobacteriales > Nocardiaceae > Rhodococcus > Rhodococcus sp. H29-C3. Next base: position 24,916 of record NZ_JASITC010000017.1, on the reverse strand, counting down.
CAGCGGCCCGTCAAGCGATCTTCGAGCATCCGCACCTCGAACCGGGCGATGTTGCCGATGTACTGCGCTCACGCGACAGCAACCGGCGCAGCACTGCGAGCCGATTGCGTGACCGCGGAGATATCGTCGGGTACGAAATCGGCGGCCGGTACCTCTATCCCAGCTTCCAATTCGACGCCGCGACCGCGAAAATCCGGCCCGTCGTCGCGGAGGTCAACCACCTCCTCGACGCCAAGCACGACCCCTGGGGCGTCGGCTCGTGGTGGATCAGCCCCTCCGGCTGGCTCGACGAGGGACTGTCCCCGGCAGACCTCGCAGTAGAAGGTGGACAGGATGAACGGATCCGGGCCATCGCACGCGATCTGACGGCGGCCTGAGCGTTGCCCGCAACCCCACCCCCGGCCGACCTGGACGGGAAACCCGTCACCGTGCCGCTCCCCGTGGGCGCCGAGTTGTGGCGCATCCATTCCGGCACCTACGCAGCGAACGCTGTGAATCCCACTGCGCAACCGGCTATCCCCGGCGGGGCCCGCTTCGACAGTCTCACCGGCGACTACGCCTACACCTACGTAGGTGACTCACCCGAGGCAGCGGTCGCCGAAACCCTGTGCCGCAACCTCCCGGTCACCGGGACACCGCGGTTGGTTCCCCGCATCTCCATCGCGGGGCGCGTGTTGAGCAGACTCACGGTCATCGAACCTGTCACCGTGATCGCCGTCCACGGACCCCACCTGTCCGCGATCGGCCAGGACACCTGGCTCACCAAATCTGACCCCGCCGACTACGTACTCACCAGAACCTGGGCGAGCGCACTGTTCGCCGCCGCACCGTCGGCAAACGGACTCCTCTACCGGTGCCGCCACAACGAGGACCAGTTCGCATGGATGCTCACAACGCACCCGACCAATCAGGTTCATCCCGCACTCGAAGCGGCCGGGGACGCCGTGCAACTCGACAGCCCCACCGGAACAGCACTCGTCGACCGGATCCTGGCCTACTACAACGCCACGTTTGCCTCCCCGATCTGACTGGGCCCGGTGTCCACGCATGCATCCAGATTCGCTGGATCAGTAGGCTGATCGCCGCCACGAATCAGTGACCTTCGGTGGATGTGACGACACGGTGGTATGCAGTCGGTCTGCGGTGGCCGGACTGGAATACAAGGGGTCGATGAGGCAGAAGTAGTAGGAATTGTGGGTGCCGGGCGGATGGGATTGCAGATCGCGGCCCGCCTGGTAGGCGCGCAGTACCCCCGCGTGGTGGCGTTCGACTCCGACAGCGAGCAACTCGCACAAGCCTCGAACGCAGGCTACGGGACTGTCACCAGAATCGCCGAGATAGCATCCAGGACAGACGTTCTGATGACGTGCTGCCCGGGCCCCGGTGAATGCCGCGACGCTATGATCGGCGACGGGGCGCTCGCGGCCATGCAGCCCGGATCGTGTTGACTCGACTTCACGAGCAACAATCCTCGCATCACCATGGAGATCGCCGCGCACGCCGAGCATCGTGCTGGCGGCGCGGCTGGTCATCTGAGCTGACGAGACGCGGCCGACTACTCGACTTTCGGCACCTCGGCACGTTCAGTTGGACACACCTTACAAGCTTTTCGTCACAGTGACGAAAAGGTCGTTATTGGTAAGATCGAGATGACGGGTTCTGTCGATGCAGAAGGAGTCCGCATTGAGGCTATCGTTGGGGATCTGTTGTGACGGAAACAGGTTCAGCGACAGACGGGCCCGGTTGAATTCAAATGTCAGGACGCTCCGGGTGTCGAGGCAGTGCCACCTGTCAGGCGTTGCGTACCGTACGTAGAACGATGGGGAATGTGTCTAAAGCTCAAAACAATTGTGTTACAGGGCTTTCGGACTATTCGAAATGTACCGATAAGCTAGATTATGTCAGGTCGTATTAGTTCCGTCATTCGCATGTTCTGCGAATAGCCCCTCTGTTTGTAACAGGCATCCAGTCTTCGACGGTTACTTCTACCGCACCGGGGTTGGCGGTGACGGTCTTGCCCGCGTTGATGAGGCTGGGGTCGATGTTGCCCTCGGTCGGGTCCTCACCAACAGAGCTCTGATGGAGTCCATCCTCCGTCCTTACGACCTTGGAAACACGCAGTGGTAGTACGTGCTGTATCGGTTGAGCAATCAGTAGCCGCTCAGCCCACGAGATCTCACGCGCGAGCTAGACGTCGAACGGGCAACGATCAGCGCGGAAATTACAGTGCTGGTGCGCAAGGGGTTTATCAAACAGATGCGTGATGTCGATGACCAGCGGCAGAGGAAAAGATGCTCCGCGACAGTGGACTCACCTAGGGAAATCGCAGCAGTCAACCATGTTGTGCCCCAATTAATATGCCGAGATTTGTATTAGGTCGACCCTTTCTGGACCACGAAATCGAAACCCAGAGATGATCTCCGTTCTACGAACGCGATCGATTCCTTCATCACCCGCTGCAGGCATGTAGACCGTACAGACGGGTTCCCGAAGCCTTGGAAACCCCGCAGCCCCCTGTCGAGGCCACATCCCTGCGAGTCCAAACAAACGCCGAGAAAGAAGGTTTCCGTCGGCTACGGGTAGGGCACAACAAAGTGTGACTCAGACCTCGTTGTGGCTCGACCGGCCGAAACAAAGCCCGTACGATTCGATCGACTACGGGCAAAAATACGACACCGTCGTTGTCGGCGCCGGGCTCACCGGCCTGATCACCGCGCTCATGTACGCGCGGGCCGGCGATAGCGTCGCAGTGATCGAAGCCCGCGCGCTGGGGGCCGTCACGACCGGAAACACCACCGGCAAAATCAGTATGTTACAGGGGACCAAGCTGTCCTCGATCGCGTCGAAACATACCCAGCAGCAGGTGCGTCGGTATGTAGACGGGAACACGGCCGGCCAGTCCTGGCTGCTGGACTACTGCGCAACTCGAGACATCGCCGTGCAGCGCGAGACCGCATACACCTACGCCACCAGTACCGAGGGCCTCGATGCGGTAAGAGAGGAAATGCGCCTCGCGCTGTCGGCGGGAATCGACGCTACCTACACCACGACGACCGAATTACCGTACGACGTCGTCGGCGCAGTAGCTGTCCCGGACCAGGCACAATTCGACCCGATGGATGCCATCGAGGCCCTCGCCGAGGACTCCGTTACCGAAGGCGCGGACATTGCCGAAGGAACGCGGGTACGCGGGGTACACCGCGGTCGTCGACACGTCGAGGTGACCACTGACCGCGGCACCCTTCGCTGCGGTCGAGTGGTGCTCGCAACCGGCACACCGACACTGGATCGCGGTGGATTCTTCGCACGACTGGAACCGCTGCGTTCGTATGCTGCCGCCTACGAGGTCGACGGACCGATCCCTCGGGGGATGTACATTTCCGTGGACTCACCGAGTCGTTCTCTTCGCTATGCCCCCACCGCTGCCGGTGACCTTCTCCTTGTCGGTGGCAACGGCCACGTCGTCGGCCGAGAACCATCCCCGCAGTGTCAAGTCGAGGATCTGGACTCGTGGACCGCCGAACACTTCCCCGGCGCGCGGCGCCGGTATCGCTGGTCCGCACAGGACTACCAATCCATCGATGTCCTCCCCTATGCGGGCCCGTTGCTGCCCGGTGACGACCGAATTTGCATTGCGACCGGTTACGACAAGTGGGGAATGACCAATGCCGCTGCGGCCGCAATGGTGTTGACGCACCGAGCCTTCGGTGGAGACTTACCCTGGGCCGGCGCATACGACAGTTGGAATGTGCGTCAGCTCGCCGGTGCGGTAGACGCGGTCCGACTCAACGTCAATGTCGCCGTGAACTTGACCAAAGGGTGGATCGCCCCGTTATCCTCGAGCTCACAGTCACCTCCACCCGAAGAGGGGCAAGGACGGATCGAGCGCGGCGTCGTACCCAAGGCCGTGTGCACAGTCGATGGCGTCACCCACACGGTTTCCGCTGTTTGCCCACACCTGAGAGGTATCGTGGCGTGGAACAACGCCGAAATGTCCTGGGACTGTCCTCTGCATGGCTCTCGATTCGCCGCCGATGGAACCGTACTAGAAGGCCCGGTCACCTCGAACCTTTCGCCCCGTTAGAAAATCGTAAACACGAGGTAGACCCCTCAAATATTGTCCGCATCTGGACTACGAGAGAGTGCCGACTGGCTGCTCGAGCTCGCGCTCCGGTAGATGGATGGGAGTCGTGCTGCGGTGGTGACCGAGCACCGAGAGTGCGACACCGGCGAGCGTCCAGGTAAGCAGCACGACCCATTCGTGCCACGAAGAGGCGTCCGGAAAGTAGTTGACCTCACGGACCAGACTCGCCGCCGCCCCGGGAACGAAGTACTGCCCGATCGCGCCCCACGGTCCCGCGATGAACTGGTATGGGAGTGCCGCACCGGAGATCGGATTGCCGATCAGCATGGTGATCACCGCGCCGACCCCGATGCCCGGTGCCCCCAGGAGCGCATTCAGCCCGACGATGGTCGAGGCGGTGGCGAGCATACTGACGCCGATTGCGAGAGCCTCACCCCAGAAGTGGCCGCCCAGGATCCCCAGGAGTGGTCCCGTCACGAGCGCGACCAGGACACCGCCCACGACGGCATAGACCGCGAGTGCGAGTAGCCGACGAGTGACGCCGGCAACAAGTAGTGAGATCACGACGCCGCCGACTATGCCGCCGAGTACGAGGGGGAAGCCCATCGCGCTGATCCCGCCGCCGGTGGAGTCCTCGGCCAACAGTGGCACGACGTCCGTGATGGTGAGGTTCGCGTTCTGCATGAGGGTGATCTGTTTGCCGATGCCCTCGATGACCGAGGTAGCCGCCACACCGTCAGCGCCCGCGACGAGGGCCTCCGGGCCGTCGGTACCGAAGATGAACGCCCCGGACACCTCGCGCTCCTCGATCGCCCGCACGGCATCGGCCCGCGATGAATACGAGGTGGACTCGACCGGTAGATCCGCCGACTGCGAGAGCTGGCCACCCACCACTCCGACGGGGAGGTCGTGGGCATCGGACGTGGCAACCGGCCACAGGAAAGCGAGCGTCACCAGGGCCACGATCGCCCCGGCGAGAACGCCGAACACTACGGTCGCGAAGGAGCGGGAGCGCGGTGCGGCTCCGGTCTGCTGTATCGACATGAGAACTCCAAACAGAATAGACATTCTTTTTTATGCATGTTAGCGGTAGTCTCGCTTTGTGCCAAAAGTCAGCGATGCGTACCGCCAAACCAAGCGCGACGAGATCGTCGCCGCGACTTTCCGAGTGATCGCACGGCGCGGGTTGCGAACCATGACGATGGCCGACATCATCGATGAGTCCGGTCTGTCCGCCGGCTCGGTCTACTCCCACTTCACCACCAAGCACGAAATCATCGGGCTCGTCGCGGCCCGGGTGATCGGTGAACGCGCCGAGCAGCTCCGTGTGGAGTCCCAGGAGCGTCCGCGCTCACCCCGCGAGACCGTGCACTGGTGGCTGTCCGGACTCGAGAACGACCCACTCCCGTATGGTGCCGCGCTCCAGATCTGGGGCGAAGCGGCATCGGATCCGGACATCCGCTCCATTGTCGAGGCCCGGATGACAGCGATCGAGGACGCCTTCGCCGTTGCCGCCGAGCGGTGGCTGGTGGCAGCGGGCAAGGACCCGGCCCCATCCCGTGACACTGCCCGCGCCATGCTCACCTTCTGCCAGGGCTACATCGTCCGAGCCGCCGTGCTGGGACACCAGGACCTGACCTCGTCCATCACTGCGGTCGAGCTACTCACGCCCTCGTAGGCCTGCCCATCATCGCCACCATCTGCCGATCGTCGCCACGATCTACAGGAACGCACCGTTCCAAAGTCCCGTCGATCGGATCGTCGATCGGATCGAAAGCCCCATGCGTTTAGCCGGGGGAGATTGCACATGTGTTCAGCGCCCGGCTAGCGACTTCCTGATCATGCTCTCGGCAGAGGCGATGATCGCGTCTTCGGGACGACGCGGACTCACTCCGAGAATACGACGCATCCTGTCGTCCGAAACTCGTTTGATATGGCCCAGATCAGCTGCAACAGTGCGGAACTTGTGGTCGAAGAGCGCTGTGGCGCGCACGACGAAGTTCGGGATCGATCGGGTGGGTACGCGTGTGGCAGCCTCACCGAAAGGTTGCAGTCTGCGGTCGGCGCGCTGGAGTCTCCCGGTCCCACCACATAAGGTGCGTCCGATAGCGATCGCTTGGATAGGCAGCATCCGGGACGTCGATATCGATCCGTCCGCCCGAGGTTTCCCACAGACGCAGGTCAACCAGGTGAACATTTTGGCGCAGCGGCGACAACGGTGGTGACGAAGTCGGAGGCGATCTCACGAACCCGCCGATTGGTGTTCTGGGACTCGGTGGACAGCATCGCGAAAGCGTCATCTGCGCTGATCCGGTGCAGCGCCATCAGAATACCCTTAGCCTGCTCGATCGGGGCCCGGTGCTCCATCGCGGTGCGCAAACCGTCCACAGTGTCCAGCGCACTGCGCGAAGTGGAGTAGTCACCGAGTGCGCGAGCGGTGACAGTAGTCAATACGGCGACGAGATCTGCATCGATGGCATCGAAGGCACCGGGTTGGTGACTGTAGAGATTGATTGCACCGAAAACAGTGGTCCCGGTTGCGATGGGTGCCGCGAGCATCGAGTGCACGCCAGCCTGGCGCGCAGTGGGCCCGAATTCAGGCCAACGACTATCGAGTGCGTCGCAGTCGGCGAACACTGTGGCCCGGGTCCTCGCTGCGGTCAGGCACGGCCCATTGTCGATATCGTATTGTTCGGTATCGATGGCATGTGTGCTTTTCTCCGGCCAACAAACAGTGAAGGTTCGACCACGAACGTCTACGGTCAAAACGCTGCAGTCGGCGCCCCCGATAGCGCTGCAGGCGGCGTCGACAAGGCGACCGAGGGCCTCGAGGAGATGGTCATCGTCGCTGATCGACTCGCCGACCGACGCGACAACGAGACCGAATCGAGCCGCTGCAGCGCGTGCGGTATCGGATTCGTAGACCACGGAATCGGTGGGGCCAGTCCCGGATACGGTCGGGTCGTTCACACTCGGTATTCGATCACACGTTCTGTGAAGGCAACTAACGACCTTCTCACCGGGTGTGTAGCTTCAATCGCGCCGAGGTGATCTATCACGCCGCACCAGAGCGCAGCGGTCCAAAGTCAGCCGATGAGTGACGGCCAGGTCCGATGTACACGTGCTACGAAAACCGGCCCGCGTCCCCCTCGAGATCACGCCGGTTTCAACCCGCGTCGCTGGAGTTCGTTGTGGACGCGTTTGCACTCGTTTGCAACCGACACGACTTCATCCGGCGTCGCATCGCGGGCGATCGCTGAACGTCGATCCTCGAGCAGTCGGGTGTATCGCTCCCCCAGCACTTCAGAGGATATTTGTGTGTAGTTCATAGCAACTCACATCTCCCACACCGGGTGAAAAACGAGGACAACACCTATATTGGACGAGAATTCGCTGTTGTCTCTTCATGATCTGCCTTTTTTCGATCCGGCATTGCCGAATCGGTCGTGAAAGTCCGAAATTTTCTGGAACCAGCTCAGCGGAGGCATCAGCACCCGCGGTGAACAAGCCATCCGGTCCGCGAACCGGGTTCACGGCAACACTCCGCTGTGCAATGTCTCGAGCTCCTGAAACTTGCTCTGCCCGGTGTCGCAAGCCGAACAAGCAAACCCACTGACAGCGGTGCTCTGCGTGCACATCTCAATTCGGACGGGCCCTCATCATTGACCTGCTAATACGGTCACATGTTCTGCAACCCGACGCCCGCGCGAGCGACGCGAAGATCCCGGGCCGAGATCTACTTGCGCGCTTGGCCGATCGAGCTAACCGATCGATGTAGACGGTCGACCAAATCGACATCTTCACCACACCGCAGCGAACCCCCACCTAGGCCCAGCACGCGTGCGTCCTGGATAGCCAAGTAGGCACCGTAAATATGTCCGTGATTCACATCAGAGGGAGTTCGACAGAGGCTCTCGTGGCGATGGATCCGCAGGGCCAGCTACGAGCACTACCTGGACGTCCTGGCCCGCTGCATTTCCATTCTCGATGAAGAGGATGAATCGACAACCTCGAAACAGCTCGGATCGTTCGGCGGTGGGCAACGCCTACCTGCACGATACTGATGCACATGCGCAAGAGGTTCCACGAGCAGCTCGACACGCTCACCGATGAGCTGACGTTGATGTGTCACCTTGCGGGTGAGGCCAACGAAGCAGCCACGGCTGCCGTCATCGAGGCCGACCTGCCGCTGACCGAGAGAGTATTTGCACTCAACGAGCGGATCGAGGCGTTGCGTGGCCCGTGCGAGGAGCAGGTGATGACACTGTTGGCATTGCAGGCACCGGTCGGCCGAGACCTGCGTCAAATCCTCACTGGGGTGCATTTGGTGGCAGATCTGAGTCGGATGGGTGGACTGGCGCAACACGTAGCCGAAAGCGTGCGCCGCCGTCACCCCGACCACGTCGCGTCGGAAGATGCCGAAGCGCTGCTGACCAAGATGGGTAGGGTGGCGGGCCAATTGGCGGGTGCCGCCGAACAGGTGCTGCGCACGCGAAATCCCGAGGAGGCCGCCGAACTCGTCATCATCGACGACGATATCGATTGCCTGAATCGACAACTACTCGCGCTGGTCAAAGATGCAGCGTGGACGGGCGGCATCACCTCTGCCATCGATGTAGCTTTGCTCAGCCGTTTCTACGAGCGTTTCGGTGACCACGCGGTCGAGGTCGGGCGTCGAGTGATCTTCCTCGTGACCGGAGAACGAGTGCTGCAGTAGCGTCCATGCTGGTGGACATCGCGTTCCGGAGCCGCGGGAGGGAACCCAGCCGCTAACTCTCCTCGATCACGAGGCACCGATACCGAAGCCGGCTACCGCGATGGTGATACCGAACGTGACCGCTACGGGGAGCTAGAGCCCCACTGGCACAAGGACCTCGCTCTCGGCACCACACAGGGGTTTTGCGCCTCTACGCCTGCGGTTCGGCATTGACGCTTGTGAAAGAAGTCCTTGCGATCTGACGGGTTGAAAATCCATCCCCGCGCTCGGAAAGTGTCATTGCTCGAACCCGCGCGGAAGGATGCCTGAACATCGAGAAGTCGACACGTAAATCCTGTCGAGCGGACGTTGCCAATCGAGAATCTATCGAGGTGTAAAATGTAAACATGCTGGCACTCATAGGTATTCTTCTCATAGTCTGGCTTGTATTCGTTGTCTTGGGCGTTGTCGTCAAGGGCTTGCTGTGGTTGGCGATCATCGGGATCATCCTGTTCGTGGCGACCGCGGTGTGGGGATGGCTCAAGCGCAAAGCAACCTAAATCAGCCAGCGCAACCGCCTTATGGTCGCTGCAGCGTGGATCGGTCACCGCGTACACACCGTGGGTGGCACGGGCCCGATGGTGCCGGATACTGCTCGCTGACGAGTTTTCACGGTGACGGTGGCAATCGGCCCGCCGGGGTAGGTGTCCACGGCGAGATTACCTGTCCGGTCACACAGCACATCTACCCCGTGTCGGTACGCGTAACGCCGGTGAAGATCCCAGATCGACACATCGAGTGCGCCTCCGTCGATGCCCTGGTTCGGTACTGCCGTATTTCTCTATTCGGTGATGGACGCGCCGTCCAGCAAATCGAGGGTGCGTTGCAGGAGCTGCTCGATGCGGTCTTCGACGTCGTCGACGAGCGAGGGAAGCTCGGATAACTTCTCGTGCGCGCGTCGGCGGGCAGCGACACCGGCGGTGTAGTAGCCAGGATCGAGATCGGCTGAAACAGATTCTGCTGCACTCGAAATCGGGTGGTGGTCACTGCCGAGTTGATCGCTGTACCGAAGGGGACGGCCGATAATGCGGCGCGGCGGCTGACCGGTCGCATGCGCGCGCACTATGTCGGCTATCGCGGCCGGCGACATCGCAACCGGTGGCAGCGGCATGTGTCCCCACTGATCGATCGAGACAGCAACCGGACCTGCACGATTCGGGACTGCGGTCATATCCGGAAACGTATCTCCCAGCAGGTGCTGGGAGAGCAGTGTTGTCGAGGGGTAGCGGTCGGAAAACGCCAGCACCGTGTGCCAACGTCTCCACAGCTCACCGGGATCCAGCTCAGGCGTCGATGGGATCAGAAGTTGATGGCGGCCGCCGATCCACAGGCAGGCGGTCCGAACCTCGATGTCGGCCCGGTCGAGACCGGCGATTGCGGTGTACGACATACCTGCACCCGCTAGTAGCAGCAGGATCGCGTCGCGGCGCCCGAACAGTGCCTCCGTCGACCCGGTCGCCGGTAATGCTGTGGCCAGTGTCTCGAATTCTTTAGCGCGGTGACGAATTCGGGTGCTGCGCGTGGAGTCGAGTGCGAGCCTGATCGCGGTGACGCGCCCGGGCTCAGGAAGGCCGGCACCGCGGTGGCGGTTGTTGATCGCCGAGACTCGCCGCAGCTGAACGGCATCGCCGGCGGGATTGTCGCCCAGAAACTCGACCAGCGTGATCGCCGATGTCGGTAGTGGATCCACATCGCTCGCGGTGCACCAATCGACGAACAGCTGCCACTCGTAACGGTATCCGCCTAGTGCGGCTGGTGGTCTCGCAGACACCAACGTGACGCTACCTACAGACACCGACAACGCCGACGAGTTCCACGGGCGCCGCACGCTTGGGTATGCGACTCCCCTGGTCGCGATTGTCGCCGAAACCGAAATTGAAACCGAAGTCGACGTTGGGGCCGTGTGCCGCGCGTCGGCACCATGGCCCCTACGGGGGTGCAGGTCTGGATGTAGAAGGTTCCGCCACCGTTGGGACATCTTCACGTGGTTGCCACTCGAGACACCAAGCGGTGACGATGGACCAGTAGTTTCAGCACCTCCTACGCTCGGTTCACCACGCTCTGTGGGTGCCGCCGCTTCTTGAATCAGTTCATGGGTGTCCCACCGGTCACGGCGATGGTTTCACCGGTGATGTAACTCGATTCGTTGGACGCCAGGAAGACATACGCTGGGGCGAGTTCCGCGGGTTGTCCTGGTCTGCCGAGCGGAACCGTCTCGCCGAACTTCTCGTATTTGTCCGCGGGCATCGTGGCCGGGATCAGCGGAGTCCAGATCGGCCCGGGGGCAACGTCATTGACACGAATTCCGCGAGAGGTCAGCTCACCGGACAGGCCTTTGGTGAAGGCTACTACTCCGGCCTTCGTCGTTGCGTAGTCGAGCAATTCGGGCGATGGATTCGACGCCTGGATCGAGGTCGTGTTGATGATCGTCGCTCCGGCAGTCATGACAGCGGCCGCGCGTTTGCTGATCCAGAACAACGCGGGGGTTGAGGATTAAATTTGCTCAATCCGGCGCTAACGGGTTACCGCACATAGTGTGGTGCTATGTGCTGTAGTAGTCGAGGTCGATGAGATGGTCCGGTTTCACAGTTCGTCGGCGTCGACGAGTGATGTGCGGCTTGCCGATGCAGTACAGCTCTATTTGGCGACGCTCATGGTGCCGAACACCCGAGCGACCTACGCAGCGGCTCTGAATCGGTTGGTGGTCGATTTCGGGGCGGACACGAATGTGGCGGTGTTGGGCTCGGAGCCGGATCGGGTCAGCGGCTGGTTCACCTTCGTATGGGGTGGCAGGTCGGCGAAGACCTTCAACATCCGATTGACCGCTCTGGGGTCGGCGTGCGCATTTTGGCGCGATCAGCAGTGGTTGGCGGGCGATCCTTTGGTGCGGCTGCGAACGCGTCCCGCACCGCCGGGCACGAGCAGGACGCTGAGCAAGGATCGGGTCGCGAATATCTTGGGATCGGATGCAGCACTCCGGGAACGGGTGCTGTGGCAGTTGCTCTACGAATCCGCGGCGCGCGCCGACGAGGTGTTGATGCTCGATGTGCCCGATCTGGACACCGCGAACCGCTGCGCGGAGGTGACCCGCACGGTCGGGGCACGCGAGCTCATCGTGTGGCAGAGCGCTACTGCGCAGCTGTTGCCGCGAATGCTGGCCGGCCGCACGAGCGGTCCACTGTTCCTCACCGACAGAAGAGCCCGATCATCTGTGGCTGCAGGCGATGTCGACTCGTCGACGGGGCGGGCACGACTGTCCTATCGGCGCGCAGCCGAGATGTTCGAACGCCACACCGTCCGGTACGACGACGGCCCGCACACGCTGCACCAGCTACGGCAGTCACGGCTGACGCATGCGGTCGAGGAGGGTGCGTCGATGCCGGTGTTGATGACACTGTCGGGTCAGGTGTCGGTGCGAGGCCTCGTCGAGTACACGAGAATCTCCGACGAAGGACTGCGGCGCTTTCAGGCCGGCAGCGATCCGGCGGCGCGTCGTCGGCCGAGTCGATGATCGGCGTGGTGAGTTGCACTGTCAATTGCTCTCGCGGGCATCGGGATCGCGCAGCGGCCGGTGTGTTCCACCGAGGTCCGGTAAGTGGAAGGCGTAGTGGCCGTCGATGCCGATGTGGGTGCGGATAAACGCCGATAGTCGCTGGGCGTCGGCATCGAGCACCGGATAGCCCTGAGCGCGTAGCTGCTCCAATGCGCGGTTGGTATACAACGTATTCCACAGAACTGTGCAGTTGAGCACCAACCCCAGTGCGGAGAGCTGATCTTCCATGCCTTCGTAGTAGGTGCGGGTCATCTCCCCTTTCTTTCCGTGGTAGATCCGGCGCGCCAGGTCGTGGCGGCCTTCTCCGAGATTGGCCTGGATCTTGCCTTCCCTGCGGTACGGTTCGTCGTCGGCCAGGCGCAGGATGTGCAGGGTTTTGAAGATCCGCCCGTAATGCGCGATCGCTTGACCCAAGGGGGTAGGTTTCCCGTCCCGGGAGATCATCCGGGTGACGTCGTGAGCGGAGACCTCACACTCGTTGATCGACACCGCGACCCGGCACATGTCCTCCCAGTGCGAGGCGATCTTCTCTGCGTCTATGCGTCCCCGAGCGGCCTGGTTGAGCGGTCCGTAGTCTGCTGACCGGTCGAACCGCCATAATCGCTGATCGGGCAGATTCGCCAACTGCGGCCGATACCTCTTGCCGATCAGGTGCATCAGACCGAACACGATGTCGCTGTAGGAGCCGGTGTCGGTGACGATGTGTTCGGGCACTCTTCCGCCCTGCTGGAGTTGCACGACATCGATGAAGTTCAGAGAGTCGCGGGGCGTCCCCGACACGACTTTGGCCGCCAGGCCGGCGGACTGGTCGTTGAGCATGTTCAACCAGGTGATCCCACGCTTGCGGCCGAAATATTTCGGGTTCGGTCTCGCGTGAATGGTGCGGACCGGGACCACGAACCGCATACCGTCCACGGAGGCGAGTAGCCCACCGCCCCACAGCTGCGCCAACTCGATCTCCGACTGGGTCTTCACCAGCTCCACATTGGCCGCAGTGAGCGTCTCCACACGAACGTAGTTCTGGTCGACATGGTGCAGGCGGTCACGGGTCAGCGCGTGCACACCAGGGCTGGTCACAGGGGTAAAACCTACGTTCATCGCGTGCGCGCACAGCACGGCCGCGACTGACAATCCGAGATCGGCGACGCGGGCACCGTTGCCAGAGACGTGGGTGAACGACTCGGTGAACCGAGGCACCCAGGACATGACTTCCAAGACCAGCTCGGGCAGGTCGACCTCGGGCACCATTGTCTGAACCCGGCGGCGCAGATCGACCAGGGACGGCGGGTCCGGTTCCGCTTTCAGCGCGGCGAGGTGAAGACGGCCGTCCTCGTCGACGCTCGCCGGACCGTCGCCGTCCAACCTCGCGGCGACCTCACGGTAGGCGGTGTCCATCGTGGCTGCATGCTCGGCGAGCAACGGTGCCGGATCGCTCGGTAGGTTCAGCGCGTTCATCCCGGCGTCGCGGGCGCGATCCCATGCTTTCCCGGCCAGCAATTGTGCTCGAGGGTCGCGCCACCGCGTCGAGTGCGGGGCAAAGATGTTGCGGTACTTGAGATGCCGATGAAACTGCTCCAGTAGACACAGGGTATAGGCAGCGCGATCGACCGTCTCCGGTGGCCGAGGATCGCGATAGACAAGCCTCGCCCATCCTCCACTGATGAGATCATGGTCGATCTGGCGGGCATCGAGCCAGCTCGCGGGGAGTTTCGACCTCGCCGACATCATCTCGCCGAGGGTCTTCATCGCCGCCAGTACCGCCGCACCGTCCGCGGTCGCTCTGAACGTCACCGTGTTCATCAGCCGGGGCAGGAAGACCTGGACCGTGGCCACGCGGCCTGCCAACTCTTCGAGACGCTGCCCATCGAGCTCGGCATCGTCGACCGGCACCAACTCGTCGATCACCGCTACGGACGTGCGCAGCTCACTTTTGGTCGCGGTGTTCTCGATCAGATTCCACAGCATGTCGACGGTGAGGTCCGGCCCGGCCTCACTCATCTCCAACATCATCTTCACCGCTGCCGAGAGCGTTCCTGCATGACGCGAGACACGCGGGTATCGGCGCAGCTTCTCCTCGCGTGACTCACGTTCGGCCTTCGACATCAGGTTGGTGACCATCAACAGATCGAGCAACTCGAGCACGTCATCAGTTGCTCTGTCAGACAACACTTTCACCGCAACCGACTAGCACTGCCAGTCGGTTGCGGCGGGGCTCGATGCGCCGCAACGTCGGAGCCTTACTCGACAGCCCGTAGGTGGCCAGTGCGATCACTCGACGCTGCGGAACCATCGACACATCCAGCGATTGCCCACCCAACCCGATGAGGCCGCTCAACCGTTCCAGAGCGTCGAGCATGCCCTTCGAGCTGGTCCGGAACACGCCCCGGCGAAGACGTTCCAGTTCGCTGACACGACGTGTGCCCTCGGGTGCATCGAGTAACGCCAGTAGCGCCGAAGCAGAACCAGCAGCGAGGTGATCAGTCAGCGTGCTCCACAACCGCTGATCAGCCGACTGTCGCCCGCCGGCCACCACTTTTTCCAGAGTCCGAGGGCCGGGAAGCAGCGCCTGATGCTTACGCAGCCAGTCGCCCGCGCTCGCGAGAATCGCCTTGGGCCCATCGCCGGCTTTTCCAGTGGTAGAAACCGGAGGTGGAGACCTCGAGCCAGCGGCAGCGGTCGGTGATCGGTACTACCGCGGAATCGGCCGCGACATAGGAATCGATGAACTCGTACTTCGCCACTACCGTGGCTCCCGTGCAAAGTACGAGGCTGCTTTTCTCAGGAAGGCTGCCTCGGCTCGAAGTTCTCGATTCTCACGTTCGAGCTGGGCGAGGCGTGCTCGTTCGGTGAGGGTGAGTTCGGTGTCCGGGCCGCCGTGGGTGTCACGGTACTTCACCAACCATCGGCGCAGACTGTCGTCACCGACGTTGTAGGCCTTGGCGACTTCGCTGATCGGCTTGGAGAAGTCGATGACCTCTCGGCACAGTTCGTCCTTGAACTCGGGACTGAACGATCGACGCGATCTGCTCATGCTGGACTGGCTCATTTCGGTAGATCCCTATTCTAAGCGGGTCCACTGTCCGAAATCCCTGGGCCGATCAGTCGTCCACGTCAACGAGTACGAAGGCAACCCACACCGGCGCCCGCTGACCTACGACGAAGTTCAACTGTTGTTCGACGCCGCCGACACCCGAGTCGACGACATCCGTACCCGTCACCGCAAGGGCGCACTCAGCGCAACACTGCTCAAGACGATCTACGCGTTCGGGCTCCGTCGCCGCGAAGCATGGGGGTTGGACCTGACCGATCTGCGACACAACCCGAAGGTGCCGGAGTTCGGCCGCAGCGGCGGCTTGTTCGTGCGGTGGGGCAAACCTTCTCGAGGCGGACCTCCCAAACGTCGCACCGTCCTCACCGTCCCCCGAGATGGATTGGATCGTCCCCGTTCTCGACCAGTGGATCGACGAAATCCGTCCGGCGCGCCGCCAGTCGCCATCAGGTACGTGACCTGTGGGTGGACCGTTCTCACCTCTCGACAGAGAGAGCCTGAGGTGAAGTTGATTCGTCGAGGTCGCCGCTGTAGTCGACTCGCCACGCTGGTCCACCGGGTGCGTTCCGCCTCCGGGTTGATACCGATCGATGGCGAAACCGGCTTTGCGTGTCGGCGGACTGATCGTGTCGTGGCCGGTCACTCGGTATTGCGCAGTTCGAGTGATACGGCGAACCGACCAGTTCGAGAATTATGGAGGTGATCCTCGGTTGCGTCGGGCCAAGCGCGGTGCCCCGCTGCTTTCCGGTTTCTGCCCCGTAGCCCAAGTACAACCGAGTCCCCCGCACCTGACACGCACGCGCTGACGCCAAGTCGAATTCGATCTTCGTTACTCGATATGACCCCGCATACGCTGCTTCCTTAACCGCGCTACCGTCGAGCCACTTCGGCAGCGCAGTGCGTTCCGATTTTGCCTCTCTCCTGACCCAGAAACGGCAGGTCGTCAACTGCGCTGAACTCTTTGACTAGCTTGTGTACCCGATTCTGGACTGTCGCGAGTTTCGTCCACCTTCGGCACCAATGAATGACGATCTCAATACGACGTCTGCTTCAATCACGCAGCAGCCAACATGCGATCCATCGACTATAATAGAGTCATGCATGACGCCAATAGCCCCGGCCGAACTTACAAAGTGGCGATTGGTTGCGCCACTGCCGCACAGGTATCACTTATCGCTCTCGCGCTTATTACATTTATATTTTTCTTCAGCGTGGGTGGGCTACAAAACTCGACTAATTGGACTTCCGTGTTGCCACTGACAGCGTGGAATGCATTTACTGGCGTGCTGGTCCCGTATGGTATCGGCATAGCCAAGGGAAAGCTTCGAGACCGCTCTCAAATAAATACGTTTCGGTTTACGCTTGGAGCGACGGCGTTGTTCGCAGTCATATCTATTCTATGGCTGCAATTTCTGATGCTCCAGGTTGTTGGAACGGCTCTAATGATCTTTACTGCTTTATCGGCGGCCGGATCGTTGCTAGCGGCGCGCAGATGACCCCGAGCGGGATCTAGCCCGGGCCACTCGCCGCCTGATCGAAGACGACGAGCAGCGGCCCGGTTAGAGCGGGATCACCTGGACTTTATCGCGGTGCGCCTCCATTCCAGCCTGACGAGGTCGCCGATACGTTGCCCGGAGGGCACACGATCGAAGGAGTTAGAGGCGATAGGCATGATGCGCTGACAAGGTCTTTCTGAAGGACAGTCGTCCAGGAAGAGTTTGGATTAGCCCAGTTCCGGATGTATGCTTCGTGGTTGGGCATCTGGCGGTAACTACCTGACACCGAAAATTGATTCTTCACACCCGAGAATCCGACGGTAATATCATACTTGATCGCTCCGAGGAGCTCTTTGACATCACAGAACGGTTGAGTCGCCTCGTGATGCACTTCGAACCGTGTAACATCACGAAAATCGGTTCCATTTCTCGCCAGGGTCTTCATCGTAATTCCCGTGTCCGGGGCTTGCATGGTCTCAGTTAAAGTCTTGGGCGGTGGGTACGTCTCGCCGGTCACCGGGTCCGTATAAGGCGCGGATTCGTAATACGTCAGGGTTCGTTCTGTTGGGTGCACTGACTTAGTCATACGGGCCTGCGGCCCACCATTTCGGTTGGGGTGCGTGTAAACGTTGACGTCTACGCGGGTCCGGTAGGCATCAGAATTAGCGTTGTATCCCCGGTTATCACCCTTGTATTTCTCAGAGATTGCACCGTAATTGCTGCAGGGGGCCTCTACTGATGGGGTGGGTATGAAGGTAGCGTATCGGAAGGTGCTTGATCTGCTTTCCACAATGCCAACGCCGGGTTGATATTCGATCATCCCGTTTTGGAAGTTCTGTCGAATAACGCCATTGCTTTGTGTGGATTCATCAGAGGTTGGGAATCCGTAGTAAGAATTTTCCCATCCCGCTGCTGCCCACGCGTCTCGAATAGCCCCATGAATCACGCGAGCGCCGCTACTTAGGGACCAGTATACCGAGCCGCCCTGAAAATGATTAAATTTTCCACCGTTCGCGGCTTGCTCACGGGTGGTTGGATAGCCTAGGAATCCTCGCTCGTCTCCGGAGTTTAGCCACTTCGACATAATTAACCCGCCCACCTGGCGGCCTTGGTTCTGATCAACCTCAGGGCTCCAATAGATTCGGTTTGTATCAGCCCCGAATGCTTGCCAGGCCCCGCCTCGGGCGGCTGGTAACTCAGGGCTATTCGGTTCACCCCACGGTGGGGGGTCCACCGGGAAAAAGAAAGCCAAGGGCTCGGAATTCCCTGTCAATCGAGCCGTAGATCCAGAAATTATTCCTGAATGAGTCCGCGTTAGCGACCCCTGGAACCATGACGGTGAGGGCCAAAGCCATCACAATTGCGACGACGGACCCGAAAGTGCCGCAGCGACCTGGTGATCTCACTTGCTTTGTTGGTAAATGCGTCTGCTGCATAGTTTCTTTCCGATAGTAAGTACCGACCAGTCGGAAGTATGCGTGCAGTTGCGAGCGGCCAGTCTGCGCCCAACGTCCTACGGCGTGTCGGGCGGGCTTCTGGTCTGTCAGTACGTCACGTCTAGCACCTGTGGTAGCTATCTCGTCTTTTGTAGGGAAGGAGTGGACCGGCGTGCGCGCGACCTACAACACGTCTGCGGTGGACTGATCAAATGCCACGGAGACTCGTCACCCGCGGTCGACGTTGACCACGGGTGACGAGCGGCGGTCGACCGCGTGACGGTCAACCGTATTGTCAAGCCGTCTCGGCGTCGAGTTCACACCTAGTCCCCGGTAGAGCGGTGGAACGTGGGCGGGTCGAAGGCGACGGGCCAGCGATCGAACAGGTCGCTGCCCTGTTCGTTGGAGATGGTCATTGTGCGGCCGCCTGAGGCCGGCGGGTTGTGCTGGTGCGTGCTGCGTCTTCGTCGGTGGCGTTCGTCCAGTCGAGGCGGCGTTCGGTGCCGAATGTGGGTGCGGTGAGGGTGTAGCGGCCGGTGCGCATGGGTGTTCCGCGTCCGTGGATGGTGGTTTCGACGGTGATCGACCGTAGTCGTCCTCTGCCGTGTTCGATACCTGTGACGGCGACGGGTCGGGAGTCGATGGTGAGGTCGGTGCCGGGCATTCGTCCATCAGCGCAGATCAGGATTGATGCGTGCGTTCCGCACCGAGCGAGAAGTGCCCGCACCCGTGTCGGCGGGACGTCTCGGCCGCCGAGCGTCGATATGACGATGTCGATGCCATCGAGCAAGATCGAGCGAGCATCGAGAGGGGTCGGTCGATCCTGGATCCACGAGAGCGACCTTTGCGAGATTTCCGCCGTGTTCGTGGACGGCGAGCAGGCTCAGTCGTGGTTGGCCGATGAGGGCGACATGGTGGCCGGCAGCGGAGGCTTCGGCGATGAGGATCGATCCGGCCGGTGACGGTGATGGCGGATCCGCGGGCCAGGGCTCGGCGTGGGAGCAGTTCGGCGAGCGGTGGGGGTACGGGCATGGTCCGGAGGGTTTCGCCGCGTACAGCGGCGGCGAGCGGTTCCGGATCGTCGTCACTGATCGGGAGTCGTGGGTTCGGGCCGGTCGAGCGGGGCGGCAGTCGGGAGGTCGGCGGGTGCGTGGTCGCGTCGACCCGGCACGGTGGCCATCCGTCGGCGTAGGACGTCGAGCTGGGTGGCTTTGTCGAGTCCGGTGAGGTCTTCGATCGCGTCGACGGTGGCCATGTGGGTCGACCTTCGCCGTGCCGGCAGGAACATCGACAGGATATCGAACGTGTGTTCGACTGTCGAAGTGCTGGTGGCGTCGTCAGCGGCGTGCAGGACTGCCGTGAACGCCGTCGTTGGTGAGGGTCCAGGCGAGGTGTCGATAGGTATGCAGGGTGCGTGTGACCTGGTCTAGGGCGTCGATGACTGCGGGATCGTCGGGGTCGTACCCTTCGTCTCTGATGGCTGCGCGTTCGTCTTCGTCCATATTTTGTTGGACGCGCGCGGGGGTGCGATGGTTCCCGCAACAGTCATTCGTGTGAATGACTGTACGAGCGTGGAGCCCGACCAGATGGGACGGGTAGTGGCCCCGCCCGGTGTGGGCGGGGCCGTCCGGCCTAGAGCTTGAGCGGTTCGATCGGTTCGTCGGTGCGGTGCTTGCCGAGTAGGCATTCCCAGGTGCGGGTGTCGAGCTGCTCGGGTGTGACCGACTGCCCGCACATCGTGGCGTGGTGCACGTCCGCGTGCAGGCCTCCCAGGTTGTGGGTGGCCATCGTTGCGCCGCGGTTGTGGGCAGCGGATGCGATGCGGAGAGGCGATCGGGAAGCATGGCGAGGGTCCTTTCGAGGCTGTCGATGAGACGCAGCGATCGGACATGACGAGTGCTTCTATCAACTTCGCAATCCCTTGTGCAGCAGCCGAGGGTTGCATCGTTGCTGCGAACCAGTGCAAGAGCGCGCGACGAGCGTCAGCTAGAGGCCGGCCCGTGGGCCCTGCAGTACGTCAAACACGCCTGAAGCTGACCGATCATCCGTCGACTAGCGAAACGGTCGCTGTTCACGCGCGTCGCGCAGCACGTCGGACCACCAGCAGAGCTCGGTGACCGCGGCGTCCACAGCCTCGTCAACGCCCTCCGGAGCGTGGAAACCACTGTCGTCGACGTGGTTCCACGGCGCGGACAGTCCCACGACGCTGCGGGTGGTGACCACGTGCAGCTCGGCGAACACACCACGGAGGTGCTCAGTGGCTAGCAGTCCTCCACGCGCACCGTAGGAGATGACGGTCGCTGCCTTGAACATCCACTCGCCGTAGTGCCAGTCGATCGCTCGCTTGAGAGATCCGGGATAGCTGTGGTTGTACTCCGGCGTGACAATGACGAACCCGTCGGATCGATCGATGATGTCCGCGATCTCCGAGCGCGGCCCGCCCCCCGGTTGCAGGTGACGGTCGTCGGGCAGGGTCACGTCGGCGAGGTCGATGAGTTCCGTCCTCGCGCCCGAGGCTCGGACGCGATCGACCACCCAGTCCGCGACGGCCGAGCCCATCCGGTCGTCCCGCACGCTACCGGAGATGACGGTCACACGGAGCGGGGCGGGCGCGGCAGACGGCACGAGAGAAGGAGCGATCTGAGAGTTCGTCAGAGAGGTCATACGCCGAGGCTGCAGGTAGAACATTGGTTGAAGTCAAAGGCTCCTATGTGCGACGGTGCAGACGTGAGCATCGACACAGCCGCGACCACCGGCACCTTCACCGAGTCCGTCGCCGACGTCGCCCGAGCAGCCGGCGTCGCCACCTCCGCGGTGCGGTTCTACGAGAAGCACGGACTCGTGAGCGCCAGGCGGACCGCAGGCGACGCCAGACGTTTCGAGGCCGACGCCGCCTGCAGGATCAAGGTCGCCAAGGTGGCTCAACGCGTCGGACTGACCGTGCGTGAGATCGCCGACATCTTGGCCGTCCTGCCCAGGGACGCACGACCTCAGGACTGGGATTTCGTTTGTCGGACCCTGATCGACGAGGCCGAGGAGCGGATCGCCGGCCTTCGCGCCACCCTCGATGCGCTCGGGGGTGGCGCGAAGGCCGGCTGTGCGAGATCGGACATCCTCGCGCCGACAGTTGACTTCAACCAAGGTTCAACTCTTAGCGTCACCTCATGCCAATCACACCCTTGCAGCCCCCTTCCCGACAACCCATCGGCTTCTGGACCACACGGGCCGGCGAGGCCGTCGCGGCCCGTACTCGAGGCGCACTCGCGGACGTGGGTGTGTCCCAACCGCAGTGGTGGGTGCTGCATCAGCTCTCGCTCCACCCAGACGGGATGGATCGCGCGACGATGATCGAGACGATCGGACCCAACGACACGATCCCGGTGATCGAGGATGCACTCCTCTCGGCATCGGCCCAAGCCTGGACCGTCGATGACGGCATTCGCGTCAGAGCGACTGAGCTCGGCACCGCGATATTCCAGCGCGCCGCCCAGGTGCAGGACCACCTGCAGGCCGAACGCATGCAGGGCATCAGCGAGGCAGACTTCGTCACCACCATCGAGGTGCTGCAGCGCACGATTTCCAACGTGGGCGGAGATGCCTGGCACTGGTGAGCCACACGGCGCGACGTCTACAAGATCCGGCGCAGCTCGTCGGCGAGTCCGTCGGCGTCGATGGGCCCGTCACCGCGTCAGCAACGGCCCAGACCGAATCGGGTGCCTGACCCATAGCTCGGCGACGTCGACGTTCGGCGGCGTCGGTGCATACGACTTCAACAAAGATCAACCTTGCGCCACTCTTGCGGGCGAGAAGTCGCCACTGCTCTCGTGCGGCGGCGACATCGTTCGCAGTGTCGACCACCACGTCATGACCCAAGCCGAGCTGCACCCGCGCCAGTTCTTCGGCGACGACGTACGCCGCGAGTCCCGTGGGCTGCTGCCGGTCTACACCCGACCGCCACAAGGCCGCTTCGATCGGGTCGACCGACAGCACAGCGCCGAGTTTTACACTGAGAACATCTGCAACGGTGCTCTTGCCGCTTCCGGGGAGTCCCGCCATCACGATCAGCAGGTGGTCAGACTAGACAACCCTCGCGCTGTTGGCTTCGTCTGCCGGACCGAGACTAAGCGGCGGCTCGGTCGCCGGCGGTGCCACCAAGCTCGGGTCTCGATACCGCCCTGTAGCACTCTTTCGACTTCAGCATGGCGTACAGAACGTTGCTGCGGCGTCTAGCGAGACAAATTAGTGCCGAACGATGATTTTTACCTTCGGCCCGTTTTCGGTCGTAGTAGGCACGGGAGATGGGATTTTTCAAAGATGCGAACGCTGAAAGGTACATGGCACGTTTGAGTCTGGAGTTTCCGCTGTGTTGTCGGTGTTCGCCTCTGATGGACGTTCCAGAGCGGTGTGTCCGGGGTGCGACCCCCGCGTAGACGGCGAGTGCGCCTGCATCTCGGAAGCGGCCGATGTCGGTGATCTCGACGAGCATCGTCACCCCGGTCCGCACTCCAACACCGGGTAGAGACGTCAGAATCGGGCCTGCCGGGTGTTCAATCAACGCTTGTTCAAAGCGAGCCGCCAGATCGCTGCGTGCGACGCGGACCTCGAGCAGCTGACGGGCGAGGTGCTTGACGACGACATCGGCTTGCGCCGCACCGGGCACGCTCACAGTCTGTTCACCGAGCGTGCCGACGATGCTGTCGACAATCTTGCTCCATAGTCGTGGTGCGAGACCCTTTGCGCAGGACTCGATGTCGGTCCGTGATGCAGTAGAGAAGCCCACCGGTCCACCAAATTCTGCCAGCAGTCCAGGTCCAATTGGGCGGTGCATCTGCGCGCCGATCGCGCGTTCGAGCGCCGGATGCACCGACAACAGCACCGACCGCAGACGGTTGATGAGGCGATTCTCGTCGACCGCCAGGTCGGCGTCGAACCCGGACAACATGCGAAGTCCTTCGACGAGGTCGTTGCTCTCCCCGACCGGCAACAGCGTGTCCGGGAGCGTGCGGGCAGCGTCGGCAATGATGTGGGCGTCTTTGGCATCGGTCTTTCCGTTGCCTGGGTATAGATCGGCGATGCGTCGCATCCGCAGTCCCGGCAAGTAGGCGACATCGATGCCGCAGTCTCTGGCCACCGCAACTGGGAGTGCGCCGATGTTGCGCGGTTGGTCGACGATCACCAGCAGCTTCCCGTGATGGCTCAAATCTTTGAACAGTCGCCGCATGCTCACTTCATCCTGGTGTACGTCGATCCCTGTGAGTCGTTCACCGTCTCGGTTCAGCGCGACGGCGTAGTGGCTGGTCTTGCCGACGTCGATGCCGCAGAACACCTGGTAGCTGTTGTTGTCCAACGTCTCCCCTGCCCTTCGGGTTGTGGTGGTCGTGGCACCGTTCCCGTCACCCACGTTATGCAGACCTTCGTCGTAGCCATGCCTCTATCAGCGGTGAATCGGCGCCTACCGATCCGGCGGCAGCACTCGCCGAGACCTGAAGTCGGCCGGTGGCCTGTAAGCCATACCGGATCGGTCGACCAGCCCCCGATGGTCGAGGACTGAGAAGAAGATAACGGGTGGCCTGTCAACCCCGAAGAGGGGAGCTTGGGACCGTGGGTTGACTGGTCGGGGTCCCCGGCATGTCAGACTCGGCGTCCTCGTACGACCCCCTTGGTGACCCATATTGGGCGACGCTGCAGGCGGCGAGGTAGCGCAGGTGCACTACCTCGCCAGGGTGGCCGCGTCCCTGCGCCCTTCAGTTGTGGCGGCGATCTTCCTCGAGGCCGCGGAGTCGGTCGAGGTCGGCTCGTTGCAGTGAGATCTCTTCGCGCAGGTCAGCGGCGATCGTCTTCTGTTCGTCGATGCGTTCGGTGTAGTCGCGGCGCAGCTCTGCTTCGCGTTTGGTGGCGTCGGTGCGCTGCTGGGTGAGTGTTGCTGCGTGAGTGCGGTTGTCGTCCTGGTGGGCGGTGCGTTCGGCGGTGAGATCCGCGCGCAGAGTTTTCGCCTCGGTACGCAGCTCGGCCAGCTCGGCCGCGAAGCGTCGATCCTTTTCGTCGTAGCGGTCGATGGCCTCGCGGTGGGAGGTGTTGAGCGAGGCCACGATGGAGTCGTGATTGTCCTGCAGGGCAGTCATTTCGGCGCGTTGGCGTGCGTCGAGCTCGTCGAGTTCGGCGCGGTGCGCGGCCTTCTGCTCCTCGACCTGGGTTCGGGCCCGCTCGGCCGCGTCTTCTGCTGCCTCGGTCTGCTCCCATGCGTCGGCGGCATCGGCGCGGAGCTCGTCGTTTTCGGCATCGAGCGCGTCGGCGCGGACGGTCGCGGCGTGCGCTGCTGCTTCGGCGGCTGCGGCGCGTTCTTCGGCGGCCGAGACAGTGCGTGCGGTTTCGGCGCGCATCAGCTCGAGACGCTGGTCGAGAGCCTTCGGGTCCGAGACGGTCCCGATCGCGGATTCGACCCTCTGGACCAGGGAGCTGATGTGACCGAACTGCGCTTGAAGGGCCGGGAGGACGGCCGCGAGGGACCCGACGGCGATTTCGGGGGGGGGGGGGGGGGGGGA
>NZ_JASITC010000016.1:0-77829 GCF_030063405.1 Rhodococcus sp. H29-C3 | reverse complement strand
TGCTTTCACCAAATACAAAATTCGGCACTGACATTCATCGACACACTGTTGAGTTCTCAAAGAACACGCACACACCACACACCCACGAAAACCATGTCCTCGCAGCGCCTGGGGCAACCGTTCCAGCGTATCCCAGCTTGGTCTCGGATGCAAAGATCCGACTCTTGGGGGATATTCTGTTTACTTCAAGTCATTGAGACGAACTTCGTGCAACCTCGTGTCCCTGTCCGTGAAGACCGGGTCGGTGTCCGTGTCGCTCTGACTCGACAAAAGTTACGCGAGAGCGCACCCCTACGCAAATCGCCTGGTCATGAGATTCCGGACTTGCATCGCCCCAGCTCAGAGTGCGATCGATTCTGCCGCACTTCCCAATTCAGCTGAATTCAACGATTGTGACGCCGGACATAGCGCCCATCACGGCCCTAGAGGCGGGTTGCAGACAATCCCCGATGCATGGAATTCGTCATCGAGTTGGCAGGTGGACTGTGGATCTCGCTTACGAACTCACAGACACCTGATCTACTGCGGCTGATATCGCGTCGTCGCTCGGACTCGGAGCCGCCGGCCGTCATCACTGCCTAACGAACGCAAGCCGCGGCACCATCGCGTCAGCGCTACGTACGGCAAGACCAACCCGGCCGATTACCGGCGCAGAGGCCGCTCTTCCCACAGCCTCCGATACCGAAGACAAGGTGGCGGAGGTTCACAGAGTGATCGGATGGAGCTCGAACATCCAGATCTGGCGAGTGGCTGTAGCCGCACCCGCGCCGCACAAGACTCGAAAGCCCGCAGCGGAGGCAGTGGAACTCACCACCCAGGTGGCGAAGGCTCTCTCTCAACCGGGTCCGCGCACGTCTCGCAAGGCGCTTTCATACATATCGGAGGTCTTGCCCGCGATTGTCAGCCGAAGTCCACGGCTATCCGGGCCCGACCTGCAAGAGAGGCTCGTGCGCGGAATCACCGATCTTGTCGATCACACCCATGAAGTTCCGGACGAAGCGCACCACGGTACGAGACCTACCTTCTGCGAAACTCGTTCTGGCACTGCAGATTCGCGCGGGTTCGACCAAAGCTATCGATGCGATGCGGCCGGAGTGTCTATTACATTCAGGTCCGCGCGTCACCCGCGTAGTTGTGCCACACCTCGACCTGACTGGCGGCTCTTCACCCAGGCGGTCGCGGACCACAACTGGACGCCGGACTACTTCACGGGTATCAACGCCACGTGCCCCAGTGCACTGGGGCATCTGGGGCACGTATCTCATATTGGGCTAGCGGCGCCGCGACCTCACAGTAGAAGCTCTGTCACCGAGGGTTCGGTTCCTCCGCTCACGCGCTCGATGTTGCCACCGAGGTCGCTCAGGTTCTCCACGAACTTCGGATATCCACGATCTATGTGAAAGACGTCGTGCACCTCGGTCACGCCATCGGCACACAAACCAGCCAGGACCAGGCCTGCTCCTGCCCTGATATCCGAGGACCACACCGGAGCGCTGGACAGCTGAGGCACACCGCGAACGACGGCATGATGTCCGTCTGTCCTCGCATCGGCCCCCAACCTGATCATCTCTTCGACGAAGCGGAAGCGCGCTTCGAACACGTTCTCGGTGATCATCGACGTGCCGTTCGCTACAGCGGCCAATCCGATCGCCATAGGCTGCAGATCCGTCGGGAAACCAGGAAAGGGCAGTGTCGCGAAATTGACCGCCGTCGGACGCTCGTGTTGAACCACGCGGAATCCGTCGGCCTCCATGCTCACCTCGGATCCTGCGGAACGCAGCTTGTCCAGAACGAGTGAGAGGTGCTTCGGGTTGACGCCACGAACACGGACATCGCCTCGCGTCATCGCCGCGGCAATACCCCAGGTGGCCGCGACGATGCGATCTCCGATAACGCGATGAGTCGTCGGCTTCAAGGACTCGACACCCTTGATCGTCAAAGTGGACGTTCCAGCGCCGGAGACCTGCGCCCCCATGTTGTTGAGCATGTTGCACACATCGACGATGTCCGGTTCACGGGCAGCGTTGTCGATGACTGTTTCGCCCTTTGCAAGTACTGCGGCCATCAGGATGTTCTCAGTGGCCCCGACCGACGGAAAGGCGAGTCGAATGTTGGCTCCGCGTAACTCGTCGGCTTCTGCCACCACACATCCGTGCTGGATTTCACTGTGCGCGCCGAGCAAGCGGAGACCGGATTGATGCATGTCGAGAGGTCGCGACCCGATTGCATCGCCACCCGGGAGAGCTACCACCGCACGCTTGCACCGAGCAACAAGCGGCCCCAACACGCACACCGATGCCCTGAACTGTTTGACTGCCGGAAAATCCGCGTGATACTTGGGCTCTGCCGGTGTCGTGACGTGTACGACCGAACCCTCGAGTACAACGTCGCACCCCAGGCCTCGCAACACCTCGGCCATCAACGGAACATCGAGTATGTCGGGACAATTGGTGATGGTGCTCGTACCCTCGGCCAACAGGGTTGCCGCCATCAACTTGAGCACGCTGTTCTTCGCACCGCCGACAGACACCTCGCCGACGAGTCGGTTTCCTCCGGATACCAAAAAGCGTTCGCTCACAGTTCAACAGAGTAGCCGGGCCCGTCTGCCCTACTGGAGCGGTACCGTTGCTCCATGGCTGTGCACTTGACCCGTATCTACACTCGCACCGGTGACGACGGAACGACCGGACTGAGCGACTTCTCCCGTGTCACCAAGAACGACCCACGTCTCGTTGCCTACGCCGACTGCGACGAAACCAACGCAAGTCTCGGAGTGGTTCTGGCGCTTGGGAATCCGCCGGCGAAGATTGTAAAAGTCATTCGAACGATTCAAAGTGATCTGTTCGACGCTGGGGCAGATCTGTCCACACCCGTCGTCGCGGAACCAAAATACCCACCGTTGCGAATCGATCAGTCGTACGTCGACAGATTGGAACAGTGGTGCGACGAATTCAACGAAGAACTGGATCCGTTGACGTCGTTCATACTCCCAGGTGGCACACCTCTCGGAGCGCTACTCCACACGTCTCGGACGATCGCTCGACGCGCTGAAAGGGCTGCATGGGCGGCCGTCGACGCGAGCCCCGAGGACACCAGCACGTTGCCGTCCAAATACTTGAACAGGCTTTCGGATCTACTGTTCATCCTCAGTAGGTTCGCCAATCCTGGCGGCGATGTTCAGTGGGTTCCGGGAGCGTCGCGCTCGACCGGAGAGTGATTGCGCTCGAACGCCTGACGCAATCTAACCTGCCGGCCGTCCGCGCTGCGATCTTCCAGAGGGACGTGACTCCAGCCAGGACATGAAGGCCGTCCGCGCGCCCCGATCGAGGGCGATCTCGAAATGGCGGCCGGCGTCGGTCAGCTCCAGCACCGCGATCTCGTCGCTCATAATGTCGAATTCGTTCTCGCGGGGCTTACGCCGCTCACCTACCTCGATTCCCTGACGGGTCAGCTTGTGGTCCGGACCCGGACGCAAGCTCGAGAGTTTGAAGAACACGACGGTGTTGTCGTCGTATCGAATGATTCCGTGGCGCCAACCGCTTCCACCCGACGACGGAGTCACGCGCATGATCGCGGCGGTCCCACCGCCGCGCACAATGCTCAGGCGATACAGAAAAGCCGCGACGATTGCTGCGAGCAGCACAACCAGAATGACCAGAACAATCACTCCGATGCGCATTTCGCAGCCTCCGTCGCGGCTTCTCGTTGATCTAGGCGCGCTCAGCGGCGCGAATTCGGCCCTTCGCGATTGCGAGGGCTTCCTTGTCGTCGCCGCCTGCGTCGAGCACCGAGCGAGCTGCATCGACGTCGATGTCCTGAGCGAAGTCCGCAGACTCCGCCAGAACGGTGACGGTCTTTCCCGTGACCGACAAGAATCCGCCGTGCACAGCAGCGACGATCTTCTCTCCGTCGGTCGTGGTGATGGACACGGTCCCGGCCTCGACCAGCTGACCCAACACGGGCTCGTGCCCCACCATGATGCCGATCTCGCCCTCCGTGGTCTGAGCACTCACCAGGGTCGCGTTACCGGACCACAGTTTCTGCTCGACAGCGACGAGTGAAACCTCCATGCCGTTCGTTTCCGAGGAAGTCACGTCGGGCTACTTTCCGGCCATCTTCTTGGCTGCTGCCTCGACGTCGTCGAGACCACCACAGCTGTTGAAGGCCTGCTCGGGAAGGTGGTCGTACTCGCCCTTGGTGACCTTGTCGAACGCTTCGATCGTGTCGGTCAACGACACGACCGAACCGGCCTCACCGGTGAACTTCTCGGCAACGATGAAGTTCTGGCCGAGGAACTTCTGGATACGGCGTGCGCGGCCGACCAGAACCTTGTCCTCTTCCTGAAGCTCGTCCATACCGAGGATCGCGATGATGTCCTGCAGTTCCTTGTACTTCTGCAGGATCCGCTTGACCTCGTTGGCGACGCGGAAATGCTCTGCGCCGACAATGCTGGGCTCGAGGATTCGCGACGTGGAGCTCAGCGGGTCCACAGCGGGGTAGATACCCATCTGCGAAATCGGACGCGAAAGCTCGGTCGTCGCATCGAGGTGCGCGAACGTGGTGGCGGGTGCCGGGTCGGTGTAGTCGTCGGCGGGAACGTAGATCGCCTGCAGTGAGGTGATCGAGCGTCCACGGGTCGAGGTGATGCGCTCCTGGAGCTCACCCATCTCGTCCGCCAGCGTCGGCTGGTAACCCACGGCGGAAGGCATGCGGCCCAGGAGGGTCGACACCTCCGAACCTGCCTGTGTGAAACGGAAGATGTTGTCGATGAACAGAAGAACGTCCTGTCCCTGAACATCGCGGAAGTACTCCGCCATGGTCAGCGCCGACAGAGCGACGCGCATACGCGTGCCCGGCGGCTCGTCCATCTGGCCGAAGACAAGGGCGGTGTCCTGAAGGACGCCCATCTCTTCCATTTCGAGGTAAAGGTCGGTTCCCTCACGGGTGCGCTCACCGACGCCTGCGAATACGGATGTACCCGAGAATTCGCGAGCGATACGGGTGATCATCTCCTGGATGAGAACCGTCTTGCCCACGCCGGCACCGCCGAAGAGGCCAATCTTGCCGCCCTTGACGTACGGGGTGAGAAGGTCGATAACCTTGATACCGGTCTCGAGGATCTCGGTCTTGCCTTCGAGCTGATCGAAGGCTGGTGGCTTGCGGTGGATACCCCACTGCTCGCCGTCGCGGCCGAGACCGGGTGTGTCGAGGCAGTCACCAAGGGCGTTGAAGACGTGGCCCTTGACGACGTCGCCGACCGGAACCGAGATCGGCTTGCCCGTGTCGGTCACCGAGGTTCCACGAACCAGGCCGTCGGTCGGCTGCATCGAGATGGTGCGGACCAGGTTGTCACCGAGGTGCTGAGCAACCTCGAGTGTCAGGGTCTTGGCCACCGTCGGCAGAGTGATCTCTGCGTGGAGAGCGTTGAAAAGGGCGGGGATGGCGCCGCGCGGGAACTCGACGTCCACAACGGGGCCGATTACCCGAACGACACGGCCGGACTGTGTGTCCGCTCCGCTCGCGTTCTCTTGGGCTACTGCTGCGGTCATTGCTTAGTCACTTCCTGCGCTGTCAGCCAACGCGTTAGCGCCACCGACGATTTCGCTGATTTCCTGGGTGATCTGGGCTTGCCGAGCCTGGTTAGCCTGACGGCTGAGAGTCTCGACCAATTCGTTAGCGTTGTCCGTCGCGGCCTTCATGGCGGTACGGCGCGCAGCCGACTCGGACGCAGCCGCATCGAGCAGCGAGGAGTAGATCCTCGTGCTGATGTACTTCGGCAGCAGAGCCGACAGAAGCGTTCCTGCCTCTGGTTCGAAGTCGTACTGGGCCTGGACATCGGACGCAGACGGAGAGTCGGTGAGTGCATCCGCACCCATTTCGATTTCTTCGTCCGTGTACGAGACCTCCAGTGGAGCCATCCGACGCACTTCGGGTTTTTGCGTCAGCATAGACACGAAACGTGTGTAGACGATGTGCAGTTCGTCGACACCTTCGATCGTGCCTTCACCGTTCGGCGCATCGACTTCGTTGCCGGAGCCTGCCATGAAGAGCTCGACCAAATGCTTGCTGGCCTTGGCTGCGTCGGAGTAACCGGGCTCCTGAGAGAAGCCCGTCCAAGCTGCCTTCACATCGCGCTCACGGAAGGTGTAGTAACCGAGCCCTTTCGCACCGAGCACGTAGATGACCGGGTCCTTGCCCTCTTTGCGAAGAAGCTGAAAAAGCTCTTCCGCCTCCTTGAGGACATTGGAGTTGTAGCCACCGCACATTCCACGGTCGCTGGTGACTACCAGGACCGCAGCACGCTTCGGCTCGGGGCGCTCGTTCAGTAGCGGGTGGTCCAGCGAACCGGACGCACTCGCCAAAGCCGAGAGCACATTGGTGATCTCCTCTGCGTACGGCTTCGACGCCGCAACGCGGGCCTGCGCCTTGATGATTCGCGATGTCGCGATCAATTCTTGCGCTTTGGTGATCTTCTTGGTCGAGTTGACCGACTTGATCCGGGAACGCAGCTCGAGAATGCTTGCCATCTAGCTGTTCACGCTCCCTTCTCTACTCGTGAGAACACTGATCATGTCGCTGACCTACTTGCTGACTGTCTTGCGAGTGACGTTGACCTGTTCCTGGTTAACCTCGTCGGCGTTCAGCGTGTCCGCTTCTGCCTCGTTGACCACGCGGTTGCCCTCGGAATCCAAGAAGCCGGACTTGAACTTCTCGGTTGCCTCGGTCAGTGCCTTCTGCGCGTCATCGTCGAGAGCTTTGCCGCCGGCAATGCTTTCGTAGACGCCGCTGGCGTTGCGGTGCAGGTCTTCGAGCAGTTCGGTCTCGAACCGGCGTACGTCGGCGACCGGCACGGAGTCGAATGCACCCTGACCTGCGAGCCAGATCGAGACGATCTGATCTTCGACGGCGACCGGGGAGTACTGATCCTGCTTGAGCAGCTCGACCAGACGAGCGCCACGCTCGAGCTGCGCCTTGGAGGCGGAGTCGAGGTCGGAGGCGAAAGCAGAGAAGGCTTCGAGCTCACGGAACTGAGCGAGCTCGAGACGCAGCGAACCGGAGACCTTCTTCATGCCCTTGGTCTGCGCAGCGCCACCGACACGGGAGACCGAGATGCCGACGTTGATTGCCGGACGAACACCCTTGTTGAAGAGGTCGGACTCGAGGAAGACCTGACCGTCGGTGATCGAAATAACGTTGGTCGGGATGTAAGCCGAGACGTCGTTGGCCTTGGTCTCGATGATCGGCAGAGCCGTCAGCGAGCCGCCACCC
Organism: Rhodococcus sp. H29-C3; assembly: GCF_030063405.1. Classification (NCBI taxonomy): domain Bacteria; kingdom Bacillati; phylum Actinomycetota; class Actinomycetes; order Mycobacteriales; family Nocardiaceae; genus Rhodococcus; species Rhodococcus sp. H29-C3. The sequence goes on along the minus strand of NZ_JASITC010000016.1, from coordinate 70,560 downwards.
AGTTCGTCGGACAGCTTCGCCGAGCGCTCCAACAAACGGGAGTGCAAGTAGAAGACGTCACCGGGGTATGCCTCACGGCCCGGCGGGCGACGTAGCAGCAGCGAGATGGCACGGTATGCCTCGGCCTGCTTGGTCAGGTCGTCGAACACGATCAGAACGTGCTTACCCTGGTACATCCAGTGCTGGCCGATGGCCGAGCCGGTGTACGGAGCAAGCCACTTGAAGCCAGCCGAATCGGATGCGGGAGCCGCGACGATCGTCGTGTACTCGAGCGCTCCGCGCTCCTCGAGAGCAGCCTTGACGCCTGCAATCGTGGAGCCCTTCTGACCGATGGCGACATAGATGCAGCGGACCTGCTTGTTCTCGTCGCCGCTCTCCCAGTTGGCCTTCTGGTTCAGAATCGCGTCGATGCAGACCGCGGTCTTACCGGTCTTGCGGTCACCGATGATGAGCTGGCGCTGTCCACGGCCGATCGGGGTCATCGCGTCGATGGCCTTGATTCCGGTCTGGAGCGGCTCTTCGACGGGCTGACGCTCGAGCACCGAGGCTGCCTGCAGTTCGAGAGCGCGATTCTCGCTGGACTCGATGTCTCCGAGGCCGTCGATGGGCTGTCCGAGAGGGTTGACAACGCGACCGAGGTAGCCGTCGCCGACGGGGACGGAAAGAACGTCACCGGTCCGCTTGACTTCCTGGCCCTCTTCGATGTGCTCGTAGTCACCGAGAATGACGGCACCGATTTCGGTGGCGTCTAGGTTGAGCGCAACACCGAGCACTCCACCGGGGAATTCGAGCAGCTCGTTGGACATAGCCGACGGCAGTCCCGACACGTGGGCGATTCCGTCGCTCGTGTCAGTAACCGTGCCGACCTCCTCGCGGGAGGACTCCGGTGAGTAGCTCGCGGTGAAGTTCTCGATCGCGCTACGGATCTCGTCGGAGGAGATCGTCAGCTCCGCCATATTTTTTCCTGCTCTTCCTTAAATGATCGCGGTGTCCAAGGCTTCGAATTTTCGAAGCTCTTCTTATCGGACTGTGGTGTCCGTACTCGGACTACTTGAGTGTCTTTCGCAATGCAGCGAGACGGCCTGCCCCACTACCGTCGATGACCTCGTCGCCTATCCGGACCACGAGTCCGCTGAGCAGTTCGGTATCGACCTCGACGTGAACGGTGACCGGCTTGCCGTACGTACGGGTCAGCGTCGCGGTCAGCTTTTCGAGCTGACTGCCATTGAGTGGAGCCGCACTGGAGACGTGCGCAACGATCTGATTGCGCACCTGCGCGGCAAGTCCTGCCAAATGGTCGAATGCGTCGGCAGGCGCCGCCTTGCGGAGACGACCGACGGACTGGAGCGCCAACGCCTCGGTAACTGCTGTCACCTTGCCGTAGAGCAAGCGTCCGAGAAGTTCGCGTTTCGCGTGAACAGGCTTGCCGAGGTCCGACAGGTTCTGTTCGAGCACGGGGTTGGCCGCCACGATCCGACCCAGCCGGAACAATTCGTCCTCGACCGTATCGAGCTGATCCTGATCTGCTGCGGCGCGAAGCAGAGCTTCACGTCCCAGTTCGACCAAAGAATTCAGCAGATCCGATGGCTTGGACCAGCTGCCCGAAACAGCACTCACGAGAATTCTCGTGGTTGTCTCGGACACCTTGCCTGCGAACAGTTGCTCAGCGAGCACGCTGCGGCGTTCGGCCGAAACCGACGCATCCGCGAGCGCGGTACGCAACGTGCGCTGCCCGTCGAGCGTCTCCACGACTGCGAAGAGCTCGGCACCCGTCTGCGCGGCAGCAGCAGTTGCAACTCCTGCCGACGCAGAACCCAGTGCATCGTTCGCAACCGAACGCGTGCGGGCAAGAGCCTCACGAGAAGTTGCGTACATGGTTATCTCACTTTCCGGCTGCAGAGTCAGCGGTGACGGAGTCGAGCTCGCTCAGGAAACGGTCGATCGAGCCTGCTCGCTTAGCCTCGTCGGACAACTGCTCCCCGATGACCTTCTCCGCGAGCTCTACTGCTGTGCGTCCGAGATCGCTTCGAAGTTCCGTGACGATCTGCTGACGCTGAGCAACGAGCTGATTGTGGCCTGCAGCCACGATCCGGTCGCTCTCTTCCTGCGCCTTCGTTTTCATTTCAGCGAGGATCGCTTGGCCCTGGGTGCGCGCTTCCTCACGGATTTGCGCAGCCTCGGAACGTGCCTCGGCGAGCTGTGCATTGTAATGCTCGAGTGCTGCTTTGGCCTCGGCCTGAGCTTCTTCGGCCTTCTTGATGCCGCCTTCGATCAGATCTCCGCGCTCGGTCAATACCTTCTGGAAACTCGGAAGAATGTACTTCCAGAAGATGAAGCCGATGATGGCGATGCAGATCGCAGACCAAACAATGTCGTATGTCGCGGGGAGCAGAGGATTGATGTCCTCTTCGGCCTCCGCGGCCAAGATTGCGATGTTGGTTGCCATGTGGGGATTACGCGAACAGGAAGCCGGCGACGATACCGATCAGCGCGAGCGCTTCGGTAAACGCGATGCCGAGGAACATGTTGGTACGGATGGTTCCCTGCAGCTCAGGCTGACGAGCGATGCCCTCGATGGCCTTGCCGACCACGATGCCGATACCGATACCAGGTCCGATCGCGGCGAGGCCGTAACCGATTGCACCGTATCCACCGCCGGTCACCGTGGTGGTCGTTTCCTGTGCCAGGTACGCGAGGCTCATTAGAATTCCGTTCCCTTTCTGTTGCCCACCCGCCGGACGGCGCGTGGGTCAGGTCTAGCTAGTGGTGGATCAGTGTGAATCTGCGTGCAGCGCAAGGTCGATATACACGGCTGTCAGCAGCGCAAAAATGTATGCCTGCAAGCCGATGACCAAGAGTTCGAAGAGAGTGAAGCCGAAACCTGCGGTCAGCGAGAAAATACCGAAGATCTTCATTCCCGCCGCGGCCTGGAAGAAAAAGAACTGAGTCGCGCTGAAGAACAGCACAAGCATGAGGTGGCCGGCAAGCATATTGGCCATGAGACGAACAGTCAGCGTGAACGGCCGCAGGATGAAGGTGGAGATGAACTCGACCGGCACCAGCACGAAGTGCAGCGCGAGGGGCACATCCGGAACCACGATGCTGCTCTTGACGTACTTGAACAACCCGTACTTCTTGATTCCGACGTAGTTGAACGCCACGTACGCGATCAAGGCCAGAACCAGTGGCATACCGATTCGAGCGTTGGGCGAGATGTTCAGAAACGGAATCACCGACGAGAGGTTCATGAACAGAACCGCAAAGAAGATGGTCATGATGATCGGCGCGAACCGTTTGCCCTGCTCTTTGCCGAGAATCTCGTCGCAGATCTGCTCTTTGACGAAACTGAGTCCGTACTCGACGACATTCTGCAGCCCACGAGGAACGATTTTGGGGCTTCTCATGGCGACCGCGAACAACACTACGAGCACGAGGCTCATCAGAATGCGAATAAGCATCAGCCGGTCGAGTTCGAAGGGGGTGCCTTCGAACAACACGGCGGGAGGAAAGAAGTCGGATATAGACGGCGGATGGAACTCCGCAGCCAGGTTGGTGACGCTCAGCGGTCTCTCCCGTGTTCGGGCCGCAGACTGCTAAGACTGCGGTTCGATCGGACATTGACGATCTATCAAGTCGACGATATCGGCTCGAGGTCGTCAGCAGCTGAGGCCTTGTCTTCACCGGCCAGCGTCTGTCGGGTGTCGGCGACTCACGTCGACTCGGCAGCTTATCGAGCGCGTCTTGAAACTGCTCACGCGCTTTCGGCTACCTGTAAAGATTGTCGTGCACGCGAAATGTCCTGTTCGCGGCAGTTCAACCCTCACTTGGTCGGAACTTTATCAACACAACTACGACGTTGTGTAGGTGGGGCCTCTTCTCAACCGATTACGACACAGCGTCGTACTACGTTCAGTCGGACTCGAGCGTGTCGGGCTGTTCGTCCACGTACGGCGCTTTGGTACGAACGACACCGTAGACCTCCGCCCCCAAAACGAGCACCAACGCCGCTACCACGACGAGCGCCAGCGACTTTTGACTGTAGAAGTCCATGTCCTTGAGCACTCCGAGGACAATGATCGCTAGCAGCATCTTGACGAGCCACCCTCCCAAGAGGACCGCACCGACCATCGTCGGCGGAAACTTGGAGGTCAACGCAATGGACACGGCGGTGGTCAGAATGAACCCGCCTCCGAGGGCAGCGCCGATGAGCGCGCCCCACAATCCTGGCAACCCTGCGAACAGGGTGGCGATGATCGCGCCGAGAACAGTCAGCACAACCAAGCCGATGACGCCGTAGCGAACGGCAGAACGCATCGCGTCGGATTGATCGGGCACGGGCGCAGGAGAGAAGCTCACAGATGCACAGACTACGCAGCACAATCGTTCGTCAGGACCGACGGCCTCGTCGATTGCTGTTCCTCACGCGCCTTCGCTCGCGTGCCATGTCGATTCGGACGGTAGGTACGGCGGTCACCACCAGTGCGAATACCAGACCGGCTGCCACGAGCAAGACAACGATTCTCCGATCGATCAGTGACGATCCGACGGCGCCGAAGGCCAAGACCCCGACCCACAGATAGATCACCAGCACCACGCGGCGATGGGAGTGACCGATCTGCAGCAAACGGTGATGCAGGTGCATTTTGTCCGGGCTGAAAGGGCTGCGTCCGGCGCGTGTTCTTCGCACGACGGCAAGAAGAAGGTCCAGCATCGGGATGAACATGACGGCGCCGACGAGGAGGAGTGGAGTAAGAAGTCCGACCAGGTCCCGCGGCCCATAGGCGGTCAGCGGGATACGGCCGGAGGCGCTGGTCGATACCGTGGCCAGCATCAGCCCGATCAGCATCGAACCCGAATCACCCATGAAGATCCGCGCCGGCTGAAAGTTGTGCGGCAGAAAACCGAGACAGGCACCAGCCAAAGCGGCAGCTATCACCGCCGGCGGATAGACGCCGACGTCTCCGCCTTGCTCGTTGAGCAGCCCGACGGAGAAGATACAGATTGCTACCGAGGCGATCAGCCCCAAGCCTGCAGCGAGACCGTCGAGGCCGTCGACGAAGTTCATCGCGTTGACCATCACCACGGTGACGAGGACCGTGACCAGTCCGGCCTGCAGTTGATCGAGCACGACGGTGAAGCCGCCGTCCGACCAAGGCACATAGATGATGTACCAGCTCACGCCCATCACGACGAGCACTCCGGCCGCGGTGACCTGGCCGACGAATTTGGTAAGTGCGTCCAGGCCCCAACGATCGTCGATGACTCCGACCCCGACGATCACGAACCCGGCGACGAGCGCAGCGGGGATGTCCTGGGTGTACCCGAACCCGCGTGCAAGCGCAGGAAGTTGGGACGCGAACAGCAATGCGACGAGCATTCCCAGATACATACCGGTCCCACCGAGTCGCGGTGTCGGAACGACATGAACATCACGCTCACGTGGTGCTGCCACCGCGCCGAACTTGATCGCCAGTACTCGGACGCCGCCGGTCGCAAGAAAAGTCACGACCGCGGCCGTCAGACACACCAGCAATAATTCTCGGATGGGGACGCCTGCGCCCTGGTTCGCCTGGGCCAGCACATCGTAGGGCGCCCCCGCGAAGACGGCACTCATTTGCAGCCCCTCATCCGCGAGAATAGGCCGGCTTGCGTGAGACGAGGTCGCCGACCTCTGCCTTCACAGCGGCAATCTCACGATCACCGATGACCGTCCCCTGCTCTGCGCGAACTGCACGTGCAACGAGCTTTCCGACGTCGGCCATCTCGGTGGTGTCGAAACCCTGTGTCGTGACTGCGGCCGATCCGACCCGGATGCCGGATGCAACCGCAGGCGGGGCTGGGTCGAAGGGAATCGTGTTCTTGTTGAGCGTTATACCCGCTGCCTCACACCGCGATTCCGCGCTACGGCCGTCGATCCCGAAGCCTTGCAGATCCAGAAGCGCGAGGTGGGTATCCGTACCGCCGGACACCGTGCGCATGCCGGATTCGACGAGCGAGGTCGACAAGGCTTGCGCGTTGGCGACGACATTCAGCGCATATTTGCGGTAGCTCGGCGTCGCCGCCTCGGCGAACGCCACAGCCTTTGCCGCAATGGTGTGCATGAGCGGCCCGCCCTGACTGAACGGGAAGACTGCTTTGTCGATGGCACGAGCGTGCTCGGCACGGCACATCAGCATGCCGCCACGAGGACCCCGCAGAACCTTGTGGGTAGTGGCGGACACGACATCGGCGTACGGGACCGGAGACGGAATGGCCTGGCCCGCAACGAGACCGATGAAATGAGCCGCATCGACCCACAGGATGGCACCGACCTCGTCTGCGATCGAACGAAAGGCAGCGAAGTCGATGAGGCGTGAGTAGGCCGTAGCTCCGGCAACGATGATCTTTGGACGATGCACCAACGCCAGATCTCGTACTTCGTCATAGTCGATCAGCTCGGTGTCTTTCCGAACGTGATAGGGAATGGGGCTGAACCACTTGCCCGAGAAGCTGACTTTCGAACCGTGGGTGAGGTGTCCGCCGTGAGGCAGGCTCATGGCCAGGACCGCGTCGCCCGGTTTCGCGAACGCCGCGTACACAGCAAGGTTCGCATTGGCGCCCGAGTGCGGCTGAACATTGACATGGTCGGCACCGAACAGCGCCTTGGCCCGATCGACAGCGAGGTTCTCGGCACGATCGACCATCTCGCAGCCGCCGTAATACCGGTGTCCGGGATACCCCTCGGCGTACTTGTTGCTCAGGACGCTTCCCTGCGCAGCCATCACTGCCGGGCTCGTCAGATTCTCACTGGCGATGAGCTGCAGTCCACCGCGGACCCGTTCCAACTCACCGAGCAGGATATCGGCGATCTCTGGATCCTCGGCGTGCAATTCGGCGAAGTCCGGGCCGTAGAAGGGCGTTTCACTCATGCGCCGGCACTCCCCCGCAGCAGACTCTCGACAGGCAGGCCGAGAACCTCCGCGACAGCCGCTGCAGCGATAGCGCCCTCCCTGAGGATCCGCGGTGTCTCAGTGGTCAAATCGACGATGGTGGATGCGACAGCGTGCTCGGCCGGACCACCGTCGAGGTAGACCGCAGCGGAGCCACCGAGCTGATCACGTGCCTCGCCCACTGTGGTGGCCGGGGGTTGGCCGGAGATGTTCGCGCTCGAGACGGCCAGTGGTCCCACCTCGCGCAGCAATTCGAGGGCGACAGGGTGCAGCGGCATCCGAAGCATGACCGTGCCCTGTGCATCTCCCAGATCCCACGCCAATGACGGAGCTTGCTGGACGACGAGACTGAGCGCCCCGGGCCAGAAGGCCTTGATCAGATCGCGCGTCCGTGGGCGTACCCCGGTCACGAGTCCGTCGATGGTGCTCCAGGATCCGACGAGAACCGGAACGGGCATATCGCGTCCTCGCCCCTTGGCGCGCAACAGATCGGTGACAGCGCTGCTGTCGAAGGCATCGGCGCCGAGTCCGTACAGGGTGTCGGTGGGCATCACGACCAGACGTCCTGACTTGAGGGCGCCTCTGGCTGCGGTCAATCCGGCCGCGCGAGAGTCGGCTTGCTGGCAGTCGTAGACAGTGCTCACCCCTCTATCCTGTCACTGCGTTCCGGCTACAGATTCCCGAGCCTCATCCTGCCCACCTCACACGTGAAGTTCAGGACTCCGGAGTGACAGCTCGAGACGCGACGACGAACCGTGGACGGCCGGTCAGGTCGGGGTGCGGAGCAACGTCGGTGAATACGCGCCTACGCTCGAACAATTCTGCGACACGTTCGCCGTGCGAGTCGTCGTGCTCGACACCGACTCCCCCGCCGACCCGAAGCCATCGAGCAATGTTGTCGATCATCGGTCCGATCACCGACAGTCCGTCGACGCCACCGAACAGCGCGATGTGGGGATCGTGATCGGCTACCTCGGGTTCGAGAACGGCATTCTCGGGGATGTACGGAGGGTTGGCGACGATGACGTCCACCCGACCGTCCAACTCGGCCAGTAGTGCCCGATCGGTGACGTCGCCGTGGTGAAGGGTGATGGGGGCGTCCCCGAGCGCTGCGCGCAGGTCGGCATTGCGTCTCGCCCAGGCAAGTGCCGAGTGGTCGAGTTCGACGGCGTGGACCTGAGCGTCGGGTCTGGCGTTCGCCACGGCGAGGGCGAGCGCTCCCGACCCGGTGCACAGGTCGAGGACTACGGGAGGGCGATGATCGACGCCCTCGAGGAACGCGAGCGCCCACCCGAGCAGCAACTCGGTCTCCGGACGCGGAACGAACACACCAGGACCGACCTCGACATCGATATTCCCCAGAGCTGTTGTGCCGGTTATGTACTGAAGAGGAATACGCTTTGCCCGTTGAGCGATCGTCTTCTGATAGGCCTCGATGACCTCCGGCTCCACTAGCGGCACGAGGCCCAGCCGACCACGCTCGACACCGATCAGATGCGATGCGAGCAATTCGGCATCGACGCGGGGACTGGGAACCCCAGCAGCCTCGAGCGTCGACGTCGCTTCGAGAATTGCCAGGCGGAGTGGTTTACGGGTCACCGGTACAGCGTGCCATGACGCTGAGGGTGAAGAAAAACGCACGGTCAGAGCACAAGAGGACGAGGAAAACAGCCGAATTTACTCGGCCTGCATCCGCGCTTCACGGTCGGCCTTGCCGAGCGCATCGAGCAAAGCGTCGAGTTCACCGTCGAGCACGGCATCCAAGTTGTGCGCCTTGAACCCGATGCGATGATCGGTGATCCGGTTCTCTGGAAAGTTGTACGTGCGAATCCGCTCCGAACGGTCGACGGTACGAACCTGGCTCGCCCGCCCGGCCGCTGCCTCTTCGTCGGCAGCTTCCTCCGCGGCGGCTTGCATACGCGCTGCGAGCACCTGCATGGCGCGGGCCTTGTTCTGCAGCTGTGAACGCTCGTTCTGGCAGGTCACCACGATTCCCGTGGGAAGGTGTGTGATTCGTACGGCGGAGTCGGTGGTGTTGACACCCTGACCGCCCTTACCCGAGGAGCGATAGACATCGATGCGGAGATCGGTCTCGTCGATCTGGACTGCCTCGACCTCGTCGGGCTCCGGATAGACCAGAATTCCCGCCGCAGACGTGTGCACTCGACCCTGCGATTCGGTGACGGGCACACGCTGCACGCGATGCACCCCGCCCTCGAACTTCAGTCGCGCCCACACGCCGTCGAGCGAACCGGATTTTGCCTTGATCGACAAGGTGGCGTCCTTGTATCCACCCAGATCCGAGACGTTCGCATCCAGTATCTCAACGCGCCATCCCCGGCGTTCGGCGTACCGGAGGTACATGCGCGCGAGGTCGGCGGCGAACAGCGCCGATTCCTCGCCGCCCTCCCCTGACTTGACCTCCATGACGATGTCGTCGCCGTCGTGCGGATCACGCGGGGCCAGCAGGTCTGCGAGTGTGTGCTCCAAGCGAACTACTGTCGCTTCGAGGTCAGGGATCTCCGCGGCGAACGATGCATCGTCGGCCGCAAGTTCGCGGGCAGCTTCGAGATCGTCCTGAGCGGTGGTCAGCTTGCCGTGCACCGACATGATGGGTGCGAGTTCGGCAAAACGTTTACCTGCTCGACGTGCCGCCGAGGGATCGTTGTGCAGCGCAGGATCGGCCAACTGCTGCTCGAGGCCCGAATGCTCGGCGAGAATATCGTCGATTGCCGAAGGCTTTGTCGTCCTCGCCATGATATTTCTCCGTCTTCGATAGATCCACAGTCGCTACACAACACAGTCACCACATGAAAAAACCGACGCCCGCCCTGCATACTTCGCAGGACGGGCGTCGGCGGAACAGCTATGCGTCGGCGTCGGCTTCTGTCTTCTTGCCGGCGCGCTTTCCGTAACGAGCCTCGAAACGTGCAACGCGACCACCGGTGTCGAGAATCTTCTGCTTGCCCGTGTAAAACGGGTGGCACTGCGAGCAGACCTCGACGTTGATGCGCTCTTTGTCGGTGGTGCTGTGGGTTTCGAAAGTATTGCCGCAACCGCACACAACAGTGGTGAGCGTGTAGTTGGGGTGGATTCCTGCCTTCATGGTGTCCCTTTCAATGGTCGCCGGGTCGCTCTCGCCAATCGAGGGCGTGAACCGGAACCGGACTCAGCCGATCAGTATGCCAGACGAAATGTCTGACTCGATCACCGGATCTTTCGTCCGATGTTTCGATGCCGACAGGTGCAGTAACACACGCACCTGCCGACTTGTTCCCCGCTAGTTGTCGTCGATTCCGCCGGGAGCGGTCTTGGACACCTGCATCAGGAATTCGAGGTTGCTCTTGCTCTTCTTCAGACGATCGACAAGCAGGTCGATTGCCTGATGCGAGTCCAGGCCGGACAGCACACGTCGCAGCTTGTGCAGCACCGCTGCCTCGTCAGGATTGAGCAGCAACTCGTCCTTACGCGTGCCGGACGGGTTGACGTCGACCGCGGGGAATACACGTCGCTCGGCGATCTTGCGATCGAGCTTCAGCTCCGCGTTGCCGGTGCCCTTGAACTCCTCGAAGATGACGGTGTCACCGGTGGAACCGGTCTCGACCATGGCCGTGGCGATGATCGTCAGCGATCCACCGTTCTCGATGTTTCGAGCCGCCCCGAGGAAACGCTTGGGTGGATACAGCGCCGTCGAATCGACGCCGCCGGAGAGGATTCGGCCCGAGGCAGGCGAACTGTTGTTGTACGCGCGGCCGAGTCGAGTGATCGAGTCGAGGAGGACGACTACGTCCTGGCCCGCTTCCACCAATCGCTTGGCACGCTCGATCGCAAGTTCCGCCACCGCGGTGTGATCGCCCGGCGGGCGGTCGAAGGTCGAGGCGATGACCTCGCCTTTCACCGAACGCTGCATGTCGGTGACTTCTTCGGGACGCTCGTCCACCAGGACGACCATCAGGTAGCACTCGGGATTGTTGACCGAGATCGCGTTGGCGATCGCCTGCAGAACGCTGGTCTTGCCTGCCTTCGGCGGACTTACGATCAGCGCACGCTGGCCCTTACCGATCGGCATCACCAGGTCGATGATCCGAGTGGTGAGAATGTTCGGTGTCGTTTCCAGGCGCAGACGCTGGTTGGGGTACAGCGGGGTCAGCTTGCCGAATTCGGGACGCTTGCGTGCGGCCTCGACATCGCCACCGTTGACCGTGTCCAAACGAACCAACGGATTGAACTTCTGCCGCTGACCGGACTGCTCACCTTCGCGTGCAACGCGAACCGCGCCTGTTACGGCGTCACCACGACGGAGACCGTTCTTACGCACGAGGTTCATCGAAACGTATACGTCGTTGGGTCCGGCAAGATACCCGGAGGTACGAACGAACGCGTAGTTGTCGAGGACGTCGAGGATGCCTGCCACTGGTTGCAGGACATCGTCCTCACGAATCTCGGGCTCCCGCTCGCGGCTTTCGCCACCCTCGCCACGATCGCGTCCACGACGACGTTCGCGGAACCGACGGCCTCTACGACCCCGGCCGTCGCCCTCGTCGTCCTGGTTGTTGTTGTCCCGGCTCTCGCGAGGACCGTTGTTGCCACCGTTGTTGCTGTTGCTATTACGGTCTTCGCCACGACCGTCGCTCTGGTTGCGACTGCGGTTGCGGTTGTTCTCGTTGCGACTACCCTCGCCACGGTTGTTTTCGCCGCGACTGTCGTTGCGGTTGTTCTCACCACGGTTGCTGTCGGTGCGCGTGTTGCCGTCTTCGTCCGAGGAATCGCCGCGATTGCCGCGCGATTCACTGCTGCGGTCACTACGAGAGTCGTTGCCGCGCTCGGAACGGGTCCTTCGTGGTCGCTCGTTGGAGGAGGACTCCGACTGATCCGAGCTGTTCGGAGTTGCGTTCACCGAGGACTGCTCGGTGGTGGCCTCGCGTGATTCAGCGGCATCAGGCTGAGTAGCGGCGTTGGACTGTGCAGTGCCATCAGCGGGCTTAGCGGAATCGTCGAGCGGCAGCTGGTCGGGCGCACCTGAGCGGCGACCTGCAGCTCTACGGCCTCGGGCACGGCGTGGCGCGTCGCTCGTGTCTTCGGCAGGCGCCTGTTCGCCGGACTGCACAGCAGTCCGGTCAGGTGCAGCCTCAGCACGCGCAGGCTTGTCGACGACGGGCGCCGACCTCACATCGACGGTGGCAGCGCTGGCGCTCGACAGTGTCTTGTCGGCGTCGGGCTCAGCAGAATTGGACTTGGATGCGCCGGACTTGGAGCCGTCCGACTTTTGCGCACCGCTACCCGACTGACGCGTGGAAATGGCGGCGATCAGGTCGCCTTTGCGCATGCCGGAGACACTCTTGATGCCGAGTTCGCCAGCAAGGCTGCGTAGCTCGGTGAGCACCATTCCGGACAGGCCAGCTCCGCGGCGCGTCTTGTCTGGGGCGGAGATCAGTTCCGTATCGGTCACGGAGGTCCTTTCCTTCCCTCGCTCGCAATATGCGCAGCAGAGGGTTCGTTCCGGAGCACGAAGGTCGTATCGAACCCGGATATTTCCGTTCATGATCGACGCGATTCGGACAGACGACCGACCCGAGACCGCATGCAAACTACGGGAGGGGCCGAACCAGGTGCATCACGAAACCCGGACGTTGATCCCCCCGAATACTGTGACTTGATTGCCCTGGTGAAAACCGGCGTCTGAAGCGCACGATGTACGGACTTTCCTCAGGATAGCCTCCGAGAGCGCAGTCGGCAACAACCAGTTACCAGCGAGTTTCAAGAAATGCAGACACCGTCTGCTACAGCAAGCTCGAGGACCCTTACACCTTCACCCTCGGCCAACACTTTGATGTCCTCGGGGAAGGGCACGGTGCACAACGCCAGCACCGTCGGTCCAGCACCTGACAGCACCGCTGCGACACCCCTCGAGCGCAGCGCCGCTATCCACTTCGCAGACTCCGGTAGTGCGACCGACCGTTGCCCCTGATGCAGCAGATCTTCGGTAGCGGGCATCAGAAGATCCGGACGTTGGGTGAGCGCGACGACGGTCAGGGCTCCGCGGCTGACATTGAAGGCAGCGTCGCGGTGCGGAACCAGTTCGGGCAAAAGCCCGCGAGTGTGCGACGTCGAGGACCGCTCGGCGGGAACCAACGCGACGACGTGGATGTCCGGATGAACCGCCAACCGGACGGCCGAATACTTCCGTTGAGTGATGCTCGCGCTCGCCGGCTCGCTCCACGACACCACCGCACCGCCGAGGACGCTGGCCGATGCGTTGTCAGGATGGCCCTCGAACTCCGAAGACAGCTGCACGAGCTGATCGAGGCTCAAGGTCAGGTCAGGATCGAGCTTGGCAGCGAGCCCGTTGGCCGCGGCCAAACCCCCGACGACGGCCGACGCCGAAGATCCCAATCCTCGCGAGTGCGGGATCGCGTTGGTGCACAACACATCCAGACCATCTGCCCACACACCTGCGGCTTCGAGTCCCCTCTCGATCGCCCGCACCACCAAATGGGTGGGACCCCAAGGCACGTCGTCTGCACCTTCACCTTGAACACGAATGCTCAGCCCGGACGCAGTCGTCGTCACCGAGATCTCGTCGTAGAGTCCCAGAGCGATTCCCAGAGTGTCGAAGCCGGGCCCGAGGTTCGCGCTGGACGCGGGAACCCGGGCCGTCACCGTCAAACCCTGCGGGAGTGTTGTCGTCATGGACTGAGTCTTCGCCACTAGGCCAGCTCGAGGGCCGACGCGACAGCTACTGGATCGACCGGAATCGGCTCGACCACAGGCATTCCCGCCAGAGCCGTGTCGGGATCCTTGAGTCCGTTGCCGGTGACCGTGCAGACGACGGTCAGGCCACTGTCGAGCCAACCTTCCTTCCGCGCCGCAATCAGGCCCGCGATGCTCGCCGCGGACGCAGGCTCGACGAAGATGCCTTCGGTCTTTGCCACGAGACGGTAAGCCTCGAGGATTTCCTCGTCGGTAGCGGCACGGAATGCACCGCCCGACTCCTCCTTGGCCGAGACTGCACCGTTCCACGACGCCGGGGACCCGATGCGAATGGCAGTGGCGATCGTCTCGGGCTCGGCAACGGGCGCTCCGTGTACGAGCGGGGCCGCACCTGCGGCCTGCACTCCGAGCATCCGCGGCTTGACCGTGGTGAGGCCGTCCCGGAAATACTCCGAGTAACCGCGCCAATACGCCGTGATGTTGCCTGCGTTGCCTACCGGCAGCACATGGACGTCGGGAGCATTTCCCATCGCGTCACAGATCTCGAATGCCGCTGTCTTCTGGCCTTCGATACGAACGGGGTTGACCGAGTTGACGAGTCCGATCGTCGGGAACTCTGCGGTGGTCTTGCGTGCGAGTTCCAGGCAATCGTCGAAGTTGCCCTGCACCTGAATGATCTTCGCGCCGTGCATGACTGCCTGGGCAAGTTTGCCCATGGCGATCTTCCCCTGAGGGACGAGGACCGCGCAGCCCATGCCTGCCTTGGCCGCGTAGGCCGCAGCGGATGCCGAGGTGTTGCCGGTCGAGGCACACAGAACAGCCTCCTGCCCGCGCGCAAGCGCGTCGGTGACTGCCATCGTCATACCGCGGTCCTTGAACGACCCGGTCGGGTTCAAGCCCTCGACCTTCAGATGCACCTCGCAGCCGGTGAGCTCGGACAGTCGCTCTGCATGAATGAGCGGAGTTGCGCCCTCGAGCAGCGTCACGGTCTTCCAGTCGGGTCCGATCGCGAGGCGAGAACGGTACGCCTCGATCAGGCCTGGCCAGGGGGTGTGGACGCTCATACGGTGGTGCCTTCCAATCGGAGAACGCTTGAAACGGAGGTGACGACGTCCATCTTTTCCAACGCCGACACAGTCTTGGACAACGCGGAATCCGACGCCAGATGAGTGACGACGACAAGGCAGGCGCCGTCGCCCGAACCCTGCTGACGCACGGTCGAGATACTCACGTCGTGGTTGGCGAATTCCGCAGCAACGGTTGCCAGCACACCTGGGCGGTCGGCCACCTGCATGTTGACGTAGTACCTGGTGGTGATGTCGCCCATGGGAGCAATCTTCAATTTTGCGTACTTGGATTCCAGTGGTCCACGGCCACCGTAGAACTTGTTTCGGGCAGCCATGACGAGGTCACCGAGCACGGCCGACGCGGTCGGAGCACCGCCGGCACCCTGACCGTAGAACATGAGACGCCCGGCAGCCTCGGCCTCGACCACGATGGCGTTGAACGCGCCGTTCACTGTGGCCAGCGGGTGGTCCAGCGGAACCAATGCCGGATACACACGCGCCGAGATTCGGTCCTGGCCATTGGGTGTGGTGATGCGCTCGCAGAGCGCGAGCAGCTTGATGGTGCAGTCGAGCGAGCGCGCCATCTCCAGGTCGGCCGAGGTGATCTTGCTGATGCCTTCACGGTAGACGTCGCCTGCCGTCACGCGAGTATGAAATGCGATCGACGCAAGAATGGCTGCCTTAGATGCCGCGTCGTAGCCTTCGACGTCGGCGGTGGGGTCTGCCTCGGCGTAGCCCAATCGTCCTGCCTCGGCCAATGTCTCGGCGTAGTCCGCACCTGTCTCGTCCATCGCGGAGAGGATGAAGTTGGTGGTGCCGTTGACGATTCCGGCCACTTTGTTGACACGGTCGCCGGCGAGGGACTGCATGAGCGGACGGACGACGGGAATGGCACCGGCGACCGCAGCCTCGAAGTAGAGGTCGGCGCGCGACTTCTCGGCCGCGTCTGCCAACTCTCCGGTGTATTCCGCCAGCAGCGCCTTGTTGGCGGTCACCACCGACTTGCCCTTCTCCAGCGCGGCGAGGATCAGCTTGCGCGGTACCTCTATCCCACCGAGGACCTCGACCACGATGTCGACGTCGTCACGATCCACCAGCGCGGCCGGGTTGTCGGTGAGCAAAGCCGGGTCGACTCCGCGATCTCCGTCGATTCGACGTACGGCGATACCGCGGATCTCCACGGGAACACCGACTCTCGCCTCGAAATCCGACGCGTTCTCGGTCAGTATGCGTACTACCTCGCTGCCGACGTTTCCGAGTCCGAGTACGGCGATGCCTATGGTCTTCTTCGATGTCATGGTTGCACCTCCAAGCTGAGCAGATCTTGCAATGTCTCCCGGCGCAGAACGAGGCGGGACTTTCCGTCTTTCACTGCCACCACGGCAGGTCGAGTAAGCAGGTTGTAACGGCTGGACATCGAGTAGCAGTAAGCACCCGTCGCAGCTACTGCCAGCAGATCACCCGGACCGACATCACTCGGCATCCAAGTGTTCTTGATCACCACATCGCCACTCTCGCAATGCTTTCCGACAACACGTGCCAGAACTCCCTCGGCCGTGCTGTCCCGCGAGGCAAGCCGACAGTCGTACTCCGCCTGATACAGCGAGGTACGGATGTTGTCACTCATTCCGCCGTCGACACTGATGTAGCGTCTGCGCTTCGCGGCATCGACGGTGACGTCCTTGATGGTTCCGACCTCGTACAGCGTCACCGTTCCAGGACCTGCAATGGCGCGACCCGGTTCGACATCGATCTTCGGAACAGGCAGACCGACCCGAGCGGATTCGGTCGCGACGATCGACTTCAGCTTGGCTGCGAGCTCATCGATCGGTGGCGGATCGTCGCTCGGTATGTACGAAATACCCATGCCGCCGCCGAGGTCGATCGTCGAAATCTGGGAGGTCTTGTCCACGCCGAACTCGGAGACCACCTCTGCCAGCATGCCGATCAGCTTGTGCGCAGCCAGCTCGAATCCGTCGACCTCGAAGATTTGCGACCCGATATGGCTGTGCAATCCGACGAGCCGGAGGTTGCCGGCTGCGAATACTCGTCGTACGGCTTCCAGTGCCGACCCGTCGGCGAGCGAGAAGCCGAACTTCTGATCCTCATGCGCAGTTGCGATGAATTCGTGCGTATGCGCTTCGACACCGACGGTCACGCGCACGAGGACGTCCTGCACGACGTGCATTTCGCCGGCGATCGCGTCGAGCCGATCGATCTCGATCATCGAATCGAGCACGACGTGCTCTACACCGGCGGTGACGCCGGCGGTAAGTTCTGCGACGGACTTGTTGTTGCCGTGCATGGCAATTCGGTCGGCCGGAAATCCAGCTGCAAGGGCGACACTCAGCTCGCCCCCGGAACAGACGTCGAGCGAGAGCCCCTCGTCGGCGACCCAGCGCGCAATTTCCCCGCACAAGAACGCTTTGGACGCATAGTGAACGCGTGCGGGATCACCGAAGGCAACAGCCATTTCCCTTGCACGCGAACGGAAGTCATCTTCGTCGATGACAAACAACGGGGTGCCGTATTCGGCTGCCAAGTCCGTGACCGGCACTCCGGCCAAGCAGACAACGCCATCGTCAGCGCGTTCGGCGTTGCGTGGATAGACATGCGCGGGAAGCACCGTCATGTCCGAAGCAGTTGCCGGCTTCTCGGTCACGGTGTCCCCGATCGGGGTTGCGGCATGCTTCGGACCGGCGGGATGTGCGCTCACATTCGCTCCGGTGCACTGACACCGAGCAGAGCAAGGCCATTGGCCAGCACCTGCCTGGTTGCACTACCCAACGCCAAACGTGCGGTGTTCACTGGGCCTGGCTCCTCGTCTCCTTGGGGAAGTACACGACATGCTCCATAGAAACGGTGGTAAGCACCAGCCAATTCTTCCAGGTAGCGGGCAATGCGGTGCGGTTCACGCAAGTCTGCGGCACTGGCGACGACTCTCGGGTATTCGCCGATGGTTCTGATCAACTCACCTTCCTGCTCGTGTGTGAGCAGGCTCAGATCCGGGTTTTCAGCGGTAACTCCGAGGTCGACGGCGCCGCGAGCGAGCGATGCGAGCCGGGCGTGCGCGTACTGCACGTAATAGACCGGGTTCTCACTGCTCTCACTGGCCCACAGTTCCAAGTCGATATCGATGCTCGAGTCGACGGAGGACCGGACCAGGGCGTACCGAGCCGCGTCGACGCCGATGGCATCGACGAGATCGTCCAACGTGATGACCGTGCCCGCACGCTTGCTCATCTTCACGGCAACACCGTCGCGCACCAGGTTGACCATTTGGCCGATCAGCACCTCGACGGTGTTCGGATCGTCACCGAAGGCAGCCGCAGCGGCCTTGAGTCGACCGATGTACCCGTGGTGATCGGCGCCGAGCATGTAGATGCACAGATCGAAGCCACGGCGGCGCTTGTCCTGGAAGTACGCGATGTCGCCGGCGATGTACGCGGCGTTGCCGTCACTCTTGATGACGACGCGATCTTTGTCGTCGCCGTAGTCGGTGCTCTTGAGCCACCATGCCCCATCTGCCTCGTACAGGCTGCCGGAATTCTTCAGGTACTCCACGCTGCGCTCGACGGCACCGGATTCGAACAGCGAGTTCTCGTGGAAGTAGACGTCGAAGTCGACACCGAACTCGTGCAGGTTCTTCTTGATCTGTTCGAACATCAGCTCGACGCCGATGGACCGAAATGTCTCGGCCGCGTCGTCCGGGGACAGGGCGAGTGCTTGCGGGTTCTTGGCCAGTACAGCCGCTGCGATCTCACCGATATACGCACCCGCGTATCCGTCTTCGGGTGCGGGTTCGCCCTGTGCCGCCGCGATGAGCGAGCGGCTGAAGCGATCGATCTGCGCGCCGTGGTCGTTGAAGTAGTACTCACGCACCACTTCGGCTCCCTGTGCCGAAAGAATGCGGCCGAGGGCGTCACCGACGGCGGCCCACCGGGTACCACCGAGGTGGATCGGACCTGTCGGGTTGGCGGAGACGAATTCGAGGTTGACCTTGACGTTGTCGAGCAACGTTCCGTTGCCGAAGGATGCGCCCTCTGCCAGAGCCTGCGCAACGATCGTGCCCTGAGCATCGGCGGCAAGGCGGATATTGAGGAACCCGGGCCCGGCGACCTCGGCGCTGGCGACAGCGGGCTCGGCGGCCAGTGCTTCCGCGAGCCATCCGGCGAAGTCACGCGGATTCGCGCCCGCCTTCTTGGCGACCTGGAGAGCAACATTGGTGGCGTAATCGCCGTGCTCAGGGTTACGCGGACGCTCGACCGTCAGCGTCGGGGGGAGCACGGACACGTCGAGGCCGCGTTGGGCAAGCACCTTCGCGGCGGTCGCGCGTAGCAGTTCGGCAAGGTCGGCGGGAGTCACAGGTAACCATCTTATGGTCTGGAGCACGGCCGGTTCGCAGCCAGTACCTACACCAGACCCACTCGAGACCACCGTCACCGCTGCAGCTCCCTCGAAGGGTCCGCTCGGAGCGGAGAACGTACAGTAGTGGCGCTCTGCGATAACGGTCGCCAACTTGTCGCGGAGCCTGCCAGCTTTGTGTGCTCCGGCACACGCCCCACAACGGAAAGAGCGACGACAGCGATGCCCACGGGTGAAGAGAGCGGCGGTCAGGGCAAGAAGTCGGCCGCCAAAGCCAACAAGGCCATCAAAGGCGCAAAGAAGAAGAACAGAGGCATACCAGCCGTCAAAGGCGGATTGGCCAAGAGCGGACCGCAGGTTCCCTGGCTGACCATCGGTGCCGTGGTGGTCATAGTCGGCCTGGTCGCGATCCTGGCCGTCAACCTCTTCCCCAAGTATCAGAACCAGGCCGAGGCGCAGAAGTTCGCGCCGAGCGAAAGCAACCAGGACCCCTCGTCGGCGATCGCCGATGTAGTGAAAATGGACTACCCCGCTGCGCTGCACGTCTCGCCCGAGCAACGCGTCGCGTACGACCAGTCGCCGCCGTTCGGTGGTCCGCACGATGCTGTCTGGGCTACCTGCACCGGCGTCGTCTATCCGGAAGCCATCCGCACAGAAAACGCCGTCCACGGCCTCGAGCACGGTGCCGTCTGGGTCACGTACAACCCTGATGAACTCAGCGAGGACGAAACTTCCCAGCTGGCCGACAAGGTGGACGGCGAGTCGTACATGATGATGTCGCCGTACCCAGGGATGGATACACCGGTTTCTTTGCAGTCGTGGGGCCACCAGCTCAAGCTGGACAGTGTCGACGACGAGCGGATCGACCAGTTCATCGCAGCGCTCCGCCTGAACCGTTACGCGTACCCCGAGGTCGGCGCGAGTTGCGCGACCATTCCCGGTTCGTTCGATCCGGACAACCCACTGCCGTTCGATCCGTCTGCACCCGGCGCTGACGCTGTGCCGATGGATGGTGCGGGGATCACTCCGGACGCGAGTGAGATATCGGGTGCGGGTGCAGGCACCGCGGGTCTACCGGCCGATCTGCAGCTTCCGTCCGATCTGCAGTTACCCCCCGAGCTGCAGCAAGCTCCGACACCATGACGTCGGTAGAGGAGAGGCCCCGGGCCGTACGGAGCCAGAAAACGGCGCTACTGATTCTCGGCATCGTCGCCGCGATTGCGATCGGTTTCGCACTCGGCTTCCTTGCGCGCACTACGTTTCTCGGCGGGGACGACTCGGTACCTGCCGCGGACTCGGTCGATGTCGGTTTCGCGCAGGACATGTCGGTCCATCACAACCAGGCGATAGACATGTCCGCTGTCGCGTTGACCAACGCCGAGGATCAGCCCGTGAAGACTTTGGCGTTCGACATGCTGACTTCCCAGCAGAACCAGGTCGGTCAGATGCAGGGCTGGCTCGCGGTTTGGGACCGCTCCCCAGTGGGCCCGGATGGCTACATGGGCTGGATGTCCGGTGACGAGCACGGTCATTCGATGGCATCGATGACGCCGGCTGAATCAGGATCGATGGCAGCCATGCCCGGCATGGCAACCAACGAGGAGCTGGCCGCATTGCGAAAGGCGACCGGCCCAGCCGTCGACGTGATGTTCCTGCAGTTGATGCTGCGGCATCATCAGGGTGGGCTTGCGATGATGGAATACGCCGCAGATCACGCGGAAACGCCTGCGCTGGTTCGGCTCGCACAGTCGATGATCTCGACGCAGGAAGGTGAAGCCACGCTCATGAAGCAGATGCTCGCCGAGCGTGGCGCCGAACCACTTCCTTTCAATTAGGTCGACCCTTCGGCTTGCGTCAGCGCGCGGAATACGTCCAGTCGGTCACCTCGGGCATATCCTCGAGGTGCTCGACGATGTAACTCGCGTGCCGAACCAATTGCGCTGAGCAAAATTTCTCGAGCTCACTGCCGTTCTCCGGTACTCGACGCGATCGTCGGAGGGCCTCGAGCACGAGGTGATAGCGACTCATCTTGTTGAGCACGACCATGTCGAACGGCGTTGTGGTGGTGCCCTGCTCATTGAATCCGCGGACGTGGAAGCGACCCGCGCCGGTGCGGCCGTGCAGTAGCTCGTGGACTGCGCGTGGGTAACCATGGAATGCAAATACGACATCGGTATCTGCGGTGAACAGACCCACGAACTTGTCCTCCGGGAAGCCGTGCGGATGCTCGTCCGGAGTCATCAACGCCATCAGATCGACGACGTTGACCATCCGAACACGCAGGTACGGAACCCATTCCCGCAAGATCTGCGCCGCCGCCAGTACCTCCTGCGTGGGAACATCCCCCGCCGCGGCGAGGACGACGTCGGGCACGTTCGGGGCGCCGTCGGAGTCGGTCTCGGTTCCCGCCCACTCCCAGATCGACGCTCCCGCCGCGCAATGTGCGTTGGCCTGCTCGAGCGTCAGATACTGCAGATGGGGTTGTTTGTCGACGACGATCAGATTGACATGATCACGACTGCACAGGCAGTGATCGGAAATCGACAGCAGCGTGTTGGAGTCCGGCGGCAGCCAAATTCGAACGACCGCAGGTGAGAGCGGGATGACGGCGTCGATCATTCCTGGGCCCTGGTGCGAAAATCCGTTGTGGTCGTTTCGCCAGCACGTACTGGTCAACAGGACGTTCAGTGACGCGACGGGTTCGCGCCACGGCAGGTCGGCGGCATGTTGTAGCCATTTCACGTGCTGGATCATCATCGACACACTTACCATCGCGAACGCCTCGTAGCTGGCGAAAACGCCGTGCCCGCCTGCGAGAACGTATGCCTCCAGCCATCCCTCGCACAGGTGCTCACTGAGCACCTCCATGACGCGACCGTCCGTGGAAAGGTGATCGTCCCACTCCTCGGTCGGCAGCTGCCAGCATCGATCGGTCTCCTCGAACACCGCCGCCAGCCGATTGCTCGACGTCTCGTCCGGGCAGAACAGTCGGAAGTTGCCACCGCCGTCGGGGCGTTTGTTGTCGGCGTAGATGTCGCGCATGAGTTCGCCGAGGACCCGGGTCGTCTCGTGAAAACCTGCTCCGGGTGATTCGATCGCGATCTCGTACTTCTCGAGCGGTGGAATCCGCAGAGGCTGAAGGAGTCTGCCACCGTTGGCGTACGGCGTCGATCCCATTCGCTTGTCCCCCGACGGTGCCAATGCAGCGAGTTCGGGAACGAGAGCGCCGTCGGCGTCGAACAGCGCCTCTGGCTCGTACGAGCGCATCCAGGATTCGAGCTGCGCCAGGTGTGCGGGGTTGCTCCGCACTCCGGACAGCGGCACCTGGTGGGCCCGGAAGGTCCCCTCTACCAGGACCCCGTCGACGGTGTGCGGCCCTGTCCACCCCTTCGGGGTGCGCACGATGATGGCCGGCCATCGCACCTCCACCGGGGCACCGCCTGATCGTGCTGCCTCTTGAATGGCGCGAATTTTGCTGTGCGAGTTTCGTATTGCTTCTTCGAGGGCTGGAAAAACGAGGCGGGGATCATCACCGGAAACGACGACCGGGTCCCAACCCTGCCCGTGCAGGAAGTCGACGATGTCCTCGTCTTTGCTGCGTCCGAATACCGTGGGCCCTGCAATTTTTGCTCCGTTGAGATTCAGAATCGGCAGCACGGCACCGTCGCGGCGCGGGTTGAGGAACGCCGGCAGCTTCCACGAGCCTGCGAGTGGTCCGGTCTCGGCCTCACCGTCGCCGATCACACACGCCACCATGAGATCCGGCCGGTCGAACGCTGCACCACCGGCATGTACGAGCGCGTACCCGAGCTCGCCGCCCTCGTGGATGCTGCCCGGTGTCTGCACACTCACATGACTGGGAATGCCACCGGGCGAGGAGAACTGACGACACAGGCGGTGCACACCCTCGGTATCTCGCGAGATATGCGGATAGATCTCCGAGTACGTCCCCTCGAGATAGGTCGAAGCGACGAGTGCCGGCCCGCCGTGGCCGGGGCCCGTCACGTACAGCCAGTCCGCGCCGGTGTTCCTGATGTTTCGGTTGAGCAAGGTGTAGATCATCGACAGGCACGGGCTGGTCCCCCAGTGCCCCAGCAGACGCGGTTTGATGTGCCCCGCGGTGAGGGGCTCACGCAGCAACGTGTTGTCCTTCAGGTAGATCTGGGCCACGGTCAGGTAGTTGGCAGCTGCCCACCACCTCAGATCGAGGTCCAGATCTTCGCTCGAATAGTCGTGATCGGTCACGTGGGTCCTCTCCTCTACGTAGATGCCCCCGACTGTCCTCCTTCTAAGCCAACATGAGGGTGATTTCGGGTGACGGATGGGATGCGCTAGTCTTGGACCCGCCCACAGGCACGCCGGATTTTCAGTACGCACAGGTCCGGCGCGCCCCCGTAGCTCAGGGGATAGAGCGTTCGCCTCCGGAGCGAAAGGTCGCAGGTTCGAATCCTGCCGGGGGCACACCTGCGTCACACGCTTTCCTATTGCCACCCTTGATGCAAACATGGGTTGTGGCCGATACCGAACTCGACAACACCGCATCCGAACTGTATGCCGTCGACCCACAGGACTTCGTCGCCGCGCGCACAGCTGCGGTTGCAGCGGCGAAGGAATCCGGCAATAGAAAGCTCGCGGCCTCGATCGGCAAGTTCCGTAAACCCACGACTGTCGCGTGGATGGTCAATCTCCTCGTTCGCGAAGAACCCGATGACATTGCCGAGCTGTTCGATATCGGCAACAGCCTGCGCGACGCGCAGCGAAGATCATCGGCCGAAAAACTCAAGGAACTCTCGGCCGCGCGTGCACAGTCGATTCGCGCGCTGACGCGTCGGGCCGTGGAGATTGCTCGCGAACACGGCCACCCGAGCCCGGAGAATGCGGCACGAGAAGTCGGACAGACACTGGGTGCCGCGCTCGCGGAACCCGAGATCGGCGCACGGGTGCAGGCGGGCCGCGCCGTGACTGCGGAGTCCTACAGCGGTTTCGGGCCCGCAGTGCTCACCTTGGCACCCGAGCCCGAGAACACCCCCCAGGAATCACGAGCGGAGCCGAAAGCCGAACCGAGTGACGACGCGGCCCTGAAGCGGTTCGAGGAAGCCCGCGAACAGCTCCCCGAGGCCCAGGAGGACGAGGTGTCGGCCCGCGAGGCCGTCGACTCTGCCGATTCGGCCGCCGAAGCCGCGTCCACGGACCTTTCCGAGATCAAGGAGCGACTGGCCCGCCTACGTGCCGAACTCCACGACGCCGAGGTCGACGAGGCAGCGGCCCGCACGGCCGAGAAGTCGGCGGATCGCGAAGCGCGACGCCTGCGACGAGTCCTTGCCGATGCCGAGGCGAGAACTGCCGAGTTGCGCAGCACGGTAGAGGGTCTCGGCCGCTAACCTACCGGTTCGATGATCGCCGTAATGGTGACGATATCGCCGGCCGGAATGTCGAAATGCTCGGTCACTGCCACCGACATACCGCCGTCGAACTCGAGGGAGAAACGTGCCACGACACTGGTGCCCCATTCTCGAATCTCTATCTCCTCGATGGCGATGATCGGCGTGTACTGGGCGCCGTTCTCGAGTTCGTCCCTGATGAATGCTCCGGTGTCACCGGTCTGCTGTCCGTTCTCCACACGCCGACAGTCGTGGGCGAGACGGACCTTGGTGGCATCGTGACTGAGCAGAGCCTTGATGTATTCACGTGCCATCGCGGCGCGACCGGAATCCACCTCGCGCGTGGCATAGGTGGCAATTCCCGCCAGAAGTGGTTGTGCGAGCTCCTGCCTGCAGATCAGTAAGTCCGGAAGGTACGGATGGGACTGGTTGTACCGCAACGGTGTTCCGTCGATACGCGAGCAGTGCAAACCCGCTGCGAGTGCGACGCCGACGGGCGCTGCCGAGTCCCACTCCCACTGACCACCGGAATGCACGTAGGCGTCTACCTCCCCGCGTACGACCGCCATGGCTTTGGCACCTGCCGAACCCATGGTCACGACGTCGGCATCGACCGAGCGCGCGAGATCGTCCATGTAGTACGGCGGCCGAGAGTCACTGACCACAAGCGTGGGCCTACCGGACTGCGGCGGCGGGCCGGCGACGTCAGCCGACGAGTAGACGACGCCGAGCGCAGGCTGGGCAACTGCCGACGCTGTCATCCCCTGGTCTTTTTCCCACAGGCCCACGTGCACTGCCCAGTCGGCTCGACCCTCGATGCCGTATTCGCGTGAGCCGTCGAGTGGGTCGATGATCCAGACACGGGCAGCATCCAGCCTGCGGAGATCATCGGCCGACTCTTCCGAGAGCACTGCGTCGCCGGGGCGTTCGCCTGCCAATCGGCCCAGGATCAGCGCGTCGGCTTCGGTGTCGCCGAGCCTGCCGAGCTCCCGCCCCTGAGTCGTTCGTCCTTCGCGTTCGCGAATTTCGAGCAGCAATCGGCCTGCGGACTCGGCGAGGTCGGCGGCGAATCGGGCATCGTCTTCGGCCGAGTAGAGGGCGCTCACGATCCCAACAATTCCACAATCCGAGCGGCCTGTGTTGCCGGATCACCGTCGGAGGCCGCCAGCACCAATTCGGGGTGCTCGGGCGCTTCGTAGGGGTCGTCCACTCCAGTGAAGCCGGTGATCTCACCGGCGATAGCCTTGGCGTACATACCTTTCGGGTCGCGCGCTGCGCAGACGTCGAACGGGGTGTCTACGAAGACCTCGAAGAAGGGCAGTCCTGCCTTCTCGTGCACCTTCCGCACCTCGTCGCGGTCTCCGCGGTACGGGCTGATGAGACAGGCGATCGCAACAACCCCGGCGTCGGCAATCAGTTGGGCCACGGCCCCCACTCGTCTTACGTTCTCGGTGCGGTCGGCTGCATCGAACCCGAGATCGGAATTGAGCCCGTGACGCAGGTTGTCTCCATCCAACCGATATGCCGGTCGCCCGGACGCCACCAGCAAACGTTCCAGTTCCGCTGCCACGGTCGACTTTCCCGAAGCCGACAAGCCGGTCAACCAGATCGTGGCACCGAGCGTTGCACGTTCCTCGCGGGCAACCCGGGACGAGTGCCAGACGACTTTCGCTGCCGACAACGTGGGCCCGGTGATCATCCCGGCGGCGACCGTGGCTCCGGACGACTCGTCGACGAGTAGGAAGCTGCCGGTGACTCGGTTGCGTCGGTACGGATCGAACAGGATCGGATTGTGCGTGCGGATCTGCACTCGACCGATGTCGTTGATACCCAACGATTGTGCAGCTTCGTCACGATGCAGAGTATTGACGTCGAGCCGGTAGTCCAGTTTTTCCACCCGCGCTGGTGTCGACGCCGTGGTGTGCATCAGCACGTACCGGTCGTCACTGCGCAACTGTGCGCCCTCTGCGAGCCAACAGACCATGGCATCGAGCTCTGTTCCGACGAGCGGACGATTGTTGGGACGGCACAGCATGTCCCCGCGCCCGACGTCGACCTTGTCCTCGAGTTCGATACACACCGCCGACGGCGCGAACCCCTCGTCGACCGGCGTTCCACCCGGTCCCCACACCGCTGCGATTCTGGTGACGAATCCGGAGGGGAGCGCTACGACTTCGTCCCCGGGTTTGAACACTCCGCTGGCGACGGTGCCTGCGTAGCCCCGGAAGTCGGCATGCTCACCGGAGCTGTGTTTCGGCCGTACTACATATTGGACCGGGAATCGGGCGTCGATGAGGTTGCGGTCGGAAGCAACGTGGACGTCTTCGAGGTGGTGCAGAAGCGAGCTCCCCTCGTACCAAGGCATCTGCGCGGTGCGATGAACAACGTTGTCCCCATCGATGGCCGACATCGGTACGAACGTGAGGTCTGGTACTTCGAGTTTCATCGCGAACTCGCGGAACTCCGCTTTGATCTCTTCGTACCGAGCGCACGAATAGTCGACGAGATCCATCTTGTTGATGCACAACACGAGATGTCGGATACCGAGCAAGGACGAGAGAAACGCATGTCGCTTCGTCTGTTCGAGGATCCCGTGACGGGCATCGACGAGTATCAGCGCAAGATCGGCGGTCGAAGCGCCGGTGACCATGTTCCTGGTGTACTGCTGGTGCCCCGGCGTATCGGCGATGATGAATTTTCTTCTCGGCGTAGAGAAGTAGCGATACGCTACGTCGATCGTGATGCCCTGTTCCCGCTCGGCGCGCAGTCCGTCGGTGAGCAGTGCGAGATCGACTGTGTCGCCGCCTCGTTCACGACTGGTCTTCTCCACGGCCTCCAACTGATCCTCGAAGATCGCTTTCGAGTCGTAGAGGAGCCGACCGATCAGAGTCGATTTGCCGTCGTCGACGCTTCCCGCCGTAGCTACTCGAAGCAGTTGCGACATCAGAAGTACCCTTCCTTCTTGCGGTCTTCCATTCCGGCCTCCGATATACGGTCGTCGGCCCGTGTCGCGCCGCGCTCGGTCATTCTGCTGGCGGCGACTTCCAGTACGACGTCGTGCGCATCGGCGGCCGAGGACTGCACACACCCGGTGCAGGTTGCGTCGCCGACGGTACGAAAGCGGACCGTCTCCTCGAAGGGTTCTTCGCCAGGCAGCACCGGCACGAATCTCGAAACGGCCAGGAGCATTCCAGCTCTGGGCACGACCGTGCGATTGTGCGCGTAATAGATGTGCGGGAGTTCGATCTGCTCTGCCTCGATGTACTGCCAGATGTCGAGTTCGGTCCAGTTCGACAGCGGGAACACCCGGAAATGTTCGCCGCGCCGGTGACGGCCGTTGTACAACTGCCACAGTTCCGGGCGCTGGCGACGCGGATCCCATTGGCCATGTTCGTCACGAAAGCTGAAGACGCGCTCTTTGGCACGCGCCTTCTCCTCGTCCCGACGGGCACCACCGAATACGGCGTCGAACGAGTTCTCGGCAATCGCGCGTAGCAGTGTCGCGGTCTGGAGTCGGTTTCGACTGGCCCCCGGCCCGCTCTCCTCGATCGAGCGTCCGGAGTCGATGTCGTCCTGCACGCTGGCCACGGTCAGGTTGACGCCGAAATGCTCGACCGCTCGGTCACGGAAGGACAGGACCTCGTCGAAGTTGTGTCCGGTGTCGATGTGCATGACGGAGAACGGGAGTCGGGCGGGCCAGAAGGCTTTGGCTGCCACATGGAGCATCACCACCGAGTCCTTGCCGCCGGAGAACAGCAGCACCGGACGTTCGGCGGTGGCGGCGACTTCACGGAAGATATGGACGGCTTCCGCTTCGAGCGCAGCAAGGTGCGTGAGTTCGTACGAGGTCGACATCGGTGAAGTCCTCCGATCACAACGCATCGGTCCATATTTGGACCGGTGCGGTTCAAATCCGTGTTCGAAGAATAGAACGCGTTTCAGTATTGGTCAACGGGTCGGTGCACGACCGCCCACTTCTGCCGTGATCGCCCCGGCGGCAGCAGCGAGTGCTTGCCCACGCTCGGCAATGCCCTCGCCCGAGATCGACGCTCCGACATGCAGAGTCAGCACCAACGACTGATGTCCTCGAGCGTCGTACGTCGGAGCCGCGATGACACTGACCTCGTGCGTAGCGTCGGCACCAGCCTCCTCCGCGCCCAGGTACACCCGCTCACCCAGGCCGGACACCATCTCACCGAGGAGTTCGCGGACCTCCCCCGGAAGATCGTGTGCGGCAACACCCGCCATGACGGTATGCAACCTCTGCCCCACAGCTGTCAACGTCTCCACGAGATACCCGGTTCTGCGGCACTCGTCGACCACGTGCCGAAGGTGCGCGACGTCCATCCGGACCGGCAGGGTCGGTTCACGATCAAGCCACGAATCGAGCCGCTCATCGGTGTCCCACAGCACGTACATGAGGCCTACCGGCGGCGCGAATGGGTAGACCTGCCCCACCTTCGCGGCAGCCCGCCGCCCGTCGGGGCAGGTCAACTCGAGGATGGTGATGCGATCGCCGACCACACCCGAAGCCGTGCACGTCGTGTCGAATTGCGCGCTGAGCGCTTCGAGGTGCGTGCGCGCAAGCGGGCCTACGGCGAACCCCTGCTGCGCTGCACGTCCGGCGACTATCAGCGCGGGACCAAGACCGTAGGTGACCGAAACAGGGTCGCGAACCAGGTATCCCGCGCCGACCAGCGAGGTCAGGATGCCCAGGCAGGTGGGCTTGCTCAGGCCGAGTTCACGTGCCAGCGCCGAGAGTCCGAATCGTCGGTCACTCCTGGCAACCATGAAGTCAAGGACCGCGACGACGCGGTCCGTGGGGGGCGAGTTGCGACTGGTCATTGACCCTTCCTAGAACACGTTCTATTGTCGATACAGAACTCGTTCTACCACATCGGTACATATTTGTACCACTAAGCACGAGGAGATGGGTGTGCTCACCGATTCACTCGCAGAAGCAATCGCAGCGGCCGAGAAGATTATCGAAGACGCTCCGCACATACGAACAGAACAGGACCTGCTCGAAGGATACGACTACCTCGCCGGCAGCATCCGCGCATCCATCCAGATGGCCTGGGCGTACGACAAGGACTTTCCGTTCTTCGCGAGCTCGACAGGCCCGTACACGAAGATGGGCCTCGACAACCCCGACACGCTGTACTTTCACGCCAACATTCGTGACGATGCGGAATATATCGTACGCGGAACACGAGGCAACACAACCGATCTCAGCTTCCAGATACTCAAGGGCGACTACTCCCCCGTCGATGTCCCGGACAGCTTGACCGCCTTCGACGATCGCTCGATCGACATCGCCGACGACGGCTCATTCGAAGTACACTTCGGTCGTCCTTCCGACCTCCCCAACCACTTCACCCTCGGCGAGGGTTCCTCGATGCTGGTCGTCCGCGAGGTTTACAACGACTGGTCTGCGACCCGTGGCACGCTCACCATCCATCGAGCGGGCACCTCAGGGGAATCACCCGCATCACCCACGAAAGAATCTGTAGCGAAGCGCTATTCCATCGCAGGCAAGATGCTCCTCGGCCGCATCCACACATTTTTGCAGTTCCCGCAGTGGTTCTACCTCAATCTCGACGTCAACACCCTGACCGAACCGCGGCTCACGCCAGGAGGATTGAGCACCCAGTATTCTTCGGCCGGTCATTACGAGCTGCGCGAGGACCAGGCCATGATCATCACGGTGCCCGTGTCAGACGCACCGTATCAAGGGTTCCAGCTGGGCAGCATGTGGTACATCTCCCTCGACTACATCCACCACCAAACTTCGTTGACCGCAGAGCAGGCGCAGACCGATCCGGACGGTTACATCAGGCTTGTGGTCAGCGAGCGAAACCCGCAGGTGACCAACTGGATCGAAACGACAGGTCATGCCCGCGGTTACGCGCAGTTTCGATGGCAACGAGTCTCCCGCGAGATGACCCCGGCAGACGGACCTACCGTAGAAGTAGTCGACTTCGACGACATTTACTCGCATCTACCGCACTACGACGCGAACAAGATTTCACCGGCGGACTTCGCCCTGCGTATCGCAGCCCGTCGCGACGCTGTCGGACGAAGGATGCTCGGATGACGGGACATCTCGACGGCAAAGTTGTCGTCGTCTCCGGCGTCGGACCATCCCTCGGCCGATCCATCGCACTACGCAGCGCCGCCGCGGGCGCCGATCTGGTACTGGCCGCACGCACCGAAAGCTACCTTCTCGAAGTCGGCAAAGAAGTTGCCGAACTCGGCCGAACGGCGATCACCGTCCCGACAGATATCACCGACGAAGCTTCTTCCCAAGCGCTGGTCACCCGTGCAGTCGAGGAGTTCGGCCACGTCGACGTACTGGTCAACAATGCCTTCGCGACACCATCGATGAAAGACCTCGCCCACACCGACCCGGCCGTCATCCGGCAGGGTTTGGAACTGTCACTGTTCGGAACGCTGAGACTCTCGCAGTTGTTCACCCCGTCGTTGGCCGAGTCGACCGGTTCGATCGTCATGATCAACTCGGCCGTAATACGGCACTCCCAGCCCAAGTACGGCGGTTACAAGATCGCCAAAGCAGCATTGCTCGCCATGTCGCAAACCCTGGCCAGCGAGCTGGGTCCGCAAGGAATTCGGGTCAATACTGTTGCGCCCGGCTACATCTGGGGCGAGTCGCTAAAGGGCTACTTCGACCACATGGCGAAGAAGTACGGCATCACCAGCGAACAGATCTACGAGCAAACTGCCGCGACAATGGACCTACGACGGCTGCCCGAACCCGACGAGATCGCCGACGCCGTCGTATTCCTCGCTTCCCCGTCGGCTCGCGCGATCACCGGCCAATGCCTCGACGTCAACTGCGGCGAATACCACCACTAGGAGCGCACATGACCAGCACCGAACGCACCGACGTCGG
Source organism: Rhodococcus sp. H29-C3 (assembly GCF_030063405.1). Taxonomy (NCBI): domain Bacteria; kingdom Bacillati; phylum Actinomycetota; class Actinomycetes; order Mycobacteriales; family Nocardiaceae; genus Rhodococcus; species Rhodococcus sp. H29-C3. The sequence goes on along the minus strand of NZ_JASITC010000016.1, from coordinate 39,194 downwards.
TACCGTCGAAGATCTACACGCGTCTGCCACCAAGTTCACCGGCCTCGAAGATTTTGGTTCCGACGATTATGTCGAAGCCCTCGGCGTCCTGCTCGACTCGTACAACCGTGATGCACAACTGACCGCACTCGGATCGAAGATGAGCCGGTACTTCCTGCGCGGCGCGCTGGTCGCGCGTTCACTCAGCGAGCTCGCATGGAAGCAGAATCCGACGCACGCCGACGTCACGATCGAGCGGCCGATCTTCGTGACCGGTCTTCCTCGCACCGGCACGACTGCGCTGCATCGACTGCTCACCGCCGACCCGTCGCACCAGGGTTTGGAGATGTGGCTGACCGAGATGCCGCAACCTCGGCCGCCGCGTGAGACCTGGGAATCCAATCCGCTGTTCACGCAGATCCAAAAAGGGTTTGCGCAACACCATGTCGAACACCCCGAGTTCATGGGCGTGCACTACATGTCCGCAGCCGAAGTCGAGGAATGCTGGCAGCTACTGCGGCAATCGGTCCATTCCGTAGCCTACGAATGCCTCGCGTATCTCCCGACGTATTCGACATGGCTGGCCGAACAGAGCTGGCTCTCCACCTACCAGCGACACCGGAAGAATCTCCAGCTCATCGGTATGAACGACACCGATCGCCGTTGGGTTCTGAAGAATCCGAGCCACCTGTTCGCCCTCGAAGAGCTGCTACAGGTCTACCCGGATGCGCTGGTGATCCAATGCCACCGTGAACCCCGCACGATCATGCCGTCGATGTGCAGCCTCGCCGAGCACGCCACCGAAGGTTGGTCGGACCTGTTCCGCGGCAACGTCATCGGGCGCACCCAGGTCGATCTGTGGGAGCGTGGACTCAACAGTTTCTCCACCGCGAGATCCGATGCGAACTCAGCGCAGTTCTACGACGTCGACTATCACGACTTCGTCGCCGACCCCCTCCGCACAGTCGAGCAGGTGTACCAGAACTTCGGACTCGATCTCACCGAGAATGCGCGCTCAGCCATGGACGCCATGCACACCGAAAGTCGAAGTGGGCAAAGGCGGCCGGCACACAAGTACACGCTCGAGGACTTCGGCCTCGACGGCGAAGACATCGACCGCCGGTTCGGGACGAGGTAATCAGCGGTCCATCCGCAGGTCGTCGATGGCCTGTTCCAACGAACGCTAGGGTGGCGGGATGGCTCCGACACGCTGGCAGATCGACAACACCGAGGACCAGTCCAGGAAGTACATCGAACGCTTCGCGCGACTGCAAGCGCGAGGCGTCGACCTACACGGCGAGGCGCGGATGGTCGACGCACTTCTGGCGCCGGGGAGTTCGGTCCTCGACGCGGGTTGTGGCACAGCCCGTCTCGGCGCCGAACTCGCCCGGCGCGGACATCGAGTGACCGCGGTGGATCTCGATCCGGTCTTAGTCGAAGCCGCACGAGAGCACACCGACCTGACGGTTCATCAGGCCGATCTGACCGAACTCGACCTCGGTGAGACGTTCGATGCCGTCGTGGTCGCCGGCAACGTGATGGTCTTCATGACACCGGGCACCGAACGATCGGCTCTCGAGCGGATGACGGCGCACCTGAAGCCCGGAGGAGTCTTCGTCGCCGGATTCGCCACGGACAGGGAGTACACCGTGGAGAAGTTCGACGCCGACCTGAAGTCGGCCGGCTTACTTCACGAGCACCGGTTCTCGACGTGGGATCTGCGACCGTGGCACGAAAATGCGGACTGGGCAGTGACTGTAGCCAGGGCTCCTGCGCTGCTCGCCTGATTCTAACTCGAGATGCAGTCTGCGCCCTACGCGCAAGGACAGGTCCGCGACCGATGGGAAGAGCCGGGCATCGTCGAGGCGTCCCATGGGAGGATGGAGGAATGCCAGCACCATCGCCACTTCCCCTCGATCCCATTGCAGAGGCCCACCGTCAGTGGACCGCACATGGATGGGGTGACGTCGCCGACGGAATGGCCGCTGTCACTTCGTTGATGCGGGCTCAGCAGATCATGCTCGCGCGAGTCGAAGAGACCCTCAAGCCCACTGGATTGACGTTCTCCCGTTACGAACTTCTCACCCTGCTGACGTTCACCAAGAACGGTGCACTGCCGATGGCGAAGGCCAGTGCGCGACTCCAGGTGCACCCCACGAGCGTCACCAACGCCGTCGACCGCCTGGAGGCGGCGGGGTATGTGCGCCGAACGCCGCACCCGAGCGATCGTCGAACGACGTTGGTGGAGATCACCGACTCCGGTCGCACGCTGGCTGTCGACGCCACCGAAAAACTCAACGAACAAGTATTCAGTAAGCCTGGTCTGTCGAAGGACCGTCTGACGTCGCTGGTGCGCATTCTCGCCGAGCTGAGGCGCACAGCCGGTGACTTCGAGGACATCGGGTCCTCGTCGGCCTGGTGAATAGGGCCCGTAGGAGAAAATCGTGATGGAATGTCACGGGGAGCGGCGGGGGCCACTCCCAGTATTGGAGATCCACAGTGCTGGTATTGGGAATCGGCGCGGGTGCACATGGTGCGCGCGCGATCCTGACCTACCTCGGCAGTCCGCATCGAGCGCCACTAGCTACTCGCACCATTCGTAGGCGAGCGGGGCAATCCATTGCGTCGACGATTTCTGACGGTGTATCCGCGATCGAGGCCATTGCGTCGAAACTGTCTCTGCCAGTGCAGCACTCGGGGATCGCCTACCGGCTCACCGAAGATGCCGACGCGATTGCCGCGCAACGAGATCCACGCCCAGCTGCTCTGGTGCACGAGACGGCCGCTCAGCTTCGATACCTGCGATTCACGGGAACCGTTCCCGCACACGGATCTACGGTCCTCTGCGATCTCGGGAGCACGGGAATGACAGTGTCGGTGCTCGACCTGGCCGCCGCCAACACCGTCATCTCGCGGCGAACAGCTACGTTCTGCGGTGACGACCTCGATCACCTCGTTCGACGCCATCTTGCGGCGAACGGTGTCCGAACCGACATCGATTCCTCTCGGTCCATCAAAGAGCGATTGAGCGAGGGCGGCGTGGTCAATGCCGTCGATCGAAACGGAAACGGTCACCACGTCCTGACCCGAGGAGACTTCGACGGCATCATCGCCGGACCGGTCCGCTATGCCACCATGGTCGTCGAGCAGACGATCCAACTATCCGGCGTCAAGCCTGCCTCGCTCGTTCTACTCGGTGGCGGCGCGAACGTCACGTCCATCAAGGCTGCGTTCGAGCGACGGACGGGCCTCGAGACGATAGTCCCTTCCCGTCCGGAACTGGTGTCCGCGCGCGGCGCAGCCCTGCTGTCCGCCGGGCAGCAGGGCTGAACGCATCGGTCACCGATTGACGAATGTCGCCTTACGCTTGTCGATGAAGGCAGACATGCCTTCCTTCTGATCCTCGGTCGCGAAGGTCGAATGAAACAGTCGACGCTCGAACCGAACACCCTCGGCTAGCGAGGATTCGAACGAACGGTTGACCGCATCCTTGGCCATCATCGCAATCGGAAGCGACATCTCGGCGATGGTCGTCGCGGTAGCGATAGCGTCGTCGAGCAGGTCCGCGGCGGGCACGATTCGCGAGACGAGCCCGGCTCGCTCGGCCTCGTCGACCTTCATGTTTCGCCCGGTCAGGACCATCTCCATTGCCTTGGCCTTACCGACAGCGCGAGTGAGACGCTGCGACCCACCGATTCCGGGGATGACCCCCAGCTTGATCTCCGGCTGACCGAATACCGCGGTGTCGGAAGCGATCAGGACATCGCACAGCATCGCCAGCTCGCAGCCTCCACCGAGCGCGTATCCCGATACGGCCGCGACGATCGGTGTGCGCGCTGCCGACAGTCGATCCCAGGCACTGAACAGATCCTCGATATAAACGTCCATGTACGACTTCGGCTGCATTTCCTTGATATCCGCACCCGCAGCGAACGCCTTCTCCGAGCCTGTGATCAGGATGGCTCCGATACCCTGGTCTCCGTCGAGGTCCTCGACGGCGGACACCACCTCGTGCATCAGCTGAGAGTTCAACGCGTTGAGCGCCTTCGGCCGATTCAGCGTAATGATTCCGACTCGACCTCGTCGCTCCAGCAGGATGGTTTCGTAGTCGCTCACTTGCTCTCCTCTGTCGAACGCTGGCGAATGTCGTTGATGATGCCGGAGAAGTCGACGTCCGCTCCGCCGCCGGACGTTTCTTTGAACTCCGAATAGAGCTCCGCGGCCTTGAGTCCGAGAACGCCGTGGACACCATTGTCGCGCAGCGCCTTCGCAGCAAGACCGAGATCTTTGTCCATCAATGCTGCCGCGAAACCCGGCGTGTAGTCGTTGTTGGCCGGACTGGTCGGAACCGGTCCTGGCACAGGACAATTGGTAGTCAGCGCCCAGCATTGCCCGGACGCGGTGGATGCGACGTCGAACAATGCTTGATTACTGAGACCCAGCTTCTCGCCGAGCACGAATGCCTCGCTGATCGCAATCATCGACACCCCGAGGATCATGTTGTTGCAGATCTTGGCGGCTTGGCCATTGCCCGCGGCGCCACAGTGGACAACTTTGCGACCCATGACGTCGAGAACAGCGGCAGCCGAAGCGAAGTCCTCTTCGGACCCGCCGACCATGAACGTCAGCGTGCCCGCAGCCGCACCGCCGACACCACCCGATACCGGAGCGTCGAGACCGCGGTGGCCCGCGTCTTCGACAAGCTTGTGCGCCGCATGCGCGTCGGCGACATCGATGGTCGAGGAATCGATGAACAGGGTTCCGGGCGCGGCAGCGGGAAGTAGATCCTTGTACAGATCGAGTACGAGTCTGCCGTTGGGCAGCATCGTGATCACGACATCGGCATTCGACACCGCAGCCACGGCGGATTCGACGACGGTCACGCCGTCCTCCGTTGCCTGCGCCAGGGCTGCAGGTACGAGATCGAAGCCCTGAACCGTGTATCCGGCTTTCACCAGGTTCGCTGCCATCGGTCCGCCCATGTGGCCGAGACCGACGAAACCGATCGTGTTCTCACTCATCGCTGCCCTCCAAGTTCGTTGCTCAATCCCAGTTCAGCGGCACCCAACGGGGCGAAATAGCGATCGACGTCCTCGCTGGTGACATCGGCTAGCGTCGACGCAGACCACTTCGGGTTTCTGTCCTTCTCCACCACCTGTGCTCGGATTCCCTCGACGAGGTCATGTGAATCCAGACTTGCCGAGGACACCCGATATTCGTCGTCGAGCACCTCTTCGAGCGAGGCGGCTTCGGCGGCCCGCCGCAGCGACTTCAGCGTGACCTTCAGGGCGACCGGTGACTTCGATTCGATATCATCGGCAGCCTTGTGTGCGTCGGGTACCTCACTGCGCCGCAAGCGGTCCACGATCTCTTCGACGGTATCGGCGCTGTACGCGGCGTCGATCCAGCTGCGTGCCGCGTCGAGACTCGATGTGGGTGCCGGTTCGGTGAACGAAGCCAACGCATCGGCGAGGGTTCCGGTTTCGAGTGCAGCGTAGAAGTCCGGCAACTTGTCGGAGGGGATGTAGTGATCGGCGAACCCTGCCGCGATGGCGTCACCGGCGTCCATGGGTGCGGTGGTGAGGCCGAGGTGTGTTCCCAACTCTCCGGGGGCACGGGACAGCAGAAACGTCCCGCCGACGTCGGGGATGAAACCGATACCGACCTCGGGCATCGCGATCTTCGAGCGGTCGGTCACGATGCGGGTGCTGGCGTGGGCGGACAGGCCGACACCGCCGCCCATCACCACCCCGTCCATGATTGCCACGTACGGCTTGGGGAATCGAGCGATAGCCGCATTGAGGATGTACTCGTCGCGCCAGAAGACCTTCGACCCGCTACCGCCCTCTTTGGCGTCGTGGTAGATCGAGACGATGTCACCACCGGCACACAAGCCACGTTCGCCTGCGCCGGTGAGGAGCACCAGTTCGACCTCGTCCTCGACGGCCCACTTCTCGAGCTGCGGCGCGATGTCGAGCACCATCGCGTGATTCAACGCGTTGATGGCTTTCGGACGGTTGAGCGTGATTCGGCCGACGCCACTGCGCAGGTCGAACAACACCTCTGGTTCGCTCATGCTGCTCCCACAATCGAGCGAGCCACAACGACTCGCATAATCTCGTTGGTGCCTTCGAGGATCTGATGGACACGAAGGTCTCGGACGATCTTCTCCACACCGTACTCCGCGAGATAGCCGTAGCCACCGAGCAACTGCAACGCTGCGTTGGCGACGTCGAATCCGGTGTCGGTTCCGAATCTCTTTGCCATGGCGCAGAGTTCGACCTTGTCCTCGGCACCGGTCTGCAACGCCTCCGCTGCGCGCCACAGCAGAGTTCGGGCGGCTTCGAGCTCGGTCTTCATATCAGCCAGTCGAAACTGCAGGGCCTGCGCGTCGAGCAATCGACTGCCGAAGGCCTTGCGCTCGGCGAGGTAGGACACCGCTTTGTCCAGAGCGCTCTGTGCGCCACCGATCGAGCAGGCGGCGATGTTGAGGCGTCCGCCGTTGAGCCCGTTCATCGCGATGCGGAAGCCTTCGCCCTCGTTTCCGAGCACGTTCGCGGCCGGAACACGGACATCCTCGAAAACGACCTGCCTGGTCGGCTGGGCATTCCAACCCATCTTCTTCTCGTTCGCCCCGAACGAGAGGCCTGCGGAGTCCTTCGGTACGACGATTGCCGAAATGCCCTTGGGCCCAGCGTTACCCGTTCGCGCCATCACGACGTAGATCTCGGATACCCCGGCCCCGGAGATGAATTGCTTCACTCCGTTGAGGATGTAATCGTCGCCGTCGCGCACAGCCTTGGTCGTCAGTGCTGCGGCATCGGATCCGGCACCTGGTTCGGTGAGGCAGTAGCTTCCGAGCTGGTCCATCGAGCACAGCCCCGGCACCCACTGACGACGTTGCTCGTCGTTGCCATAGGTGTCGATCATCCACGTCACCATGTTGTGGATGGAGATGTACGCCGCGATCGACGGATCACCGGTGGCGAGTTGTTCGAAGATCCGCACGGCGTCGACGCGCGTCAGATCCGACCCGCCGACGTCCTCACCGATATAGATTCCGCCCATACCCAGGCCGGCAGCTTTGCGCAGTACGTCGACGGGAAAATGCTTGTTCTGATCCCATTCGACGGCCTTCGGTGCCAGGAACTCGTCGGCGAAATCGCGCGCTGTTTCGTTGATCGCCCGCTCGTCCTCGGTCAATGTGAACATCGGCGGTCAGTCCATGTTCGGGATGACGAAGTGGTTCGCAGTCTCTTCTTTTTTGCCCGAAGGCCAACGCTGCGTGACCGTCTTGGTCTTGGTGTAGAAGCGAATCGAATCGGGGCCGTGCTGATTCAGATCGCCGAATCCCGAGCGCTTCCAACCACCGAAGGTGTGGTACGCGATCGGCACCGGAATCGGGACGTTGACGCCGACCATGCCGACCTGAACGCGTGAGCAGAAGTCACGCGCGGTGTCACCGTCCCGAGTGAAGATCGAGACACCGTTGCCGTACTCGTGCTCGGACGGCAGACGCAGTGCATCCTCGTAATCCTTGGCGCGGACGACGATCAGGACGGGTCCGAAGATCTCTTCCTTGTAGATGCGCATGTCCGTCGTCACCTTGTCGAACAATGTTGCGCCGGCGAAGAATCCGTTTTCGTGAGCCTCGAGCTTGAAACCACGCCCATCGACGACGAGTTCGGCACCCTCGTCGACGCCGATCTGGGTGTAGTCATTGACTCGCTTCAGTGCATCGCTACCGACGAGTGGACCGAAGTCCGCGTTCTCGTCGTCGCTGCGGCCGATCTTCAGGTTCTTGACCCGCTCGGTCAGCTTGGCCACCAGTGCATCGGCCGTCTCTTCACCGACCGGAACAGCAACCGATATCGCCATGCAGCGCTCACCCGCCGAGCCGTACGCGGCACCGAGAAGTGCGTCGGCGACCTGGTCGAGATCGGCGTCGGGCATGATCAGGGCGTGGTTCTTGGCGCCGCCGAAGCACTGCGCACGCTTGCCGTTCTTGGCGGCGGTCTCGTAGATGTACTGCGCGATCGGCGTCGAGCCGACGAAGCCGATGGCCTTGACGCGATCGTCGTTGAGTAGAACGTCGACGGCGTTTTTGCCACCGTTGACGACGTTGAAGACGCCCGGCGGCAGACCCGCTTCGAGGAACAGTTCGGCCAGCTTGAGCGGCACCGAGGGGTCTCGCTCGGAAGGCTTGAGAATGAATGCGTTGCCGGTAGCGATGGCTGGGCCGGCCTTCCACAGCGGGATCATGGCGGGGAAGTTGAACGGGGTGATACCTGCAACGACGCCGAGCGGCTGACGCATGGAGTAGACGTCGATGCCCCCACCGGCACCCTCGGTGTATTCGCCCTTGAGCAGGTGCGGAACACCGATCGCGAACTCGATGACCTCGAGCCCACGCTGGACGTCGCCCTTGGCGTCTGCGACGGTTTTGCCGTGCTCGCTCGAGAGCAACCGTGCCAGCTCGTCCATGTCCCGATTGATGAGCTCGACGAACTTCATCAGGATGCGGGCGCGACGCTGCGGATTCCACTTGGCCCATTCGACCTGGGCTTTCTCTGCATCCGCGATCACGGCCTCGACCTCGGCATCACTGGCCAGCGGCACAAGTGCCTGCACCTCGCCGGTGTTCGGATCGAAAACGTCACCGAAGTTGCCCGAGGTGCCGGAGACGTGCTTGCCGCCGATGAAGTGCGAGAGCTCGCGAGTCATGAGATCCGTCCTAACCGATACGAGAAGATGATGTGTTGTCATCCTATAGTCGGACATCCATGTATGTCTAGAGGCTTACTCGCCCAACCTCCGATAAAACCCCACGAGATCGGCGACAGCCGAACTGACCTCGAACTCCGGGTAGCCACCCGAGCGGAAGGCGCGACGCAGGATCAACGGGTCGAGATCGTCGATCGCCGGAGAAAATTCCACGCGCGGCAACGACGGAAACGGCATCTCGTTGCCGAACCAGTCCTCGCGATCGAACTCGACCTCCAATTCCCCGACATCCTCGATCAACATTTCCAGATCGACGCCACGCAACGTCAGAATCGTCGCCGCCGAAGCGTCGATGTGCTCGGCCGCGATATACATCAGCGCGGCCGCATGCTTGCACGGCCACCCGTCGTCCGGGCAGGTGCAATCGAAATCGAGCTGACCCTTGTCGTGCGGCAGAAGCGTCGAGGCAAGCTCCTGCGGGATCGCGTTGGACGCCAGTTCCGCAAGCATCCCCGGATTGGACCGCACCCTGCCCACCAGAGCCGAAACCTCGCCCTGCGACAGCGGATCCACGGTCACCGATGCCGAGAACGGTTCGAGCTGACTACCCTGAACCTCACCGTAGATCTGACCGCGTTCGACCCCGAGCGTCAGCACCTGACCACCTCGGGCATACGTACGCCCCCGCGCAATCCGACCCGGATCTGCCAGCTCTTCCATGGCGGTGACGAAGTGGCGGCCCCACCAGGTCTGCCCGAAGGCTCCACGCTTGTTCTGTGATTCGATGCCGCCCTTGACTTTACGACGTCTACCGTACTGACTGAAGTCCGCCATCACTCCCCCACCGCATCTTCGCTGAGGCGGAACAACTCACGCAATTCGCCGGTGTCCATCTCGGTCACCCAGTTCTCACCCGTCCCGACGGCGAGGTCCGCAAGATCCTGTTTGGAATCCAGCATCCCATCGATACGTTCTTCGACGGTACCCACGCACAACAACTTTCGCACGTGAACGTTCTTGCGCTGACCGATGCGGAACGCACGATCGGTAGCCTGATTCTCCACCGCCGGGTTCCACCACCGATCCAGATGCACAACATGATTGGCCGCAGTCAGATTCAGACCGGTGCCGCCTGCCTTGAGGGAGAGCATCATGATCGGCGGCCCGCCGTCCTCCTGGAATCTCTCGACCATCGCATCACGGTTCGTCTTGCTGACTCCACCGTGCAGGAACGGCACTTCGGTACCGAATCGCTCGGCGAAATACGGTGCGACGAGTTCACCGAACTCGCGAAACTGCGTGAACAGCAGCACCTTTTCGTTGTCCCCGAGAACCGAATCGAGAATGTCCTCCACCAATCCGACCTTGCCGGACCGATGCTGACCACGCTTGAGCACCGGCGAACCGTCGGACAGGAAATGCGCAGGATGATTGCAGACCTGCTTCAAGCGAGTGAGCGCAGAGAGCACTGCCCCCTTACGCTTCATGCCCTTCGCGTCCGCGATCTGAGCCATCATCTCGTCCACGACTGCCTTGTAGAGCCCCGCCTGCTCGGCCGTCAGATTCGCGCGAACCGTCATCTCGACCTTGTCCGGCAGGTCGGCAATGACCGTCGGATCGGTTTTGACGCGACGAAGAATGAACGGCGAGGTGATCGCACGCAATCGGGTGACCGCACTCTCGTCCTGCTCACGCTCGATCGGAACCGAGAACCGCTTGCGGAAATCGGCAGGTGCACCGAGCATTCCCGGGTTCGCGAAATCGAGAATGGACCGAAGCTCGTCCAGCCTGTTCTCGACGGGCGTGCCGGTCAACGCCAATTTCAGATCGGCGGGAATCGCGCGAGCAGCCTTGGCTTGAACCGTCCCGGCGTTCTTGATGTGCTGAGCCTCATCGAGAACCACCCGGCGCCACGTCCGTGTCGCGAACTGCGCTCGGTCCTTGGCCATCAGTGCGTAAGTCGTGACAATGAGGTCGTGATCGCTGATAGCCTGCTCGAGGGCGTCGTCCCGCAACCGCGCCGGACCGTGATGAACCAGTACCCGCAGGCCAGGGGTAAACTTTGCGGCTTCACGCTGCCAGTTGCCGACGACCGACATGGGTGCGACCAACAGCGTCGGCGTCGGACTCTTCTCGTGTGCAAGTAAAGCCAGCACCTGCAGCGTCTTCCCCAAACCCATGTCGTCGGCCAGAATTGCGCCCAACCCCAACCGAGACATGAACGCCAACCAGTCCAGACCGCGTTCCTGATATGGCCGCAGAACAGCATTCACACCTGCGGGCAACGGAATCCGCTCCGGGACGGCGTCGGGCTGCAGCAGCGTCTTCGCCCACCCGGTGGCGGTGATCTCCTCGACGGGTGCAGGCGGCGGCGAGGAGATCGTCATTTCGCGCATCAACTTGCCCAGTTCGGTTCCGTCACCATGATGCTGCGCAACATATTTGGCGGCGGCGGCGAGCTGGCTTCCGTCGGCCAGCACCCATACCCCACGAAGACGTACCAGGTCGCCCTTGGACACTGCCAGCCGATTCAGCTCGGCCTCGGTCAGCACCATGTCGCCGAGCTGCAGTTGCCAGTCGTACGAAACCAGCTCATCCATTCCGACGGCGCGGTTCTCGGCGGCCTTCGTCACGGCGGGCGAATCCACCCGCAGTCGCATCGACGGGTCCAGTCGACTCCACGCTCTGGGCAGCAGAACGGTCGTCCCCGACTCCGAAAGCGCTTTCGCACCGTGTTCGACGAGATCGATAACGACAGAGGTGGGCAGCAGAAGATCCAGGGTGCCAGGGTGAGACGGCAGGTCGCGCAACCGCGGGTACGCGGCGACCGCCTCTCCGAGCTTGCGGACCGCCGTACTCAACAGACTCGCGTCGACTTTTCGGCTCATGGGCACCGGAATCGGAGCTTCCCCATCGGCCCGCAGGCACACCTGAAGCTTCCACAACGCTTCTTCGCTCTCGTCTGCCTGCGCGGCCTCGTCGTCCGGCTCCAGCAAACGCAAAACGAGCGCGGGTTCGTCGATGGTGAGGCTTGCCCGCCACTTGGCCAACAACGTCGCGGTCTGCGTCGTACCGTCTTCGACGGAATCGTCGCGAACGAGGGCAGCCAACAACGGATGGTCCGAATCAGGCTTTCCCAGTATCGATCTCACGATCGGATCGGTGATCTCTTCGAGGAAGTCCTCCAGCAACTTCTTCGGCCTGTTGCCGTGGCACTGAACCGAAGGCATCGTCACCGCCAGCTCGCTGAGCCACGCGCGCTGCCGTTCCCCACCGACGAGACGCCACCTGGGCCACCAATGCCCCTCGATAAGGATCAGCGCGGGCACGACGCGTCCGGCCCGCACCCATCGCTCGACTCCCCGCGCAACATGCCCCAGATACCGAAGGTCCCCGGACATCGCGGCGTGCGAGGCCGGGGTGCGCAGTAGAAGCTCGGCAGCATCGACCGGCGCCAGCGCAAGGGCAGGCACTCGTACCACTCGCGGGTCGCCCGCACCGGCGGGCGGGAACGCGACCTCGACCTTGTGACGGAAGGTCCGGGCCACCGCCCCGGCGTGCGTGGCCGGAAGATCCGGCTCACTGCCGGACGCCTCTTCCTGCCACAGCATCAGCCCCGAACCTGGAGACCAGAGACCATGCAGCATTGGTCCATCCAAGCAGGGAGGTATCAGCGCCGTTGGGTGTGGTGTTCCAGTTGCAGCCATTTCCGACGGGATCCAGTCCGCTCTGTGCGTAATCGGAACACCATGCCCATTCAGAGACCGATAAAACGGCGAATCGAGGCGACTTCGGTAACTGAAGAACCGGACATTAAGGCACAGTATGTAGATGATCGCTTACGGATTCAGTGAGTACGGTGGCCCCGAAACCGAGTACTTTCTCGACATTCCCATCGCCGATCCTGGGCCGGGACAACTACTCGTCGCTGTCCATGCCGCTGGGGTCAATCCGGCTGATTGGAAGGTAAGGGCAGGGAACCGCAAGGACACTGTTCGGACGCCTCTGCCTGCTGTTCTGGGACGAGAGGTGGCGGGGACCGTCGTTCAGATCGGCCCACACGTAGACGGATTCTCGGTCGGAGATCACGTCTTCGGCGCGACGGCCTCCGGCCACGGCGGCTATGCGCAGTACACCGTGTTGAACGCAGCAAATGCAGCGCACAAGCCGGAGAGCGTTTCGTTCACCTCCGCCGCCACACTCGCAGTCGCGGCCGGCACGGCGTACGACGCGCTCGATCAGTTGGGGCTGCACAAGAAGGACACTTTGCTGGTGCTCGGTGCGGGCGGCGGCGTCGGATCCTCGGCGCTGCAGTTGGCTCACGCCGACGGAATCACCGTGGTCGGAGTAGCGAGCCCGGCGAAGCGTGAGTGGGTGGAGAGTATGCGTGCGAAGTTCGTCGAGTCCGGGGACACGTTCTCCGACGAGATCCGGGTTGCGGTGCCGGAGGGAGTGGACGGCATTTTCGACCTGGTCGGTGGCGACACATTGAGAGCGGCGGCAAAGCTGGCGAAACCTGGTGCCTCGATCATCAGCGTGGCCGACCCGGCTCTCGCGGGTTCGTTGGGCGGCACTTCGGTGGTGCGGGATCGCACTGCTGTCGCCTTCACACGTCTGGCAGAACTGGTTGCCTCGGGAGTTCTGCGTCCGCGTATCGATCATGTTTTTCCTCTGGAGCAAGCAGGCACGGCGCTGGCGCTCGTAGAAGATGGGCACGTTGCGGGCAAGGTTGTCCTGGAAGTCGACTGATTGCACACTTGTCGGTGCCATACGGCACACTCTCGAGAGTCAACTGTGGTTCGAGGATTGGGTGTGTGTGAAGAAGCTGCGTATCGCGCTGCTGTTGGTGGCGGTCACTTTCGCGATGGCGGCGTTCGGTTCCTGCGATAGCGGGATACCCGGTTTCGCACCTCCGCCTCCTGCGCCGGGCAGCCCCACCCGCGTGCAGATCGAGGAACTTCTCGCCCAGGTGCCGGTCGTTGCCGCGAGGCCGGATGCCCTCGGTTACGAGCGTGGGTGCAAAAAGAGTGAAGGTTGCGTCTTCGGTCCAGCATGGACCGACGACTACGACGGACCCGGCGGTCACGACGGTTGCGACACCCGCAACAACGTCCTTGCTCGCAGTATGAGCGCGTTAATGTTCCGGGAAGGCACCCACAATTGTGTGGTCCTCGAGGGCTCTCTTGCCGACCCGTACTCGGGTGAGGTCGTGAAGTTCAGCAAATCGGACGCCAGCGCGGTTCAGATCGATCACGTGTACGCGTTGTCCGCAGCCTGGGACATGGGCGCCAACGGGTGGCTACCGGACAAGCGAGTGCGCTTCGCCAACGACCTCGATTTTAATCTTCTCGCTGTCAACGGACACGACAACCAGTCGAAGAGCGACGACACACCTTCGCACTGGCTGCCCCCGAACAAGGCATATCACTGCTTCTACGCAGGGAAATATCTCTCCGCGGCCGCGCAATACGGGCTACCCATCACGCAGGCGGATCAGCGCGCCCTGGCCACGGTGGCCGAGAACTGCTGATACTGCTCCTCGGCCGGTCGGAATAGACTTGGGGTCATGACTCGCTCGTTGACCAAGGACACCACACTCTGTATGTCACTGTCCGGGCGTCCCAGCAACATCGGCACCCGATTCCACAACTACCTCTACGACGAGTTGGACCTGGACTACCTGTACAAGGCCTTCACCACCACTGACCTGCCCGCGGCCATCGGCGGTGTCCGCGCGCTCGGCATCCGTGGTTGCGCCGTGTCCATGCCGTTCAAGGAAGCTGTCATAGAGCTGGTCGACGTGGTGCACGAGTCGGCGCGCGCCATCGAGTCGGTGAACACCATCGTCAACGAGGACGGCGTCCTGCACGCTTACAACACCGACTACCAGGCCGTCGCGGATCTACTTGCTGCTTCAGGCTTTTCATCCGAGTTCACCGTCGCAGTCACCGGCAGCGGTGGAATGGCCAAAGCTGTCGTCGCGGCGCTTCGCGATTCCGGTTTCACCAAGGGAACCGTCGTTGCGCGCAACTCCAAGACCGGAAATGCGCTCGCCGAGTCCTACGGGTACGACTGGGCACCGGAGCCCGTGGCTGCGGAACTTCTGGTGAACGTCACCCCCATCGGCATGGAAGGCGGACCCGATGCCGACGCGTCACCGTTCACCGACACCCAGATCTATTCTGCACAAGCAGTATTCGATGTCGTGGCCATGCCGTCGGAGACGCCGTTCCTTGCCGCAGCCCGCGCCGCAGGCAAGCCGGTAGTAACGGGTGCACAGGTCATCGCATTGCAGGCGGCGGAACAGTTCTTCCTCTACACCGGTGTTCGGCCTACGAGCGATCAAATCGCCCGTGCATCCGAATGCTCACGACGCTAGCGCTTTCTCCACTTCCGCGGCCATTGCAGCTTCTCCATCAGCGTTGGGGTGCACCGGTACGAACTGATCTGCGGCGCGCACCCGATCGTGGGCGGGAGGAGCCACTGATAACCGACGACGACTACGCGCGCCCGTGGAGCGCGTCGCTCGATGTCGCCGAGCGCCTGCCGAATGGCTGGGTAGGTCCGCGAGGTGATGGTGTCTTCGAAACTTGCGCCGTACTGATCTGCGCACGGGCTGTCGGCGCCCGGCGATCTCAGTGCCGCACTGACGGCAGGACGTCGCACCGGCAAAAATGTCGCTGTCGTTCCCCCCGATCATCAGGGTGACCAGGTCGGTCGAGTCCGACAGCGCATCGAATCGATGTGGGGTGTCGGGGCGCTGACGGCCGTAGAAGTCCTCGGTCGACACTTGTCAGGTGTCGGACCAACACGTGAAGAGTATGCGCCTCCGCATGCTCTATTTCTCGAACTCGCCGATCGCGCGCCATCGCATGCCACAGGGCATCATCTACATTCGTGCCCGATCACCCAGACACCACTACTGCGCCCGATGCGGGTCGAGTGCAGCCGATCCTCGCCGGCATCGTCGCCGCGCTCGTCGGATTCACCAGTTCGTTCGCCGTCGTCCTCACCGGACTTCGGGCCGTCGGAGCAACGCCAACCGAGGCAGCTTCAGGACTTCTCGCCATCATGATCACACAAGGTGTCGGCATGGTCTATCTCTCGCGCCGCTATCGACAGCCCATCACGCTCGCTTGGTCGACTCCTGGAGCAGCTCTGCTGGCGGGCACCGGAACTGTCGTCGGCGGCTGGCCCGCGGCCGTCGGAGCCTTCATGGTGGTGGGTGTCCTGATCGTCGCGACGGGGCTGTGGCCCCGACTGGGCAAGTTGATCCAATCGATTCCGACATCGCTCGCCCAGGCGATGCTCGCCGGGGTACTGCTACCGTTGTGCCTGCAACCGGTCACAGCATTTGCTACTTCACCGGCGGTAATCGCTCCAGTGGTTTTGGTATGGCTTGTCCTGCAACGATTCTCCCAGCGTTGGGCAGTTCCTGCTGCGTTCGGCGCGGCTGCGATCGTCATCGCCATCGATGTGTGGAGCCAGGATCGAATTCCTCGCGCACTCGATCTGATTCCACGAATCGATCCGACGATGCCGCACTGGACGTGGCAGGCAATCATCGGAATAGCGCTGCCGTTGTACATCGTGACCATGGCGTCGCAGAACATCCCGGGAGTGGCAGTGATGACCTCGTTCGGCTACGACGTCCCGTGGCGATCGGTTCTGAGCATCACCGGAATCGGCACCGTCCTCGGCGCCCCATTCGGCGGTCACGCGATCAACTTGGCCGCCATCAGCGCTGCGCTGGCCGCCGGTCCCAGTGCCCATCCGGACACGAAACGTCGCTGGATCGCAGCCTTTTCGGCAGGGTGGTTCTACCTGTTCCTCGCACTGTGCTCGGCAGCCGTGGCTACCCTCGTCGCGGTTTCTCCGCCCGGCGTCGTCGAAACCGTTGCCGGTCTTGCACTTTTCGGAACGCTCGGTGCGTCGCTCGCCGGCGCATTGAAAGCGGAAACTGGCCGTGAGGCTGCAATCCTCGCCTTCCTCATCGCCGCTTCGGGCGTGGTGATCTTCGGTATCGGATCGGCATTCTGGGCTCTGGTTGTCGGCCTGATCCTGCGCTGGGTTCTAGCGCGGAAGCCGATAGAGTAAGCATGCATGACTGCCTCTGCCGATCAGCGCGCCGAGCACAACCCGGCATCCGAATACCCCGCTCTGTGGCCCGTCGGGACGCGGTGGGACGACAACGACCACTATGGCCACGTCAACAATGTCACGTACTACTCGTATTTCGACACTGCGGTGAACGGGTGGCTGATGGCCACAACCGGAATCGACATTCGGCAACTGTCTGCGATCGGCGTCGTCGCAGAAACTTCGTGCAACTACCACCGCGAACTGTCGTTTCCCGATCGACTCCAGGTCGGACTGTCGGTCGAAAAACTCGGAACACGCAGCATCGTCTACAAGCTCGCCCTCTTTCGTGACGCCGTAGGCGACGAGTTGCAGCTTGCTGCAACCGGCCGCTTCGTACACGTCTACGTCGACGCCCAGACCCGTCGACCTGTGGCGATTCCCACCCAAATCGAGGCAGCAGCACGCACTCTGGTGATAGCGAGCTAGATACCGATAGCGTCCGCGGTCGAGACGGCCCGCCCCACGATGTCGTCGATCAACGAAGTCGTGGGCGATCCGGCGTCGGCGCGGTTACGGACATCGGCCTCGGCCCGACGCATGACACCCTCAGCGATGATCGACAGCTTCCACAGCGCCAGCACCTGCCAAAACCCTGCCGACGTAACATCACGACCTGTCTTGGCCGCATATTCGGCGATCAATTCCTCACGCGTCGGGAATCCTGCCGCAGTGGACGCCATGAAGGGGCCCGCGACGGCGTCTCCGGCCTCGGGCCAGTAGGCCAGAAGCCCGCCGAGGTCTGCGAGTGGGTCACCGAGCGTACTGAGCTCCCAGTCGACCACGGCGAGGATCGAACCTCTGGTCGGTGACACGATCACGTTGTTGAGATGAAAATCGCCATGTACAAGCGAAATTTCGCCTTGCTCTGGAATGTTCGACGCCAATCGCTCGGCAAGGGAGTCGATTGCGGGCACCTCACGAGACTTGGACTGCTCCCACTGCTTGGTCCAACGCTTGAGTTGACGGGCCGCGTACGAGCCGTGGCTCGCAAGGTCGAGAAGCCCGACGCTCTCGAGATCCACGCGATGGATGGCAGCCAAGGCCCCTACCATGTTGAGGCCGACGGCTCGACGCACTTGCTCGGGTAACCGCTCGGCAGTAGCGACCGAGTCGAGGACGACGCCATCGACGAAGCTCATCAGCACGAGGGGTACTTCGGATATGACGGGATCGTCCGACACTGCCAGCATCTTTGGTACCGGAACACTTGTGTTCTGCAGCGCAGACATAATGCGATGCTCACGGATGACGTCGTGAGCCGATGCCAGCAGGTGGCCGAGCGGTGGTCGACGCAAGATCCACCGGCTTCCGCCCGCATCACTGACGGAATAGGTCAAGTTGGACTGTCCATTGCCGACGCGCTCGAACTTCAACGGCGAGACCGCACCGATTCCCAGACTTCCGATCCACCCGGCGACTGCGGGTTCGTCCAGACCTGCTGTGGTCATTCGCTTCCGTCCTTCCAGCACTTACTCGGTTGGAAGGATGGTAGCCAAGACCCCGGCAGCGGGGGTGGAATCAGCTGGCGCGCAGCAAATCTGCATCGGCCGCGTCGGAGACTGTGGCTTCTGCTGTCGAAACTACCTCGCGGCGCGCAGCGATCTCGTCGACGTCTCCTACGAGGAGCGAGACGAGCTGGTCCGGCTCACTGAGCCAGGCCTCGGCCATGGTCCGCAGCTCGGCGGGAGCGAACAATCCGCTCATTTCGAGCGCTCCGACCCATTCGGATACGACCTCGACGGTAGCGTCGGGCAGTACGGTGCGTTCGAGTTCGTCGATCTCGAATTCGTAGCAAAAGAAGGCACGCATCATGGCAAGCTGATTGCTGGAAAGTGCAGGCAATCCATTGGTGCCGATGAGGGCAGTGTCCGAGGTGCGGGAGTCTGCGAGTGTCATGACTTCTCCTTCGAGCGGCTTCGTCTCGTGACTCAGATGAGACCACGAAGCGTTGACCTGGTCGAGACCGTTTCTGGATCGTTACGCTCAACCTGTAACGATTACCGCTCATGGCCGATGAGAAGAAACTACGCTCCCGGCGATGGGAGCCGCCAGACCAAACCGGCTGTTGTGACAAGCGTCACAGCTATGAGTCAATCCGGACCCTGCTCGGCAACGAATACTTTGACTGAACCGGATCTACCGCCGCAGACAACCGAACCCAACACGGCAAGAGCAAAGGGTAGCGTCGAGCATCGTGGTCGATTTACCGGTTCGCGTATCCCCGCACGTAAAACGAGCACGCGTCGCAATTTTCACGATATTCGCGGTCAACGGCTTTCTCTTTGCCGTCTGGGTCGTACACATTCCGATGGTCGAACGCCGCACCGACACCTCGCACGCCACACTGGGATCGTTGCTGCTACTTCTTGCGATCGGAGCGATCGTTGGAATGCAGGCCGCTGGACGCCTCTCCGATCGCTTCGGCAGTAACCGACTCGTCATGGTTTCGGCTTCGATGTTGGCCGTTGCATTGATGGGCCCGGCGCTGTCGACCGGCGTAGTCACTCTCGGCGCGTCCCTTTTCTTGCTGGGAATGTGCAACGGCGCTCTCGACGTGGCAATGAACGCTCAAGCAGTCGAAGTCGAGCGCATGTATCCGAGACCGATCATGTCGGCCTTTCACGCCTTGTTCTCTGTGGGCGGTGTACTCGGATCACTGATAGGGGCTGTGACACTGGGAGCCGAGCTTCCGATCGAGATATCGGTGGGCGGTGCCGGTGTACTCGGGCTGATCGCCATCGCGTCGTGCCGGTCGTTTCTGCTGCGCGCGACTCACCCCTCGATGTCACCGGATCGTTCCGACTCGCCCGCGCT
Organism: Rhodococcus sp. H29-C3; assembly: GCF_030063405.1. Lineage (NCBI taxonomy): Bacteria > Bacillati > Actinomycetota > Actinomycetes > Mycobacteriales > Nocardiaceae > Rhodococcus > Rhodococcus sp. H29-C3. The sequence continues at coordinate 19,535 of NZ_JASITC010000016.1, read as the reverse complement.
CGGCTGGTTCTCTCCGCGGGTACTCGGCCTGGGTGCACTGGCATTCGCATTGTTTCTGTCCGAGGGCGTCGCAAACGACTGGAGCTCATTGCAGGTGAAGGAACATCTCGGCACCTCGGACGGGATCGCGGCGCTCGCGTTCGGGTTCTTCGCATCGGCGATGACCATTGGCCGCTTCTGCGCCGACCGCATCAGCGCGCAATTCGGCTCGGTCGCCGTCGTTCGCTATGGCAATCTCGTGGCCGCAGCAGGGATGCTCCTGGTACTCGTGTCCGAGTCGCTGCCGCTCACGTTGGCAGGCTGGGCGGCCTTCGGCCTCGGATTGTCCGGGAGCATCCCTCAGATATTCACCAGCGCAGGCAACCTCGGATCGGGCGCGCCAGCGACGAATATGTCACGCGTCGTCGGCATGGGGTATGTGGGGTTCCTCGCCGGTCCTGCCGTCATCGGCTGGTTGTCGCACGTCGTTCCGCTTACCGCCGCGATGGCAGTTCCCTTGGCTCTTACCTTGCTCGCGGCTGCAACCGCCGGAACCGTTCGTCCGACTCACGTCGAGGCAGAGAGGACCTGAACGGAGTTCACGGCCCATTCACATCGAGCGCTCAGGGTCATGATGCATTGTCGTGGCCATGAATCGTGCAGACCAAGCGGTGCTGGGCCTATGACCACGAACACCGACAGCATGGAATTTGTCGAACTGAACGACGACGAATCGAACGAGGAACTGGACGCAGTCTTCCGCCGACGTGGCACGACTGTGCGAGCAATCGCGGCCGGAGCAGCGGCGCTGATGTTGCTGACCATCCTGGTCGTATTACCTACGCTCGGATTCACCTACCCGCACTCACGCGTAGTCGTGGCCGAACTTGTCGGCCTATCGGATAAAGTCCTCGCCACCTTCGGCATCACACCGGTGTTGATTGCCGTCGCCGCCCTCACGGTCGTCGCCCTGATGCGCAAACTTCATTACGGAATCGGCGCGGTGATCGCTCTGACCATCGGCGCTTCGCTGAGCACCGCTGCCGTTCGGACATGGGCGGACGGCTGGGTTCCTGCCTCCGCGCTCCCCAACGGCTACGTGACAGCGTGCGCAGCGCTGATGTGTGCTGCAACACTCGTCGCCGCCAACAGGCATCTACCGATCGTGTGGGGCCTCGGAACGGTCGCAGTGCTCGCTGTCGGCGCCGCTGCAGTCATCAGCGGAGCGGCAACGATCATCGGCGTCGCCACAACCCTGCTGATAGTCGCCGGATGGTGGGCTGCGGCGTCCGCAGTGATGCTCTACTCACCCGTCGCCGCCCAGCGGGAAGCACGCAACCCACTCGACACTGCAGCCATGGCCGTGCAGCGGCGGCTGCGCTGAACCGAGAAAAACGACCGAGCCTCACTTCGAGGCTCGGTCGTTTTTCGGGCTCCAGCCACCTGACTGCTACAGCGCCTTGAGTTCCTCGGTCACTGCGGACACCGACTTCTTGGCATCCCCGAAGAGCATCGAAGTGCCCTCCGCGAAAAAGAGCGGATTCTCGATTCCCGCGAATCCGGAGGACATCGAACGCTTGAGCACGATTACCGACTTGGACTGATCGACGTTCAGAATCGGCATCCCGTAGATCGGGGACGACGAATCATTGCGAGCAGCCGGGTTGGTGACATCGTTCGCACCGATCACCAAGGTGACGTCGGTACGAGAGAACTCGTCGTTGATGTCGTCCATTTCCTTCATCGCGTCGTACTCGACGTCGGCTTCGGCGAGCAACACGTTCATGTGTCCCGGCATACGGCCGGCGACCGGGTGAATCGCGTACTTGACCTCGACGCCCTTCGCTTCGAGCAACTTGGCCATGTCCTTGACGGCATGCTGCGCCTGTGCCACTGCGAGTCCGTAACCGGGAACAACGATGACCTGGTTCGCGTATGCCATCTGAATGGCAGCATCGGCAGCCGACGTCGCCTTCGCGGTGCCACCAGCGGCCCCCGCTGGTCCGACCGCAGCGTCGCCGCCACCGAATCCACCGGCAACAATGGCCGGAATCGACCGGTTCATGGCCTTGGCCATCAAGTTCGTCAGGATTGTGCCCGACGCGCCGACGATCATGCCCGCCACGATCATTGCCGTGTTGTTCAGAGCCAAACCTGCTGCCGCAGCCGACAACCCGGTCAGTGCATTGAGCAGCGAGATGACCACCGGCATGTCCGCGCCGCCGATCGGCAGCACCACCGTCAGACCGAGAATGCCTGCCAGCACCAGGACTGCGACGATCCACCACTGCGAGACACCTTCGCCAGGGGTGGCGTTGATTCCGATCACTACCGCTGCGGCGACGGCGCCGATGAGCAGAAGTGCGTTCATCGGCTGCTGCAGCTTTCCGATCGTGATCGGAGAGCCCGGCAATGTTTCCTGGAGCTTGAGGAACGCGATGAGCGAACCCCAGAACGAGATCGAACCGATGATCGCCGCGAACAGCGAACCGATGACAATGTGCACCGTCGGCGACTCGCCATGGTTGAAGTCCGAGAATCCCGACGTGTCGAGGAACTCTGCCCAAGCGATCAACGCGACCGTGCCGCCGCCGACACCGTTGAACAGTGCCACCAGCTGAGGCATACCGGTCATCTTGACTCGGCGTGCGGGCGGAATCCCCAGAGCGACACCGACGACGAGGCCGACGATGATCAGGATCCAGTTCTCGGTGTCCCGAATCGCGATCAGCGTCGCGACGACTGCGACGAACATGCCGACCGCGGCGATCTGGTTACCGCGAACAGCTGTCTTCGGACCGGTCAGGCCCATCAGGCCGTAGATGAACATGCCGAAGGCAACGATGTAGAGAATATTGACGAGATTGTCCATCAGGAGTCAGCACCCTTCTCGACGGATTCAGGGGCAACTTTGGCTGGCACAGGCTTGGACTTGAACATGCTGAGCATGCGATCGGTGACGACGAATCCACCGATCACGTTGACAGTTCCGAACACCAGGGCGACGAACAGGATGATCTGCAGACCGATCGATGGATCCTCGACCTTGCCCAGCACGACCAGTGCGCCGAGCACAACGATGCCGTGAATGGCGTTGGTGCCGGACATGAGCGGGGTGTGCAAGGTGTTGGGCACCTTGGAGATCACCGCGAAGCCCACGAACCCGGACAACACCAGGATCGCGATATTCGCCAACAGCGGGGTGTACATCAGTTCTCCTTCTCACGTGTCACGCATGCACCGGCGAGGACTTCGTCCGAAAAATCGGGAGCGAGGCCGCCATCGACGAGCATGAGTTCGAGCAACGCCGAAATGTTTTTCGAGTACAGCTCGCTTGCGTGCTCGGGCATGGTGGCAGGCAGATTCAACGGCGAGGCGATGGTGACAGCGTGCTTGACGACGGTCTGACCGGGCTCGGTCAACTCGCAGTTTCCGCCGGTCTCACCGGCAAGGTCGACCACGACACTTCCCGGCTTCATGCCCTCGACGGCCGCGGCCGTCACCAGACGCGGCGCCGGACGCCCGGGCACCAACGCGGTCGTGATGACGACGTCGAAACCCTTGATTGCTTCTTCGAGGGCGTCTTGCTGCTGCGTACGCTCCTCCTCGGTCAGTTCGCGGGCGTAACCGCCTTCGCCTGCTGCGTCGATCCCGAGGTCGAGCCATTGAGCACCGACCGAGCGAACCTGATCGGCAACCTCGGGGCGCACGTCGTACCCGGTCGGGCGACTGCCGAGACGTTTGGCTGTGGCCAATGCCTGCAAGCCGGCAACACCGACACCGAGGACCAACACTGTCGCGGGCTTGACCGTGCCCGCGGCGGTGGTGAGCATCGGAAAGAATCTTGTCGACTCGGACGCTGCAAGCAGCACCGACTTGTAGCCTGCGACATTCGCCTGTGAAGACAACGCGTCCATGACCTGCGCGCGAGAAATGCGGGGAATCGCCTCGACGGCGAACGCCTGAACGCCTGCTGCCTTCAGCGCGCCGATACTGTTCTCCGCATTACGCGGCGCCAAGAATCCGATCAACGTCGAACCCGAAGACAGCTTCGCGACCTCGGCATCGGTGGGCGGTGCGACCTTGACGACGACATCGGCACCCCAGGGGTCCCCGATCGTCGCGCCTGCCGAAACGTACAGCTCGTCCGGAATCAGTGCGCCCAAGCCTGCGCCGGACTCGACGATCACCTCGACGCCTTTGCCGATCAGCGACGCCACGATCTTCGGAACCAACGCGACGCGACGCTCGCCCTCTCCGGACTCGCGGACTACGCCCACTCGCACCGATTTACCTGTGCTCGTTCCTTCAGCACTGGTGCCCGGTGTGCTCGGATTGTTCTCAGTGCTCTGCGATGTTTCCAAATCTCCGACTTTCGTGAGTTGATTGGCGCCTACGGTTTCGTCGAATGGCTACTTCATCCACGCGACGAGGAGGCGAATCCATGCGACAAGGCACAAGGTCACTGATGATAGCCAGAGTCGATAGATCTTAGGTAACCCACGCCACAGTAAATTCCACCCGGAAGCGAGCGCGATGTATCGCGACGTGCGGGTATGCCACCCAACGTGATCGACGTCATAGGTGCCCGACAGGTAGAGGCTCGCTTACTGTAGACCCAATGATCGAGTGCGTTTTTTGCGGCATCGTCGAAGGCGTCTTACCGGCGACGATCGTGTTCGAAACAGACGACGTGTTGGCGTTTCTGGATATTCGCCCTGTCGCCAGGGGGCACGTACTGGTTGTCCCGAAAGTGCACGCCGCTGATCTCGACTCGTTGGATCCGACACTAGGCGCGGCTGTATTCGCAGCCGGTCATCACCTTTCACGCGCATTTCGGCGTTCGGATCTGAATGCCGACGGCGCCAATCTCGTTGTCAACGATGGGCGGGCCGCTTTCCAGACCGTCTTCCACACCCATCTTCATGTCGTTCCCAGGTGGGCGGGTGACAAGCTGCGCTTCGCGGGAGGGTTCGTCTTTCGACGGTTACGCAAACCGGAGGAGACCGCGGACGCGATCAAGGAGGGCATCCTTCGCTTGTCCCGAGAAGGTCGACCATGAAAATGTTTCTGGCGTCGTACCGGTTCGGTGATCACGTAGACGAGTTCTTGGCGTTGACGGGAATGCCGGGACGGATCGCGGTCATCGCCTCCGCCGCCGACGGATGGCCGAGCACCGCCCGTCAGTCGGCAGTCGCCACCGAAGTACGAGATCTGCGGAAATTCGGATTCGATCCACACGAACTCGACCTCCGCTCGTTCGTCGACCGCCCTGAGCAACTGGCGAAAGAGCTCGATCGCTATGACACCGTCTGGGTTCGCGGTGGCAACACCTTTGTTCTACGTGCGCAATTGAGCCGCAGCGGGGCGGACGGGGCAATCGCGCGTCGAGTGCGCGAGGGGACCCTCACCTACGGCGGTTACAGCGCAGGCGCGTGTGTCGTGTCGACCACCTTGCGCGGCGTCGAGGCGGCCGACGATCCGGACGAGGTGTTACCGGCAACCAGCACCGAAGTTGTGTGGGACGGGCTCGGCCTGATCGATTTCGCGGTAGTGCCGCATTTCGGATCGATCCTCGACGACAACGGTTCCGGACCGAAGATGGTGTCGCAGTACGAGCTAGAGAACATCCCGTACCGGACATTGACCGACGAGCAGGTAGTCGTGATCGACGGCGAACTACCTATCTTTCTCTAACCGGACTGGGCGATGGGCGCGAGACGGTCGAGCGACGCCCACGCCATATCGCATCTTTTGCGGGTCATCTCGTCCGCGTCGACGAGAAGAGTGTCCAGGAGTAGCCGAGGTTGTCGCTTCCACGTGATCTCCACGTGTTCGACGACCGCTCGATCGAAGAGTCCGGATAGTTCGAGCGCAACGATCCACTCGTGAACGTCGCCGCGATGGATCATCTCGATGGTGTCGTAATCGACTCCGCCGCCTTGGAATTCGTACGAGAAGATCGCGGAGACGAAAGTCCAGGACTTGCTGGTGGAATCCATCATGTTTCTCGCCCTCCTTGGTACCCGGCCGGGTCGCCGAGCAGCTACCACTAGTGGTGGACGCTAGCCTCAACAGCCACGCGTTTTCGTGTCGTCGCTGCATCGATCGGGTAACAGAGTGGCTGATGTGACAGATGTGACTTCACTGACCAGGTCCTCTCCGCGTTGAATCTGCCGAATCGGTATGGTTCTGGACGTGTGGAAGCGCGGAATTCCGTTGGGCGTCGCAGCGCTGGTCCTTGCTGCCGCCGGCTGTTCGGCGGAGAACTCGGCATCCACTCTCGATTCGACGAGTTCCACGGCAGCCCCGACACCGGCCACGAAGGAACTCTTCGTCGGAGAGTGCGGTTCGATGACAGACGAGCAGTTGGGTTCGATCACCGGAATCCCCAGTATTGCCTCCTCGTCCAAAAATGGTGTCCGGTGCAGGTGGGAGGCTTCCGATTCCGGCGCGTACGCCATGTTCACGTGGTATCGAGGTAGTCCGATCGACCGTGAACGATCCGTCGCCGCACAGATCGGTCGCGAGATCGCGTACATCGACGTCGAGGGACACCCCGGTTTCACCGCCAAGGGCGCCGACACTTCATGTGAAGCGGGAGTCGAATCGGGGGACGGATTTCTGCATTGGTCGCTGAACTACGCCTTTGCAGTACCTCCTCGGGACAGTTGCGAGGTTGTCGAGGACCTGGCCCGCGCAACCGTAGCGAATGCGAAATAGGTGAGAGCGATGAACCGAACTCGCACGCGAGTTGCCGTGGTGACAGCAACATTGCTACTCACCGGCTGCAGTACCACCATCGAAGGAACACCCACTCCTGCCGGATTGGGCGGCGATTCGCAGTTCGACAAATTGCTGCAGGAATGCACGGCCGTCCCGAACGACAAGATCGCCGAATCCGTCCAGGCGGATGTCGTGGAACAGTACTTCTACGGTGCAGTGTGCATGTGGACGGGCACCGGGGCCGCAGGCTTGGTCGACGTCACATTCGCCTGGTTCGAGAACAATTCTCTCGGTCGTGAGCGGGCACTGGCCGAACAGCTGAACTACGCAGTCGAACCCGTCACGGTTGCCGGTACGAACGCTTTTCTCTCACGCCGGCCGGGTGATCCCGCATCGTGTGGGATCACCGCCGCGTATACCGGCACCATTACCTGGTGGGTGCAATATCGCGGCGGGGTCGTCGACCCCTGCGTAGGTGCGACGAAGCTCGCCGAATTGACGCTGCAACGCAATCAATAACGACTCGCGATCCCCACCCGACCCATACCCTCGACAGCGAGAGCCGAGATCGAGACGAGGATGAGCGATGAGTGCACCGATCGAACTGGATCCGCGGCTGCTCGAGTTGAAGCGGTCGTTGCCCGACGGTGCGGTCCTCACCGATCCTGATCTGATGGAGGGCTACCGCCGCGATTGGGCCAAGGACCCGGATGCCGGAACACCCCTGGCGGTAGTTCGAGCCACCTGCACTCTCGATGTTCAAAACGTCATGAAATGGGCCAGCACACATCGCATTTCGGTAGTTCCTCGGGGAGCTGGATCCGGACTGTCCGGTGGCGCGACGGCCGTCGACGGCGGAATCGTGCTCAGCACCGAACTGATGCGTGACATCACGGTCGATCCGGTCACCCGCATCGCGGTCACCCAACCCGGATTGTTCAACGTCGAAGTCAAGAAGGCTGCTGCCGAACATGGGCTCTGGTACCCGCCGGATCCGTCATCGTTCGAGATGTGTTCGATCGGCGGGAATGCTGCTACGAACGCGGGCGGTCTGTGCTGCGTCAAATACGGGGTGACCGCCGATTATGTGCTCGGTCTCGAGGTCGTTCTCGCCGATGGCACCGCGGTACGACTCGGCGGACCGCGCCTGAAAGATGTTGCAGGCCTCTCACTGACCAAACTATTCATCGGCAGCGAGGGAACGCTCGGCATCATCACCGAGATCACCGTGCGCCTCATTCCGGCCCAACCGCCGGCCAGCACCGTCGTCGCGTCGTTCTCCTCGGTTCGTGACGCGACCACAGCCATCCTCGCGATCACCCGCTCGCTTCGGCCATCGATGCTCGAGTTCATGGATCGAGCGTCGATCGGCGCGGTCGAGGACGCAATGAACATGGGCCTGGACCGCGGAGCCGCAGCGATGCTGATTGCCCGTTCGGACTCCCCCGGTGACGACCGCGCGCGTGAAATCGAGATCATGGCGGCCGCGTGCACCGAGGCTGGTGCAACCGAAGTCTTCACAACCGAAGATCCGGACGAAGGCGAGGCTTTCGCTGCTGCAAGGCGATTCGCGATTCCCGCTGTCGAACGTCTCGGCAGTCTGCTTCTCGAGGACGTCGGTGTGCCACTTCCGGCGCTACCCGATCTGGTCGAAGGTATCGAACGAATCTCCGAAAAGTACGCCGTACTCGTCGCGGTCATTGCCCACGCCGGAGACGGAAACACTCACCCGCTCATCGTGTTCGATCCTGCTGATACCGATATGACGCGTCGGGCGAACATCGCATTCGGGGCGATCATGGACCTGGCACTGACCTTGGGCGGCACCATCACCGGCGAGCACGGAGTAGGCAGGCTGAAGAAGGCATGGCTGCCCGACCAGGTAGGAGCGGACGTTATGCAGCTCACTCAACGGATCAAGACTGCCCTCGATCCCAGCGGCATTCTCAATCCAGGCGCGATCCTCTGACGTAGCTCGGTGAGCGCTCAGGTGGACGGCAGGAGGAGCGCGCGAACGGTATCGATCGTATCGGCTTCCGCAAGTGTCTTGTCGGGCCTGTATCGGAGCACCCGGGCGAATCGCAGCGCCACTCCGCCTGCGTAGCGAGTGCTCCGCTGCACGCCGTCGAGTTCGATCTCGACGACAAGATCGGGATGAACGTACACGGTGTGCTCGTCACGAGAACTCTCGTGTTTCGGAAACTCGTCGGTCTGCCATTGCAGCAGTGCATCGGTGAGCCCCTTGAATGTCTTGCCGACCATGATCGGATCCCCACCGTCCGGATCGCGCGCCCCGAGGTGCAGATTGGACAGCCGGCCCGTCCGCCTGCCGTAGCCCCATTCCGCACCGAGCACCACCAGATCCAACGTGTGCTCGGGCTTGACCTTCAGCCACGTGCGGCCGCGTCGACCAGCGGCGTAAGGCGCCGACAACGACTTGACCATCACACCTTCGTGTCCGGCGGCCAATGCCTCCTCGAAGAACTCTTCTACGGCCTCGGCGGCCGGGCGTACCACTGACGGAATCCGATGAGTGGGTGCAACCTGTTCGAGTGCTGCCCGCCGCCGTTCGAGCGGTTCGTCCAGCAGATCCACGCCGTCGAGATGCAGGCAGTCGAAGAAGTACGGCTGCAGCAGCAACTCGTGGGCACTCTGGGCACCGAACCGACTCATCGTCTCCTGAAAAGGACGCGGTCTGCCGCTGTCGGTGAGTGCGAGGGTTTCCCCATCGAGTACGACGCTGGTGCACGGCAACGCCCGGATCAACTCGACGAGCTCTGGCACGCTGTCGGTGATCTCCCGCAGCGTCCTGGTGTAGATATGCACATCTTCACCCGCTCGATGGACCTGGATGCGAGCACCGTCCAGTTTATACTCCAGACTCACCTCGCCGGCGAATTCGACCCACGCCACGGCCGACGACCCCACGGGCGAGGCCAACATCGGACGCACGGGGCGTCCCACCTCGAGTTCGAAGGCCGCCAGCGCAGTCTCGCCTCCGGCGAGTGCAGCGGACGCCGTTGCCGATAGATTCCCGGAGAGCATGAATGCCCGTCGGACCGGGTCGATTTTCAGTCCCGCCGCTGCAGCGATAGCGTCGGTCATGACACCTTCGAGCGCACCCTGGCGCAACTCGCCGGTCAGCAACCGAACCAGAAACACTCGCTCGTCGCTCGTCGACCGCCCAAGAAGATCCGTCAGGACCTCGCGACGCCGGGCGCTCGAACCCGGACCGGACGTCGAGGCAATTTTCGTGATCTTCGTATCGACCTCGGCGACGGTAAGTGTGCCCGCAGCCGACGGATCGACGTCGATATCGGCCAAGGTCCGCCACCCCACGCCGATTCGGCCCTGCGGCAATTCACCGGACAGCCACGCTACAACGGTGGCAATCTCCGATGGGTCGACCTCTGTGAGCAACAGCCGCAGCGCCTCGGTCTTGGCCTTACGGGAGCGAGTGGCGCCCACGGCCAACGAGGTCTCGACGATTCGGATGAACAGCACCAGATGTAGGTATCCAGAAGTGGACCACCTCAATCCACCGTGCCCGACCAAAAGTCAGGTGAAGCCGAGAACCTGATCTCCCCATGCCGCGCGGAGAGCGGCATCCGGATCTTCGACAAGAGAATCCTGGGCGTCGATGACAAGTGTGGAACGGGTCGGTTCGACGTACGGCGCCCAATGCTTCGCACCGTCGAGGGTGGCTGGGACTCCGTGCAGGGCAAAGGCGACCCATCTCTTCATCACACGCAGCGATACTGCCGTCGCTGCCTTGCGGCCGCCGAGCCAGAATGTCGGATCTCTGTTCAACGTTCCGAAATTGCCGAAGACATAAGGCAACTCGGTCGCGTGCCCCGCACCTATACGAGCAGCTTTCAGCATCGGTGTCGCATGATCGAATCGATACATCCAGACCGGCGCGTGCCTACTGTGCGCGTCCGCGATCCACATGGTCGGCATTCGAAATCCAGCATCTCTCGACATCGCAAGTGCGCCAGCCGATGTCGAACGATCCGGATAAGCCGACATGATTTCGGCGATCCGGAACGCCGGCAGGTCCGAGTGATCGTTCGCGATCGCACGAAACATCTCCGTGACGGTGTCCGACGTGACCGGCATCAACGGTGACTTCATCAAACGAAAGATCGATGCCTCGTCGTGATTCGTTCCGATGATCAACGGGATGCGGTGCGAGTATCCCTTCTGGAACGCTGCAACGGGATACCGCGGGACGATATCTCCGTCGACCACCGGCGCGAGCCCCAATGTGCCCGGCACCCGCGTCGGAACCTCGTAACACAGGGTGTCGCCCGCCTCGACGAGACGCATGAAGTCGACGGTTTTCAACTCCCCGATTCGATCCGGAGTGATATCGACGAGTTCGAGGAATCTCGTGGCCACGGCCGCCGCGCGTTCCGGTCCGTACACCGACGTCGCGGGCGCACTTTGCACGATAGCGCGGTGAAACAGTCCCTCGGCCTTTGGCGAGGTCATCAGTGTCGTGACCGACGCGCCACCCGAGGACTCGCCGAACACGGTCACTTTCGACGGATCACCACCGAACGATTCCACGCAACGCTGCACCCATTCGAGTGCCGCGATCTGATCACGCAAGCCGAGATTCGTCTCGAAGACCGTCTCCGCTGTGGAGAACGACGACAAGTCGAGGAATCCGAAAGCACCGACGCGATAGTTGACGGTGACGAGCACCAGGTCACCGAGTTCGGCCAGCCTCCTGCCGTCGTAGACGCTCTGTGCAGCGGAACCGAGCGAGTAGGCACCGCCGTGAATCCACACCATCACCGGCCGAGGTCGACCGTCGGGCTCGGGGGCCCAGACATTCACCGACAGACAGTCCTCCGACATCGGGATCGCCGGATCGATCGGCACCGGACTAGCTTTGCCCTGGGGCGCGACATCACCGAAACTTCGACAATCCCGCGCTCCTGCCCACGGTTCCACCGGCCGCGGCGACCTGAAGCGATGTTCGCCGTCGGTCGCAGCCGCGTATGGGATTCCCTTCCACACGAAGTGTGTGCCGTCGCGATACCCGATCACATCGCCATCCGGAGTGTGTACCTGACATGTCCACATGCCGGCTTGCTCGACTTCGGTCAAGGCATTCCTCCGTATCCGACGTATACCCATCCGATACTGGTCAAGGTACCAATTCCTGAGATCGATCCGTCCGCTTTAAGCTGGCAGGATGAACCGACTACGCGCATACGGCGCAGCCGTTGCTGCCGCGTCCTTGCTGGTTCTTGCCGGATGCGGGTCCGATGTCGACGACAGCGCGACGGCGCCTCTTGCCACCGTCGACACCGACCCACCGTCGGTAGTCCGCACGACGCCCGCTACTCCACCCTCGCCGACGACGTCGGCCGCCCCGACAACAACCGAGTCGACGACCCCCGAAAAGTCGACGACGAGCAGTCCTCCACCGACCGTCGACCCGTCCCAGTACGAAAGCACTGCCGGGTTCTTCTACTTCGCCAGCCCGAGTGGCAAGTTCGAATGCGCGATCGTCGTCACCGAGACCTCCGTCGCTGGGTGTCACGGTGAGTTCCCTCGCTCGGCCCCGCGAGTGGCGGGAAGTGGTGCTCCGGAGTCTTCGGTCGCTCCCAACACCATCGAGATCACTGCCGGATCCCCTGCCAGGTTTCTCAGCTCTGGCGATCCACGCTTTCATCGATTCGACGGGACGGCGAAAGAATTGCCGTACGGCGTCACACTCGCCGTACCCGGAAGTGGACGTTCCAATGGGCTCGAATGCCGAGTCGAAGAGTCGTCCGGGGTCACCTGCCTGGATCAGGTCGGCCATAGATTCACGGTGTCGGACAAGGTATTCGAGCTGAAGTAGCCGCTATTCCGAGGGGGTGTTCCGCAAGCGCGCGCGACCTCACGAAATCAGATCAGATTCCGGGTATGAATCCTGGATAGACGAAATGCTGCGGGCCGCCACCTGGCATCGAGGATCCGGTCACGTTCGGGAAGTCGAACGGAAGCGCAACCAACTTGTGTGGGTTGCCTTGTGCGTCGGCCTGCCAGCATCCGGTGAGCACTCCGTGAAAAGCGGTGCAGACGATCCTGGTGCTCGTTCCATACGGCGACGTCAGCCGATTCTCGGCGAGAAAGGGATTCCAATAGGCCGGATCGGTCGGCGTCAGGAATCCCTTTGTCTCGAACGGAACGCTCGGGCTCGGGTAATTCGGTATCGGCGGCCACTCGTCGGCAGTCGCAATTCCGCTTCCTGCGAGTAACGCCGCGGCCGTGAAAACCAAGACTGCTGCTGACTTCGTCCATCTCCTCGGTGCATTCATGCCGCCATCGTAAGCGCCCGGTGTACTCACGATCACAGGATCGAGCTTCGCCTCACCGTTCGGTCGTAGTCGACAGGGTTGGTCGTGGAGAGGTCTACGGCCCGCTCACACTGCATCGCCGACCAAGGGTGCTAGGGTCGGCGGTGTTCTGACACGGGGTGCGTCCGTACATGCGGATGCTGAGATCACACCCGTCGAACCTGATGCAGGTAATGCTGACGAAGGGATGTCAAGGCGATGATTGCGCCTGTAAACTCGGTGGATCCTGTCCGCCATACGGATCTGATGTGGACCGCAACGACTTCGTTGCGTCACGCGATCGACCAACTCGAATTTCTGACACTGCTGGGCGAAGGCACTTTGCCGCTCGACGCGTTCCGCACGTATCTCGAGCAGGATCGGCTGTATCTGGCGGGATACGCGAAGGCGCTGGCCATTCTGGCATCGAAAGCGCCGGATACTGCGACGGCCGCCTTTTGGGCCACCTCCGCGGCGAGCGCAGTCGAGGAGGCAACACTTCACGAGTCACTGCTCTCCGGTGACGCACTCCCCACGACGAACGCGCGGGCCATACATTCACCCACCTGCCTCGGATACGTCTCGTATTTGGTAGCAACCGCTGCCACCGAGCCCTATCCCGTTGCGGCGGCGGCGATCCTGCCATGCTTCTGGATCTATGCCGACGTGGCCGTTCGCCTTTCGGTATCGGCCCAGCAGGTTCTTCAACGTGATCCGAATCATCCCTACGCGCAATGGGTTTCGACGTACGACTCGGTAGAATTCCGTGATGCCGTCGAATGCGCGCGCCTCCTGGTCGACGACGCCGCTCGATTCGCTACCGACGCTCAACGAAGCGCCATGATCGACGCATTCGTCATCGCGACGCGGTACGAATCGATGTTCTGGGACAGTGCACTTCACCCCACACCGTGGCCGCTTCCCTCTTCCGAGATTGCTGCGTCGGAGGTAGCACTGTGACACTTTCCCGAAGGATCGGCGCCATCGCAGTTGCCGTCGCTACCATCACATCGCTGACTTCGTGTGCACAATCCACTGACTCCGACATCATCCGCTTCGCACTCGACTGGACACCGAACACCAACCACACCGGACTGTACGTCGCTTTACAGGAGGGGTACTTCGCCGACGCCGGACTCGACGTCGAAGTACTGCCTTACAACAGCACTTCTCCGGACACGCTGGTCGACGCGGGCAATGCCGAGTTCGGCATCAGCACTCAGAGTTCGACTACATTCGCAAAAACTGCAGGGGCCCAAATTATTTCAGTACTGGCTCCGCTGCAACACTGGGCCACCGGAATCGGTGTTAAAGCCGATCGCGAAGACATACCGAGCCCGAAAGCATTGGACGGCAAGGTCTACGCAGGCTTCGGCGATACCGGCGAGAAGGCAGGACTACGCCAGGTCATTCAGAACGACGGCGGCGCAGGTGAGTACGAGACCGTCGTGCTCGGAACGTCGGCCTACGAGGCCGTGTATTCGGGCACAGCCGACTTCACCGTGTCCTACTTGGCGTGGGAGGGTATCGAGGCCGAGCACAGCGGTACTCCGATGAAATATTTCGACTACACCGACTACGGCTTCCCCGACGCCTACGCCCTCACGGTCAACGGCAACGAGAACTGGCTGGCAAGCCATCCCGACGAGGCCAAGCAGTTCGTCCAGGCGCTTCAACGCGGCTACCAACTCGCGGCCGACGATCCGGTCCGCGCCGCGCAGGACATCATCGATGCGAATCCAGGAGTCTTCACGGACGAGCAGTTGGTCTTCGAAAGCCAACAGATGCTCGCCGACCGCTACATGCTGGACGAGTCGGGCGCAGTCGGGCGACAGAACCTCGACAAATGGACCGAATATTCGAAATTCCTGTACGAGAACGGTGTCCTAGTCGACGAAGCCGGCAACGCCGTCGACACCGAGCCCGACTGGTCCACCTACTTCACCGATGACTACCTCGGCGCTCAGTAGCGCGGCGTTCGGTGCTGTCGAACGGCCGGCGAAGCGTAGACCGCGAATCGGGGCTGCGGTCAGGTGGGCCATGCCGTCGGTCACCATCGTCGTGGTGCTCGTCATCGGATGGCAGGTCTACGTCCAGCTCAGCGGGATCCGACCGCAGGTACTGCCCTCGCCGTCGAGAATCGTGGCTCAGGGTTGGTCGCAGCGCGAAGCCATCGCCGAACAGGCGGCAGCAACTCTACAAGTCACCGTTCTCGGATTTGCGGTATCGCTGCTGGTCGCTTGGACACTCGCCGTCGCTGTCGACTTCTCACCATGGCTCCGACGAGCAGTGGTGCCGCTGTTCGTGATCTCGCAGACGCTTCCGATCATCGCTATTGCCCCACTACTGATCATCTGGTTCGGCTTCGGACTACTTCCCAAGATTCTCGTGATCTCGCTCGCCACGTTCTTCCCCATGGCCATCGGCCTCATCGAAGGATTCGCGGCAACCGACCGAGATGCGCGCGCGCTCCTTGCCAGTATGGGCGCAACCCGCTGGCAGCAGTTTCGATATATTCGGTTGCCCTCTGCGATGCCCCGCTTCTTCACCTCGCTTCGTATCGGTATCACGTACGCCGTCGTGGGTGCCATCTTCGCCGAATACGCAGGAGCAAGCGCCGGACTCGGGATATACATGAGCCAGCAGAAGAATTCGTTCCGCACCGACCTCGTCCTGGCCGCGGTGTTCGTCACCGCCGTCATCAGCGTGACGCTCTTCCTTCTGACCTACGCCGTCGAACGGGTAGTCGCCCCATGGGCGCAGGACAGTCGGCCGCGATGACGGCCGTGCATCTGTCCGGACTCACGAAGTCCTACGGCGACCGGACAATTCTCGACGGAGTCAGCTTCGACGTCGAACCCGGAGAGTTCGTTTCCGTCATCGGTCCGAGCGGCTCGGGCAAGAGCACAGTTTTCAATATGATTGCTGGTCTCGACACCCCCGACAGCGGAATCGTCGAGGCACCCCCGTGCGCTTATATGCCACAGAAGGACCTGCTGTTTCCGTGGCGCACCGTGCTCGACAACACGACACTCGGCCTCGAGGTTCGAGGGATGAGCAAGAAACAAGCGCGTGTCCAGGCGCAGAAACTCTTTCCCGCCTTTGGGCTCGAGGGATACGAGAAAGCGCGGCCTTCCGAATTGTCCGGTGGGATGCGGCAGCGAGCAGCAATGCTGCGCACGGTGATTCAAGAACGCGAGGTGTTACTGCTCGACGAGCCGTTCGGAGCCCTGGATTCGCTGACACGCACCGGGATGCAAGCGTGGCTGCAGGAAGTCTGGCTCGACTACCGATGGACTGTCCTGATGATCACCCACGACATCCGGGAAGCTGTCTATCTCTCGGATCGGGTGATCGTTTTATCCGACAAGCCGGCACATGTACGACGGCAAGTGACGGTATCGCTCCCCAGACCACGAAAACTCGACGTCGTCACGACACCGCACTTCGCTGCGCTGGAAGCAGAACTGATGGAGGTCTTGATCGGCAGCACCGGCCGCTGATCTCAGCCCAGCCGTGCCGCAAGATCTGCGACCGCGACCCATGCTGCGTCCAGGCTGTCTCTGGACCGCGGAACCAGGGGCGCCATCCCGGGCACCCGGGTCGACAATGTCAGGTCGACGAGGACAACGAACAGATCCATTCCGAGCGCGGTACCGAGAACCTGCTGTAGCAGCGGAACGGCGTGATCGGTACCGAAGTCAGGTGTCCCCGCCCCATACTCGTTGCCACGACTCGACACCACTACCACCGGCTTGCCTTCGAGCGGACGAGTCGGGCCGTCGAACGGAACCGTGACACCGGGAACATGGACATAGTCGATCCATGCCTTCAGCGTCGACGGAACCGACCAGTTGTACATCGGAGCACCGATCACCACGACGTCAGCCGAGACCACCTCGTCGATCAAGGTCTTCTGCAGTGCCTCGGCGTCGGGCGCCACAACCTCGTCCGGAGTCCGCAAATGTGGGGCCCAATGCATCGCCGACGTCGGAAGATGCGGCAGCGGATCTCGGTGCAAATCGCGATGGATCACCGAGTGATCCGGACTCTGCTCATGCCACACATCCGAAAAATGCGCCGTGACCGCACGTGAAACGGAGTTATTCAGGTCAGCGGACGAATCGAGATGCAGCAACTGCGGCATGGAGCACTCCTGGGATCGTGGGGTACCGAACAGGATATGCCGCAGTAGGGTTCAGACATGGACCACCGGTACATCGCAGCGGCGCTCTCACCTCAGGACGCGCGTCGAGTCACGTCGTCGATTTCCGATGCGGACGGACGAACTCCGCACCTGGCATTGGACGGAGTCGACCTCGATATCGACGAGTCCGGTCGGCGCGCAGTGATGGAACTACTCCGACAACTCGCGTCAGGGACCGCTGTGACGATCGGACCGGTCAGCGAGTTGCTCACCACGTCACAGGCGGCAGACCTTCTCGGAGTATCTGACACATATGTTCGCAAACTCGCAGACGCAGGGTCACTGACCGTCGAGATGCGTGGAACCCACCGACGCTTTCGCTTGGAAGACCTCATACGGCATCGGGAGAAGTTCACACCCTAGCGTCGTGTCAGCCGGCTTGGCGTCCGAGCAGCTCCGACTGTAATGTCAAGAGGTCACGAAACGCTTCGCCTGATGCCCGCCACAGTTGGTTTGCATCGATGTAGTCGACACCGAGAAGATTGACATCTCCGCGATATGCCCCCACGTCCACCGACAGCTTGCCCACAACGGTCGCTATATCCCGATCGAGGTGTTCGGCATCCGATCGCTCCAGGTTCCGGAATTGCGAAGAGAAGTAGTCGGCCGTGATCCGATGGTCGACGAACTGCGCTACCAAAATCACGAAACGTGACGCGTGAAGGGACGACTGCTCCACTGGACTGACCTCTCCTGCGGGTCGACAACCCACCCACTGTCGCCACAAATACGGCCGAGTACAGCCGGCGAGAGTGCTGACGAAACGCCGCCATCAGTAAGATCGCATGAGTGAGGGGTGTCGAGATTCGAATACTAAAACCTGCTCTTCACCCAACGATAGCGACCTAAACACGACCCGATGCCGGTTATTGAGATCGTTGTGAGCGATCACAATAACCAGATCAGCCGATTCGCGTGCGTTACTGCAGAGTCCCTAGCGGAAGTCGCTCTGGAGTGTCCAATTCCCAGAATTTCCAGCCGTCCCTTACCTCGATATCGCCACTGATATGTGTGGCTACAGCGCTGGCAGCTTGAGTGGGGTCATCGAACCTCCGACCCTCCATCGGCCCCTGCATGATCTCGAGGCGCTTGTTGGACGGGTCGAATCGGGCACTGAGACGGTAGCCGTCGAAATCGGCGACGACCCTGACCCGCAGATCTGGGATCTCTTCCTCGGCTGCAACAGCTTTCTTCGACGGGCCTCGACGCACGGCCGGCTTGGCCCGGTGGACAGCGGCGGCGCGAGCTTCCTCTTCGAGCTTCGGATCGGCTGCCGCATGGAGACCCAACAGCGACCACTTGTTACGTCCGTGTTGGACTCGTCCCACCGCGATAGCGTGGTGACCGGTTCGAGTTCGAAGCGGCGAATCCTGTACCCACAGGTCCACTTCGCCGCGGATATCAGCCGCCATCTCTTCGGAAGACACCATGAAGAACGACGGCTCGGAAGCACCCAGATCGACGAACACCCAGTAAGACGATCCGGTGTCGTCACTTGCCAACGACTCGTCCTGACGTCGAGCTTTCCAATCGCCTACGGCCTTGGACCGCACTCGAACCACGCAGCTCGAACCGTCGACACCCCAGACCTGAACTGGATTACGCCGCGACGTCGTCAGCCGTTCGGCCCGACCGCCGCGCAATACAACAGCGCCGATGAAGGCCCTGATTCCCTGCTCCGATACATCTTCCACCTATGCCACCTCTGGTCTGCTTACCCGTGCAGATGATGAGAAGTGCCTACGACGGGCGGCGCGCACGACTCGTATGTCCACCTCAGCCTAGTCGCCCAACCACCTCGACAGGAACCCGTGCACAATCGATCATTATGGAACGCCGCATCGCCCACCTGCCAGAGCAGCATCGATTCGAGATATACCTCGACGAATCACTTGCCGGATTCTCCGACTACCTACAGTCCGACGGCGTGCGAACGTTCAATCACACCGTGACACTTCCCGAGCATCGCGGCCACGGACTCGCTGCGGTATTGACAGAGCACGTCCTCGAAGACAGCCGCGCAGGCGGGTTCTCCGTAATCCCGGCATGCTGGTTCGTTGGGGAGTTCATCGAGTCGAGTGCGGGTCGGTATGACGATCTACTCCAGTCGTCTGCATCAATCGACGAAAAATAGCCCACCTGTCGCGTGAATGGTCCCTTCATACGATCAGATAGCGTGGACGCGCCATCGAAGCGACAGTGGCGACTATGCCATCGAAGCGATGATCAAGCACACCTGTGGATGCACCGGCGCTTTCGCTGCAGCGGGCGACAGCCAAAGTAAA
>NZ_JASITC010000015.1:0-90224 GCF_030063405.1 Rhodococcus sp. H29-C3 | reverse complement strand
TGCATCTGCGAGATGCCCTTCGTTGTGGCCGAATCTTTCCCTAGACAAGATTGATTCTTTCACCACGGCAGGGCATTTCGCTTCTGCGACTCGGTCACGTTCACGGCCCAATCGGTGCATTCAGGTTTATCTCACGGAGGGTGTGCTCGCCGTCGACACGGACTTTGTTCGCATCGGCGCTGTGATAGCACGGGCTACAGGTGAGATTGCACTTCGGAAACACTCCGTGAGTGCCCTCGCATCCGACGGCATGCCGACCGAGCGTCTGTGCCGGTGTTCGTGCCGCCGCGGGTAGAGCCGCCCACCTCGCGTCCAACGCAGATCGGGTTCTCGGATCGACCGGCCTGTAGCGAAGCTCGATCCGCCGCACGTAAGCCCGGGCCTTCTTCCACACTGTCGGCCTCGTTGTCTTCACAGTCAGGTAACCCGATGTGGACTGTTCATTGTTCCAGTGTGCGCGAACATGAGACGGTCACGGCGACATCCCGAGGCGACCTAGGTTGCCGAGTCAATGAACCTTCGGCATGGTGGAGGTATGACCGACAACGCAAAGATCACTGTCGAACGCACCATCGAGGCTCCCGTCGACGCGGTATTCGATGTCCTGTCCAACCCCGAACGACATCAAGCGCTCGACGGCTCCGGTTTCATTCGTGGCGTGGACCATGCCGACCGGATCCAGAAGGTCGGCGAGGTGTTCACGATGAACATGGCGGGCGATCACATGGGCGGCGATTACCAAACCGACAATCACGTTTCGGGATACGCGAAAGACAAGTTGCTGGCCTGGAAGAGCGCACCCGCGGGGACGGAGCCTCCCGGATGGGAGTGGCTGTGGGAGCTGGAGTCGCAGGGGCCGAACGAGACCTTGGTGCGCCACACCTACGACTGGTCGAAAGTGACCGATAAGAAATTGCTCGAGCAGGTCAAGTTCCCGCTCGTCACCAAGGAGCAGCTGACGGACACCCTCGGTCGATTGGCCGCCGAAGCTACTTCCTGATCGATCACTGACTCGATCGGGCTTCGTTGATCGATGCACCGAAACTAGAGTGGTCTCATGAGCACGGGTGCAGGACGTTTCGCTCCCAGTCCGTCGGGAGATCTACACCTGGGAAATCTGCGCACTGCACTTCTGGCCTGGTTGTTCGCCCGATCGACCGGTCGGAAGTTTCTGATGCGAATGGAGGATCTCGATCGCGTCCGCCCCGGCGCCGAGGAGCGCCAACTCGCCGATCTGCACGCGATAGGCCTCGACTGGGACGGCGCGATCGTCCGCCAGTCTCAACGCACCGCGTTGTACGAGGATGCGATCACGTCGCTGCTGGCGTCGGGGTGGACCTACGAGTGCTTCTGCACCCGCAGAGAGATTCTCGAGGCGGCATCGGCTCCGCACGCGCCGGACGGGGCGTACCCGGGGACGTGCCGAAACCTCACCTCGACCGAGAAAGCGTCGATGTCTCGCCCTCCCGCATTGAGATTGCGGTCCGAAGTGACCGATTTCTCTGTCGACGACGCGTTGCTCGGCCGATTTCACGGGCTCGTCGACGATTTCGTGCTCCGCCGAGCGGACGGCGTGGCGGCATACAACCTTGCTGTCGTCGTCGACGACGACGAGCAAGGCATTGACCAGGTTGTTCGTGGTGACGACTTGTTGGCGTCCTCGCCGCGCCAGGCTTACCTTGCTTCTCTGCTCCAATTATCCACTCCCACTTATGTGCATGTGCCGCTTGCACTCAATGCTCAGGGGCGCAGGCTCGCCAAACGCGATGGTGCGGTCACCCTGGAGGATCAAGCTGCGCTCGGCCTCGGCCCGCACGATGTGCTGGCAGTTCTGGCGCAGTCACTGGAGTTGGCGGGCCCGAACGAACCGGTTACGACGGCCGAGCTGCTGGCTCGTTGGAATCCGAACTCGCTGCCGCGCACGCCCTGGATATTCGAGACATAAGGGATATCGGCTCGGCAGTGATTCGGACCTGGGGATTGCGCGTGTTTGGATAGGGCACGTGACAGTTCCGCAGACCCCAGACGAACCCGATACCGTAGCGCAGTTCGCGCACGTGAGCCGTGGTTACTATCCGACAATCGTGGCCCTGTTCGTGGCGACCCTGATCATCTCGAATGTGTCGGCCAGTAAGGGCGTCGCATTCTTCGGTGACAGCGATGTCTTCCTCGGCCCGCTCCAGATCCTCCCGATCAATACGGATGGGGCGTTCTTCCTCTTCCCGTTGGCGTACATCCTCGGCGACGTGCTCAGCGAGGTGTACGGGTTCAAGGCGACGAGGCGCGCAATCTATCTCGGCTTCGGGTCGATTACTTTGGCCGCCCTCTGCTTCTGGATCACCATCGAGCTGCCGGCCGCGAGCTTCTACGAGAATCAGCAGTCACTGGAAACCGTTGTCGGTGTGGTTCCTCGACTGGTCATTGCCGGGCTGGCCGGTTACTTCGTGGGCCAGATGCTTAACTCACTGGTGCTGGTGGCTATCAAGGAGCGCACCAAGGAGAAGCATCTGTGGGCGCGGCTCATCGGTTCGACCATCGTCGGTGAATTCTTCGACACTCTTATCTTCTGCTCCATCGCGGCCGGAGTCATCGGGATCAGCACGTGGGCGGATTTCATCAACTACGTCATCGTCGGATTCCTGTGGAAGACGACCGCCGAGATCATCGTCATGCCGATCACTTACCGGGTGATCGCGTACATCAAGAAGCGCGAGCCCAGCTACCAGGTCGTGTAATCGACCTGCAGATCTGCCGACGAAATGGGGCCCGACCATTGCTTGGTCGGGCCCCTTCTTTCACCCGCAACCAAGCCGTTACTCACTGAGCCATTGACAAATGGCGCGGTCCATACGATTCTTTTCGTATGCCCTCGTCCTACAATGCTCGTGCCGTCGTAACCGGCGCGGGGAGCGGCATCGGCCGCGCCTTCGCCATCGAACTGGCTGCTCGCGGCGGAGAAGTGATCTGCGCCGACATCTCGCTCACTCGGGCACAAGAAACTGCCGCGATGATCGACGGTTACGCCGTGGCCTGCGACGTCGCCATCCGCGAACAAGTCGAAGAATTAGCGCTCTTCGCCGAGCTGACCTTCGGAAGCGCACCCACCCTGGTCGTCAACAACGCCGGCGTCGGAATCGGCGGAAAGCCCGTCGGCGACATCGGTTTCGAGGACTGGAACTGGGCCCTCGGAATCAACCTGTGGGGTGTCGTCCACGGCTGCGAAGTTTTCCTGCCCGCAATCGAAGCCGCGGGCGAAGGCGGTTTCATCAACGTCGCCTCGGCCGCCGGATTTGCCGCTGCCCCGTTCATGGCGCCCTACAACGTCGGCAAGGCCGCGGTCATTTCGCTGTCGGAAACGATGGCCGCCGAACTATCCGGCACCGGCGTGAAGGTCACCGTTCTGTGCCCGACGTTCGTCAAGACCAACGTCGCCGTCGACGGTCGGATCACCGGCGCGGCATCGACATTGGCCGAGAACCTCATGCGCTCGACCGGTTTCACGCCCGGCAAGATCGCCGTCGACACCCTGAACAAGTACGACCGCGGACGCCTGTACGTCGTCCCTCAGCTCGACGCCAAGGTCATCTGGCGCCTCAAACGAATCGCTCCAGCTCTCTATACCCGCGCCCTCGGGTTGCTGGGACGGCTGGCACCACAGGAAACCACCGAGAAGGCAGGAGTCTGACATGGCATTCGATTTCGAAGACATGCTCGTCAAGATCAAGGACAAGCAGTGGGCGTTGGCCGACATCGACTGGGATGCACCGGGAGCGGAGACGATCAGTCCCGAACTCTGGACCAAGCTCAAGCCTTTCATGTCCGACCTGATGTGGATCGAAAATGTCGGAGCCCGCGGGTTCGCCGCCATGGCGACGAAAGCCCCCACCGATACCCTCAAGGAGATCTACAACTACTTCCACGCCGAGGAGCAGAAGCACGCCAATGCCGAGCTCGCGCTGATGAGGCGCTGGGGGATGCTCGACGGTGACGAGATTCCGCAGCCCAACATCAACGTCAAGCTTGTCATCGACTGGCTCGACAAGTATTCGGACCAGACCTCGCTCGCCGTTCTGGGTACGGTGATCCCGATGCTCGAAGTTGCTCTCGACGGTGCACTGGTGAAATTCATCGTCGACGAGATCGACGACCCGGTCTGCCAGGAGGTGTTCAAACGAATCAACTCCGACGAATCACGACACCTCGCAGTCGATTTCCAGGTGATCGAACTTCTCGGCCATGCCAAGATGCGCAAAATCCTCGTCGAGACCGTCGGGGCGTGGATGAAACCGTCACTGATCATCGGCACCCTCCGGTATATCCCGCTGCTCAACAAGATGCGAGACAACATCGTGGACATGGGTGTCGACGAGCAACGGCTGTACTCCGCTATGGGTCGGTTCAAGAAGGTCGGGGAAAGAAGCGAATTCCCCAAGCATCTGCCCATGTACCGCTTCATCAGCTGGCATGCCGGGGTGGTTATCAACCGCGCCCACCCGTATCACAAGTTCGCCGACGGCCTTGTCCGTCTCACTGCCAAATACCCCAAGCGATTGCTGCGCCCCCAGCCGACCTGGTCCAAAGAACTCACCTACGAGCCGATCGCATGAACCAGACGTTGAATGTTGCCATCATCGGCGGTGGCTTCGCAGGAATCGGCACGGCAATCCGGTTGAAGCAGAAAGGTATCGAAGACTTCGCGCTTCTCGAGCGAGGCACTTCGGCCGGCGGCACATGGCGCGACAACACCTACCCGGGTGCCGCGTGCGATATCCCGTCGCGGCTGTACTCGTACAGTTTCGCTCCCAATCCAGACTGGTCGCACACATACTCGGGAAGCGCGGAGATCCTCGGCTACATCGAGCACATGGTCGAAGCATTCGACCTGCGGCCACATTTTCGATTCGGCCACAACGTCACCGACGTGCGCTGGAATGACGCAACGTCGCTGTGGGACATCACCTTCGACGCCCAACCGACAATGCATGCTCGCACCGTCGTCATGGCGTCGGGACCTTTGGCCAATGTAAGCTTTCCGGCAATCAGAGGTCTCGACACCTTCACCGGCCACAAGATCCACAGTGCCCGCTGGGACCACGATTACGACTTCACCGACAAAAAGGTCGCCGTCATCGGAACCGGCGCGTCCGGTGTCCAAATCGTCCCCGAGTTGGTCAAAGTTGCCAAGTCGGTAAAAGTCTTTCAGCGCACGCCAGGGTGGGCATTGCCTCGAGTCAATTTCGAGACGCGGCAGACCACCAAGGACCTCTACCGACGTTTTCCCACAGTGCAGACAGCAGCGCGGAAGGCCTGGTTCTGGGGCCACGAGTCCGTCGCTCTGGGTGTGGTGTGGAATTCTCCCCTGACTCGCGTCGTGGAAGCCGTCGGGAAAGTGCACTTGCGACGCCAGGTCGCAGACCCTTGGCTACGTCGTCAACTCACCCCGGATTTCAGAGCGGGTTGTAAGCGGTTGCTGATGACGAGTGAGTTCTACCCGGCATTGCAGAAGGACAATTGCACGCTCGTCACCTGGCCGATCGCCACACTGGCGCCTGACGGCATCAGGACGGTAGAAGGTATCGAGCACCAAGCCGACGTCATCGTGTTCGCGACGGGTTTCGACGTGTGCAAGACGGGCACCCCCGTTCCGATCCGAGGCAGGGGCGGGCGAGTGTTGGCCGACGAGTGGAGCGGTGGGGCAAAGGCATACAAGTCCGTTTCGGTAGCTGGATACCCGAACATGTACTTCACGTTCGGCCCCAACTCCGGCCCTGGGCACAGCTCGGCGTTGGTCTACATGGAAGCCCAGATCGACTACCTCGTCGACGCGATATCCTTCGCCCTTTCCCGCGACGTCGTCCTCGATGTCCGAGAGGACCGTCAACGCGACTACAACGACGATCTGCAGAAGCGGTTGCAGCACACGACATGGAATTCCGGTTGCTCCAGTTGGTATCTCACCGAGGACGGCTTCAACGCAACGATGTTCCCCGGGTTCGCGACGCAGTACGTCGGACAATTGAAGGCCGTCGACTACGACGATTACGCCGTGAGCGAGTACCGGCCACTCTCGCGGTCACCTAGGTGAACTTCTAAGTGAACACAGCATCACGTAGTCGAATTCTTGCCTCGACTCCACATGGGCAATACGAGGAACGATGCGAAGAAGAAGCACAACGCGCCGACGAAGGTGCCGGTGTTGGCGAGGGTCGAGTCGACCGTGGCACCGTCCGGGGTGACGAAGGCAGCCACCGCGGAGACGCCGAATGCGAGACACCCGATCAAGTTGATCTGCCCGGACCACCAGTCGGCCGCGCTCGGGTCCCAGAATTTTCGGGCGTGGGTATACGCGATGATCACCAGTACCCCGCTGATGAGGAAAGCGACCGAGCCTCCCGCATCCGGACTCCAGACGAGGCGTTTCTCTTGGGTGACCGAGCTCGGCTTCAGGGCCGCGGTGGTGCTGACGTTGAAAAGTAACGTTCCTGCGAATTGAGTTGCCGCGGCCAGCCACTCGAGCCGGACCATGTCATCTGAACTACCGGAAACTTTCGTCTTGACCGCACCGCTTCTGAGTAGCTGAATAAATCCGGCAGAGGTGAAAAACCACGCGCCGATGAAGAAGCACACGTTGGAAACCGAGGCACCGGCCCAGGCGCCGAAACCCGGTACAGCCCCCAATGCGAACAGTGACGATCCGATCATGAAGCCCCAGCACTGCTTTCGCAGAGTCGGCGTCAAGATCGCGGCGTGCCAACGTGGTGTTTCCGCAGCAATACTCATGCAACCTTCGATTCGTTTCCACGCACCACCACCGGACGACTTGCCACGCTCAGTGGTGGAAGTGGGATCCTTCGCCCACTCGCGGCATAGGTGCAGTAAGGCTGTCGAGAAAAGTAACCTCCCCTTCGAGGTCCCTGAACAGTGCGTCTGCTAGATCTTCGCTCAACCCGACACGTACCACGATGCGCTGAACTGTCATCTCGCCTAGATTGTCGGCCATCGGATAGGCAGGAACGAGCCATCCCTTCATCCTCAACCGATCGGAGAGGTCGTACAGATTCCACTTGTCGGTATACCCCTCTTTCAAGCGCCAAGCGAAGACCGGGATGGTGTCCCCCTTGCTGACCAGTTCGAAAGCATCAAGTCGCGCAATTTTCGACGAAAGATGCTGTGCCACATCGAGTGAACCCTGCTGCACCTGACGAAAGCCCCTGAACCCCAATCGAAGGAACATGTAGTACTGCAGCAATACCTGAGCTCCTGGACGCGAGTAGTTCAGCGCCAAGGTCGGCATGTCTCCCCCGAGGTAGCTGCAGTGGAAGACCATGCTCGCGGGCAAGGCTTCTTCATCTCGCCAGACGATCCAGCCGACGCCGGGGTACACGAGGCCGAACTTGTGCCCGGAGGTGTTGATCGACGCCACCCGGGTTACTCGGAAGTCCCACTCGAGATCGGGCTGACAGAACGGGGCAATCATGGCGCCGGATGCGCCGTCGACGTGGATCTGAACGTCGAGCCCGGTATCGGCTTGAATTTCGTCGAGCTTCTTGGCGATGTCGGCGACCGGCTCGTACATGCCGGTGTAGGTCTGCCCCATGATCGCGACCACGCCGATTGTGTTCTCGTCTACATACTTCTCGAGTTCGTACCCGTCGAGAACCATGTGGTCTTTGCTGATCGGAACCCACCGCGGCTCGACCTCGAAATAATTGCAGAACTTCTCCCAGCACACTTGAACTGCAGTGGACAGCACGATGTTCGGGGTCTCGGTCGACTTCCCATCCGCTCTACGACGACCTTGCCAACGCCGCTTGAGTGCGAGTCCACCGAGCATGCACGCTTCCGAGGAACCGATCGTCGAGGTACCGATTGCGGTGTCGATGTCGGGACTGTGCCACAGATTGCCCAATATCTTCCAGCAGCGCTCCTCGATTGCAGCTGTTTGTGGGTACTCGTCCTTGTCGATCATGTTCTTGTCGAAGGTCTCGCTGTAGAGCTTCTTGGCCTCGTCGTCCATCCAGGTACTGACGAAGGTGGCGAGGTTCAGACGCGCGTTGCCGTCGAGCATCGCCTCGTCGTGCACGATTTGATATGCCGTCTCCGGCAGGCTCATGTCGTCTGGGATCCTGAATTTTGGAAGTTCGGTGGCCTCACCCGGCCTCACGAACACTGTGTTCATAGAGAGCACGTCACCGAGGTTGGTGGTTTGTCGTGCATTGGTGTGATGTTTGGTCATGACTTCCTTCTTTCGCTCGTAGCAGAGCTCTGTCTGTTCAGACATCAGAAGCTAACCAAAAACACAGTTCACTAGAAGGTCAGTCTGTGAAATCGGATAGAAGCGTTCAACGAGGTTCAGTGAATTCTTTCACCGCTGTCCGTCGCGGGGACGAACTTTCCGGTGTGCACGAAAACTCGGATCTGGCCATGAAAAGCATCGTATGTCGATGCTGAACGAGATGGGTCGATTTTTCGCTTTCCAGTCTTCGGGTGCGGGGTAAAGTCCGAACCACGACATTCCTTCTCAGTCTTGGGACGGTTGGCGCCGGCTTGCCGTCGGGACACCCGTGCAATTGCCCGTCTATCCGCTTTATGCCCATTGCTGAGCCAACCGTCACTCCGAACCAGCACGACGACATACGCGCGATCGATCAGGAGCCAAGAGATGCCCGCCTCCACCGAAGAAGCTCCGAACGTCGAGCACTCGCCCCTCGATGAAAACAACCAACCACCGAACAAGGTTCGCTTCGGACGAGTTCGACATTGGCTGGCCAGGTTCAATCCAATCGGTTTGATATTCGCTCTGGCGTTCTACTGCTGGTCCATGTCCCCGTCGCTGCTACCACGCCCCTGGAATCTCCAGGCTGTTGCCAGCGGCGTGAGTGCGGCGATCGGCTACGGTTTAGGAGTCCTGGTTCTTTGGCTCCTCCACAAATGTGGGCTGACCCGACAGTGGACACCGCGATGGCAGCGGGCCGGTTGGATCACGGTCGGAATCGTGGCTCTGGTCGTGATTCCCACCTTTCTCGTACTCGGATCGTGGTGGCAGGATATCTCCCGCGAACTGGTTGGTATCGAGCCTGGCAGCAACTGGGACTACTTTGGAGTATTTGCCGTCGGCGCAGTGGTCTTCCTGCTCTGCTTACTCATCGGACGCGGTCTTCGGCAGCTCGTGCACCTACTCGACCGATTCGTCGATCGATTCCTACCCGCACCCATTGCGCTGGGCGTCAGTGCGCTCGTCGTAACTGTGATCGTGGTGCTCATGATCGAAGGCATTCTCTCGACGGGAATTTCGCGTATCGCCAATGGTTCTGCCGCCGTAGCAGACAAGGGCACAGCCGACGGAGTGGTTCAGCCTACTTCGCCAGAACGCTCAGGGTCTCCGGAGTCGCTCGAGAGCTGGGATTCGCTCGGGCGTGAAGGCCGGACGTTCGTGGCAGACGGACCGGATGCGGCACAAATCGCCGAAATTACGGGAGCTGCTGCGCTCGAGCCGATCCGGGTGTACGCCGGTCGAGTTTCGGTAGACGCCGATGGTCTCGACGAGAGCCGAAACGTCGTCGACTCACTTGCCGACAATGTTGTCGCCGAGCTCGACCGGACCGGCGCGTTCGATCGAGAGTATCTTGCAGTGGCCACCACCACCGGGCGTGGTTGGGTGAATCAGAATGTGGCTGCATCACTCGAATACCTGTCCGGCGGCAATTCGGCGATTGCGGCGATGCAGTACTCGTTCCTGCCGAGCCCCTTGGCATTCCTTGCGGATCGGAAGACACCCAAGCTTGCCGGGCGCGCGTTGTTCGAAGCGGTGTACGCCCGTTGGAGCAAGCAACCCCCTGAGCAGCGGCCCAAGCTATTGGTGTTCGGGGAGTCCTTGGGTTCGTATGGCGCGCAGGACGCATTCTCCGGTGCCCAAGACATCATTGCCCGAACTGACGGCGCCCTATTCGTCGGCACCCCCAATTTCACCGAGCAGTGGCGGCAGATCACCGATTCCCGAGATCCCGGTAGTCGTGAAATCCTGCCCGCTGTCTACGGTGGCGAAAATGTACGCTTTGCCTCGACTCCCGCCGACCTCGATGCACCGGGGCTCGGCGAGTGGGATTCGCCGCGCATCGTGTACTGGCAGCATGCAAGCGATCCCATCGTGTGGTGGTCACCGAGCCTGCTCCTCAACAAACCCGACTGGCTCGAAGAGCCACGCGGCGAAGACATCGACAAGGGTATGACCTGGGTGCCGTTTGTCTCGTTCTGGCAGGTCACCCTGGACATGGTGTTCGCTGCCGAGGTTCCGTACGGCCACGGCCACGCCTACGGCCCAGAAGCGGTCTACTTCTGGAACGAGATCCTCGACAACGATAACCAGGAACTGTCGGACCGTATTTTTACGGAGCTCGATAACTGAGCAGCGTAGATATTCTTTCTGACACGCAGCTCGAAGTCACGGCGTCACTATCGCAAAGTTCGGATCGGGCGCGTCGAGGTAACTTGCCAATTCCGCCAGCTGGCTCGGATCGCCGTCGACGCGTACCTTTCCGTCCGAGATCATTGCACCGAGGTCCATCCCACCGAGCAATATACCGATCAGGTCAGGCCGGGTCAGGTGGAAAACGGTGTCTCCGCGAGGTGCATCGTGATCAAGGTCGAAGTGAACCAAAAGGCCGTTACGCAACGCCGTTCGGTGCACCAGCTCTTCGTCCGTGATGTCCCAGTCCAGCACGATGTCGGCCGACCACGCCCGTGGCCAGTCGACACGCAGCGCGATGGCGTCGAAGAGCTGCCCTACCGTGAGTGCCCCGAGAATGTCGGGGGCAGCAGCGACGATCGGTGTGCCGACGTTGCCAAGCCTCAACTCGTATGCGCCCATCAGGTAGAAATTGCGCCAAGTGCCGTTCTCACAGCCGAATCCGAGCTGTTCGAAGGTATCGGCCTGAAGAGTACGGGCGTCGGAATTGTCTGGCTCCGCGAACAGTACATAGTTCAAAACCTGCGCAGTCCAGCGAAAGTCGCCACTATCGAACGTCTCTCGCGCCTTCCGGAGTACTTCCGCGGAACCACCCATGAAGTCGACATGCCGTACTGCGGAGTCGACGGGAGTGTGCTCCCACAGCAAAGCTGGATTGCCCTCGAACCATCCCATGTACCGCTGGTAGATGGCTTTGACATTGTGGCTGACCGATCCGTAGTAACCCCTGGTGTGCCAGGCGCGAGCTATGGCTGGAGGCAACTCGATTTCTTCAGCGATCTCGGTACCCGTCAACCCCTGATTGATCCGCCGCACCGTCTGGTCGTGAAGATATCCGTACAGATCGCGTTGGAGTGCCAGAAACTCGGTCAGCCGCTCCGTCCCCCAGGCGGGCCAATGATGTGAAGCGAACAGCACATCCGATGTGGATGCATACCGGTTGATCGACTCGGTGAGATATACGGACCACACATGCGGATCGCGTACGAGAGCGCCACGCAGAGTCAATAGATTGTGCAGGGTATGGGTTGCATTCTCGGCCATACACAAGGCGCGCAGATCCGGGAAGTAGAAGTTCATCTCCGCCGGAGCCTCGGTTCCCGGTGTGAGCTGGAATTCGATCCGCACACCGTCGACTGCCTCCACATGACCTGACCGGTCGATGGAGACAGTCGGCGAAATCAGCGTCGGTGTACCTGTCGACGTCGTCAAACCAAGACCTGCCCCCACCGCCCCCAGAGGATTACGAGGTAGCGCAGCTCCATACATATAGGCTGCACGGCGAGCCATTGCTGTTCCCGCATAGACGTTCTCTTCCACAGCGTGTTCGACGAATCCGGCAGGCGCCAATACCGGGCACCGGCCGGCCTCGACGTCCTCCACGGTGGTGACACCCTTGATACCGCCGAAATGGTCGATGTGACTGTGACTGATGATGACACCGGTGACAGGCCGTTCGCCGCGATGGGCCCGGTAGAGAGCGAGTCCTGCCGCTGCTGTCTCCGCCGAGATCAGCGGATCGATGACGATGACCCCCGCATCTCCTTCGACCAGTGTCATGTTCGAAAGGTCCAGCCCTCGAACCTGGCAGATTTTCTCGCTCACTTCGAACAAGCCTTGCTTGGCGCAGAGTTGAGATTGACGCCACAAGCTGGGGTGCACCGTCGGTGGACACGAGTCTTTCAGGTAAGCAAATGAATCGCAGTCCCAGACAACAGACCCGGCAGCATCGGTGATGGCGCCGGGATGAAGTTCCGCGACGAACCCACGGTCTGCATCTGCGAAGTCCTGCTTGTCGGAGAAGGGCAGGGTGCGCAAAATGCGTCTTCGTGCACGGCTCGCACCGTTGGTGTAGCGCCGGTGTCAGTGGACATAGCTTCCTTTCGGTCCGACCGTCTCCTGCTTCCGTAGGACCTCGACCGTGGTGATGGCATACCTGTGCGGTCGCGACCGAAGAGTGAAACAGGACCTCATTCGACAGTACGAACTGCGAACGATCTCCACCTCACACCATTCGGGTGACCTGAGATCGATACCACCGACAACTACTCATCACAGGCATCGACTTCCGCAGAAGTCAGCCGCGCTACGGTGTACAAAGCAGTCGGGTAAGCGAAAGGATCTTCGGTGGAGTATCGGATCGACGATCTTGCGCATGCCGCGGGCACGACCTCTCGTAACGTCCGGGCATACCGTGAGCGGGGACTTCTTCAGCCGCCGGAGAAACGCGGGCGCGTCGGGATCTACGACGACTCACATCTCGCACGATTGCGGCTCATCGATCTCCTTCTGCAACGTGGATTCACCACCAGCCATATCAGCGACTTCATCACCGGCTGGGAGAACGGCAAGGATCTCGCCGAAGTACTCGGCTTACAGAATGCAGTAACCGAGCAATGGTCGAAGGACGACACCGTCGAGGTTCCACTCTCGCTCGTCGACGAATTCCTGGGTGACAGTGACCAGCTGACGCGCCTACAGTCACTCGGCCTTGCACGAGTCGAGGGCGACACCTGCGTCTTCACTGATCCGGAACTCCTCGGAAGTTTCTCGTCACTGTCCGAGTACGGTTTGACGATCGGTAAGCTCATCGACGTCCACGAGCGGATTCACGCCGCCGTCGACGGCATCGCCAAAGATATGATCGGTACCGCAAAGAAGCACATCACCGACGTGCACGGCGAAGGCTGGCTGCCGGGTGACGATGAAGTCGGTGCCACTGCGGACATGCTGGTCAAGATGCGTGAGCTCGCCGTTCATTCGGTGAACGCGACCCTCGCGCGAGCGCTCGACGAGAACCTCGGGCGCGAACTCGGTGACTACCTCGCCCAAGCTATGCAACAAAAAGCTGAGCATCAGGACCTGGCCTGAGCCATGCCCAACAACCATTATCACCATCTGATGTTCGGGCCTTCCGCCATCGAGCGGCAGACCGCGACCGGGAGTTACACCGCGTACGGTTCACAGACCGAACGCGCCGACGACGGCCCCATGCCGCTGGATACCCGAGAGAAACTCATCATCCGTGAGGCTGATCAGTTTCACATCGCCTCAGTCGCCGAATCCGGCTGGCCGTACATTCAGTATCGCAGTGGCCCAGAGGGTTTCCTTCAGGTCCTCGACGATTCGACGCTGGGATTCGCTGATTTCGCCGGCAACAACCAATATGTGACCACGTCGAATATCGATCACGACGGCCGCGTTGCGCTATTTTTGGTGAACTATCCACTGCGCCAGCGCCTCAAGCTATTTGGCAGAGCACGTGTGATCGAAGCCGACGCCGACCCCGAACTACTGGCCAGGCTCCAGGATCTGGGAACTCGAACAGTTGCCGCGAAGTCCGCGCGCAGCATCGTCATCGACGTCGAGGCGTTCGACTGGAACTGCTCGCGCAGCATAATTCCGCGATTCGACCAGGCTTACCTCACCGAGTTGTCGAAGGTGTACCAACGCAAGGCGGCCGAACGGGAAGCAGAA
This sequence comes from Rhodococcus sp. H29-C3, assembly GCF_030063405.1. Classification (NCBI taxonomy): domain Bacteria; kingdom Bacillati; phylum Actinomycetota; class Actinomycetes; order Mycobacteriales; family Nocardiaceae; genus Rhodococcus; species Rhodococcus sp. H29-C3. The sequence goes on along the minus strand of NZ_JASITC010000015.1, from coordinate 76,282 downwards.
CTGCTCCAGCGGATCGAAGATCTGGAAGAGCAACTCGCCCAACCGAAACGGACTACCGGTTAGCACTTCCGTAGAAACGACCGAGATACTCGGTCTTGAACTCCTCGAACCGTCCCTCGTTTATCGACGCTCGGATATCGTCGACCAGCTTCACGGTGAATCGCTCGTTGTGAATAGTGCACAGCGTCGAGGCCAACATTTCCTTCGCCTTGAACAGGTGGTGGATGTAGGCCCGCGTGTAGTGAGCGCATGTGTAGCAGTCGCAGTGTTCGTCGATCGGTGTGAAATCACGACGATTCTTTGCCGTATTTATGTTGAAACGTCCTGTTGGGACATAGATTGCTGCATTGCGTGCGACGCGAGAAGGGTTGACGCAGTCGAAGGTATCGGCGCCGTTCTCGATGGCAGTGAAGAAGTCGTCCGGCTCACTGATACCGAGCATGTGACGCGGCTTGTGTTCGGGCAGTTCTTCGTTCACCCAACGCACGATCGTCCCGAGGTTCTGCTTCTCGAGTGCGCCGCCGATGCCGTAGCCGTCGAAACCTCGCCCGGTCTCACCGGTGATCGTCTCCAGATCGTGTGCAGCCTTGCGTCGTAGATCTTCGTACTGCGCGCCCTGCACCACACCGAACAAAGCCTGATACGGCTTCCCGACGCGTTCTGCGGTGAGCCTCTCGTGCTCCTCGACGCACCGGACGGCCCATGCTTGGGTACGATCGACCGATAGTTCTTGGTAGCCACGGGTGTTCATCAGCGTGGTGAGTTCGTCGAAGGCGAACATGATGTCGGCGCCGAGGCGGTGTTGGATCTGCATCGACACCTCGGGCGTGAATCGATGCTTCGATCCGTCGAGATGCGATTTGAAGGTGACGCCATCATCGTCGACGTGGGCGAGACGCTCCTTACCTTCGGCGATGACGTCGTCGGACTCCACGCGGCTCGCGTCCATGGAGATGACCTTCTTGAAACCGACACCGAGCGACATCACCTGGAAGCCCCCACTGTCGGTGAAGGTCGGCCCGTCCCAGTTCATGAACTTACCGAGGCCACCTGCCTCGTCGATGATGTCCGAGCCCGGCTGCAGGTACAAGTGGTATGCGTTGGCGAGTACGGCCTGGGCGCCGAGCTCCTTCATCGCTTCTGGCAGAACTGCTTTGACGGTTGCCTTGGTCCCGACCGCAATGAACGCCGGGGTAGCGATGTCGCCATGTGGGGTGTGGATGGTACCGGTTCGACCGAGCTGACCGTCGAGGCGGCTGTCTATGTCGAAGAAGGGATCGTTTGGAGCGCTCACTCGACCAACCTTAGGCGAACTGCGACGCATACAGCCTGTTGTACGCCCCGCCCGACTCGACGAGCGAGTCGTGATCGCCTTGCTCGACGATCCGGCCTTCCTCCATGACGACGATCAGATCGGCGTCGCGGATGGTCGAGAGTCGGTGAGCGATGACGAAGCTGGTGCGGTCGCTGCGCAACGCTGCTGTTGCTTTCTGCACCAGCAACTCGGTGCGCGTGTCGACCGAGCTCGTCGCCTCGTCGAGAATCAGGATCAGCGGTTTGGCCAGGAACGCGCGGGCGATGGTGATGAGCTGCTTCTCTCCGGCACTGACGTTGTTTCCTTCCTCGTCGATGATCGTGTCGTAGCCGTTGGGCAGAGAGTGCACGAACTTGTCGACGTAGCTCACTCGCGCCGCTTCGAGGATCTCTTCCTCCGACGCATTCGGATCTCCGTAGGCGATATTGTCGCGAATCGTTCCGCCGAAGAGCCAAGTGTCCTGCAACACCATTCCGGTCCGTCCACGTAACTCGTCGCGGCTCATCTCGCGGGCGTCGATGCCATCGATGGTGATTCGGCCCGAGTCGAGTTCGTAGAACCGCATGATCAGGTTCACCAATGTCGTCTTGCCCGCACCCGTGGGGCCGACGATTGCAACGAGATGCCCGGGCTCGGCGACCAGCGACAGGTCCTCGATCAGCGGCTGACTCTCGTTGTACCGGAACGAGACGTTCTCGAAGGCGACGCGGCCGAGATTCGACACGGGGACGGCAGGTTCGTCTGGATCTGCGTCCTCGTCGTCGGCATCGAGCAGGTCGAAGATCCGCTCGGCCGAAGCGACACCGGACTGGACGAGGTTCACCATCGAACCGACCTGCGTCAAGGGCTGGGTGAATTGACGCGAATACTGGATGAACGCCTGTACTTCACCGAGGCTCAGGGTCCCCGATGCAACTCGCAACCCACCGACGACGGCGATGATCACGTAGTTGATATTTCCGAGAAACATGATGGCGGGCATGATCATTCCGGAAATGAACTGTGCTCGGAAGCTCGACTCGAACAGTTTGTCGTTGCGGTCGTCGAACTCCTGCTCGACCTCCGCCTGCCTGCCGAATGCCTTGACCAGTTCGTGACCGGTGTAGGTCTCCTCGATCTGCCCGTTGAGCCGCCCCGTGTGCTTCCACTGGGCGACGAAGTGCGGCTGCGATCTCTTGGCGATGACGGCTGTGACAACGAACGAAGCCGGAACCGTCAGCACCGCAACGAAAGCGAGCAACGGCGAGATCCAAATCATCATCCCCAAGATGCCGAACACGGTCAGCACGGAGGTGATCAACTGACTCAATGTCTGCTGCAGGCTGGTGGAGACGTTGTCGATGTCATTGGTGACACGACTGAGCAACTCACCCCGGGTTCGAGAGTCGAAGTACTTCAAGGGAAGTCGGTGAATTTTGCGCTCCACACTGTCACGCAGATTGCGCACGGTGCGCTGGAGCGCGATGTTGAGGATGTATCCCTGGGCCCAGGCGAGCACCGCCGACGCCAGATACAGCGCGAGTACGAACAGCAGAACATTCCCGACGGCCGAGAAGTCGATCCCGACACCAGGGGTGACGTCCATTCCCGACACCAGGTCTGCGAAGGTTCCCTGACCCTGCGCCCGAAGTCCGTCGATGGCTTCCTGCTTGGTCTCACCGGCGGGAAGCTGATTCCCGACCACACCGTTGAAGATCAAGTTGGTGGCATGCCCGAGGATGTTCGGACCGGCAACGGTGAGAACAACGCTCACGACGGCGAACGCCAGCATCAGCGACAGCAACGTCTTCTCCGGCTTCAGAAGTCCGAGTAGTCGTTTGAGTGAGGACTTAAAGTTCAGTGCCTTCGTTCCGGGCGCTACAGGCGCGCCAGGACGTCCTGCTGCCGGCCCCGCCGATAGGGATTTGGTCAGTACAGGCTGTGTAGCAGGCTTCGTCACGATGCTGCCACCGCATGCTGCGAGTCGACGATCTCGGCGTAGGTGGGGCACGTGATGACCAAGTCTTCGTGCGTACCGAGCCCGACCGGTCTGCCATCGTCGAGCACGAGGATCTGATTCGCGTCGACGATGGTCGAGACGCGTTGTGCAACAACGATCATGCAGGCATCCTTCATGACGTGTTTCAGCGCGCCTCGGAGGTTGGCATCGGTGGTGAGGTCGAGTGCGGAGAACGAGTCGTCGAACAGGTAAATGCTCGGGCGTCGCACGAGGGCCCGTGCGATCGCGAGCCGCTGACGCTGACCACCGGATACGGTTGTTCCCCCCTGCGCGACGGCGGTCTCGAGGCCGTCGGGCATCTTTCGGACGAAATCTGCACCTTGCGCGATCTCGAGCGCCTCCCACAGTTCTTCGTCGGTGGCGTCGGACTTGCCGTATCGAAGGTTGGTGGCGATGGTTCCGGAGAACAGGTACGGCTTTTGCGGGATGAGGCCGATCTCCGATCTCAGGATGTCGATGTCGAGTTCGCGAATATCGACGCCGCCGACCAAGACCTGCCCCGCCGTGACGTCGATGAGTCTGGGGATCAGGTTGATCAGTGTGGTCTTACCCGATCCGGTACCGCCGATGATGGCGGTGACCTTGCCTGGTTCGGCGACGAGGTCGACACCGCTCAGTACGGGGAATTGCGCTCCAGGAAAGGAGAATTCGGCGTTGCGCAGCTCGACACGGCCGGGCGTCGTCACGAATGCCTTGGGCGCGGCAGGCAGTACGACCGAAGATTCGGTGGCAAGCACCTCGCTGATGCGGTCGGCACATACCGACGCCCGCGGCACCATCATCGCGATGAACGACGCCATCATGACCGACATCAGGATCAACATGATGTAGCTGAGAAGCGCTGTCAACGAACCTATTTCCATGGTTCCGTCGTTGATGGCATGGCCGCCGAACCAGATCACCGCGACGCTGGTCACGTTGCTGATCAGCATCACTGTCGGAAACATGAGGGCCATCAACCGACCGACACGAAGCGCGGCATCGGTCAAGGAGTCGTTGGCGACGGCGAATCGATCGATCTCGAATCGCTCACGCACGAAAGCCCTGACGACGCGGATGCCGGTGATCTGCTCACGGAGTACGCGGTTGACTGCGTCGATACGGATCTGCATGGACCGGAACCCCGGCACCATGCGAACGACGATGAGTCCCATCGAGATTGCCAGTCCGGGAACCGCGATCAGCAGGATCCAGGCCAGACCGATGTCCTCCCGAAGCGCCATCACCACCCCACCGATACACATGATCGGCGCCATCACCAAAATGGTGAAGCCCATGACGATCAGTAGCTGGACCTGTTGCACGTCATTGGTGTTGCGGGTGATGAGCGAGGGCGCGCCGAACTGCCCGACTTCACGTGCCGAGAATGTCCCGACGCGATGCAGAATGGACTTCCGCAGATCGCGGCCGGCACCCATGGCAGCTTTCGCACCGATGAGCACGGCCGCGACCGAGCAGACGATCTGAACAAGCGAGACACCCAGCATCCACATGCCGGTGGACACGATGTAGTCCGTGTCCCCGCGAGTGACGCCGTTGTCGATGATGTCCGCGTTGAGTCGCGGTAGGTAAAGCGAGGCAGCCGTGGCCACGAACTGCAGCACCACCAGTGCCGCAATCGAACGCTTGTACGGGGCCAGATAGGTCTTCAGCAGTGGAATCAGCATGACGGCCGAAGGTTACTCGTGCACATATAGAACAGTCTCCACACTTTTCGGGGGTGTACGAGGCAACCTTCGGCCGATCTCGACTCAAGCCGTGACTGGTTGCTCCTCCTTGGCCTTCGGCCTGGCTGCGTTCAACTTGGCACCTTCGATGTCGACGTCGGGAAGAATCTTGTCGAGCCACTTGGGCAACCACCACGCTTTGTCGCCGAGAAGCGCCATCACCGACGGGATGATGACCATGCGGACGACGAATGCATCGAAGAAGACTGCGGCAGCCAAGGCAAAGCCGATCGACTTGATGAACGAGTCCGGTTCGGCCATGAAGGCCGCGAACACGGAGATCATGATGATGGCAGCGGAGGTGACGACGCGTGCGCCGTACTTGAACCCGTTCACGACGGCGTCCTTCGCAGTTGCGCCGTGCACGTACTCCTCGCGCATTCGAGACACCAGGAACACCTGGTAGTCCATCGCGAGCCCGAACACCACACCGATGAGGAAGATCGGCATGAAGCTCACGATCGGTTGCGGGTTACTGATCAACCCCAGGCCACCTTCTTGGAAGATGAACACCGTGGCGCCGAACGTGGCGAGAACGCTGAGCAAGAAGCCGATCGTGGCCGTCAACGGCACCAGAATCGAGCGGAACACCAGCATCAGCAGCACGAACGCCAGTCCGACCACCACCGCCAGGTACGGCACCAACGCGTCCTGCAAACGCTCGGAGACGTCGATCTCGAGTGCGGTCTGACCCGTCACGCCGTAGGAGACGCCGGTGCTCTCCTTCACTCCGGATTCCGCAGCCCTCAGGTTCTCGACGAGGTCCTTGGTTTCCTGGCTGTTCGGCCCACTGGACGGTGTCACGATGATCTGAGCGGTATCGCCGGCCTCGTTCACCGCGATGACCTGAGCGTTGGACACATCGGATTGTTCGTAGATCGCGTCGACGACCTTCTGGAAAGCCGCGGTGCGATCGTCCTCGGCCACGTCGGTGGCGTCGGCGATGGTCAGAAGCGGTCCACTCTTGCCCGGTCCGAATCCTTCACCTTCGAGGTCGTAAGCCTTACGCACGGATGTCGCCGGGTCGGCCGTGGCAATGCTCGGCAGTGCGAGCGAGAGTCCGGTCGTCGGGCCTGCGATGACGCCGAGGAGCACGATGCCGCCGATGAGACCCAAAGCTGGGCGCTTGACCAGGAAGCGTGCCCAACGAAGGCCGTTGGTGGGCGTCGCGTTCGGATCCTCGGGGTCGGTGGTGTTGACGAACTTGATCTTGCCTGCGAAAGCCTTGCCCTTGTAGAGGCCGAGCATTGCGGGCAGGAAGGTCAACGCAATCAGCACTGCAGTGAACACGGCAAAGGCAGCGGCCAGACCCATCTGCGACAGGAACGGAATCCCGACGACGCGCAGGGCAACGAGCGCAATCAACACAGTTGCGCCGGCGAACACGACGGCCGAGCCTGCCGTTCCGACGGAGCGTCCGACGGCTTCCTCCCGATCATCGGTGAGCGTCAGCTCATGCCGATATCGAGCGAGAATGAACAGTGAGTAGTCAATGGCGACCGCGAGGCCGATCATCACCGCGAGAATCGGGGTGAACGAGGACAGATCGGCGAAGCCGGACGCGGTGGTGATGGCGAGGCTGCTGATACCGATGCCCACGATGGCAGTGATCAGCGGAAGGCTGGCCGCGGCGGCCGACCCGAACATGATGAGCAGCACGATAGCGGCGACGGCCAGGCCGACGATTTCGGACGTCCCGCCCGGTGGGGACGCATCCTGGGCGACACTGCCACCGAGTTCGACGGTGAGGCCCGCATCGCGTGCCGGCTGAGCAGCATCGTCGAGTGCGGTACGCAAATCGTCGGTGACGTCGGCGAGCTCGGTGACAATCGGGACATCGAGCGTGCCGATGTTGCCCTCCGGGCTCAACGGCGACAGCGCTGCGGCGTTGGCGGCCGCGACGTCGGGAGCGGTGCCGTCCTTGGCTGCGAGTTCGTTGTACTGGTCGACGATTGCTTTGTTGCCTGCAACCGGGCCGGCCAGCGGCTTCTCTCCGCCTGGCTTGACCGAGGCCTCGACGTCGGCGATCTTGTCGATCTCGGCGATGGTGGCATCGATCGCTGCGGTGTACGCAGGCGTGTCGAGGCTTTGACCGTCAGGCGCTGCGAAGACGTAGTTCGCAGAGACGGCTGTCAACGGGTCTTCGGCGTCGCCGAATCGCTCGGACTGTAGATCGAGTGCCGACTGCGCGGGCGTGCCCGGAATATTGAACGAGTTGGCAGTAGGCCCCGAAAGGGTCGACGCCCCGATGCCCGCCAGCACCAGAATTGCGAGCCACAGGGCAATGACTATGCCTTTTCGTCGGTAAGCGAACTTGCCGATTCGGTATAGATAGGTGGCCACTGGTTGATTCCTCAGTTCGTTTTCGTTGTATTCGGGGCCGGAAGGCCTGCTTGCAGTTGATCGAATGCATCCTCGACGAGCTGTTTGGGTGAGAGCATTCCCGAGGTGTCGTTGGTCCAGAGGGTCAGCGCTGCAACGACAGCGGCGCCGACGGCCATCTGCAGCAGGTTTGGATAGAGATCGGTCTCGATGTCGGTGCCGGTTCGTTGCGCGATCGCTTCGCCGAGTACGCGGGTGAGTGACTGATGAATCTCGAGCTTGCGGGCCATCACGGCGGGATTGGATTCGATGAGCTGTGCGGCCGCGAACGTCTCGCCGAGATCACGCTCGGGATCGGTCACGATCGACACCGCGATGTAGCGCAGCGATTCCCAGATCGGTTCCTCCGCCGGCCGCGCACGAAGCATGCCGAACCACTCGAGCGCAGATGTCTCGATGTGATGGAGGACAGCTTCTTCCTTGTTGGCGAAGTAGTTGTGAAATGTCCGCGTGGATACGCCAGCCTCGGCAGCGATGGCGTCGGCTGTGACCGCGTCCAGTCCCCGAGCCGTGCCGAGACGGACAGCCGCGAGACCGAGAGCATCGCGGGTTGCCGCCTTCTTCAGGTCACGAAGGCCGGTGTTGGGAACAGTCACTCCACCCAAACTACGGACTTTGCAGAGTTCTGCAATGTTGCACTCGACTGCAAGTATGTCGAATGCATCACAACGCCTATTGCTTATGAACTAGGACACATCACTAAGGGCTGCTTCAGCGTCGTGCCCACGCCGCCGGATCGCTGGTCAGGTCGAAGATGAGCGACGGCAGGTCGTCGTCGGCGATCTCCGCCAACGAGACAGCCTCCAGAACGGCACGCATGTTCGATCGCACAGCAAGCCACACCAAGCGAAGCGGTTCGGCAGGACCGGGATAGTCGACATCCTCCGGGCGCTGACCCCGAACCGACGCCAACGGGCCCTCGACCGATCGAATGACGTCGGCGACGGAAATTTCCGCGGGCGGACGGGCCAACCAGTAACCGCCGTCCGGGCCACGCCTGCTGCGCACCAAATCGGCTCGCCGGAGATCGGCGAGAACGGACTCCAAGAACTTGTGCGGGATGTTCTGCGCCGTCGCCAGCGCCTCCGCCTTCCCCACAACTCCGCCGGCCGCGGCGAGCTCGAGTAGCGTGCGCACGGCATAGTCCGCCTTGGCGGTAATGTGCACCGTCGGTCCCTTCGTAGGATGTCTCCAATTCCTATCATTGGAATAGGAAATGAGCCAGTTCCTTGCTGGTTGAGCGGACGCCCTTCTGGAGCGGACACCCATTTGGAGCGGGCACCCTTTTTGGTAAGCCCGTACCGTTTCTCACACGCGAATACGGGGGCATGCTTGGTAAAGATGGTGCGCGCTTATACCGTCCAGCAGGCTGCGATCGTGTCGAGTACGCCAACGAACTGGTGCCCACCCGATCTGTGCTCGTGAACCGACGCCGAGGGCAGACGGATCGAGTGCAACTTCAGGTGGGTAAACGGGACGACGTCGTCGTCGCGGCAATGATGCAACGCCAGCGCCATCTCGGGTTCTGGTCCGGTGAACGCATAGTCCTCGACGTCCCAGCCTTTCGGAGTCCACTCCGGCATTGCCAGCAGCACAGCATTCGACGGTATCGCCCGACGCTTCTCCGCCAGCACACGTAGCAGGATCGATGCGCCGAAAGAATGCGCGACGACGAGATCCCCGGACTTCACCGAGTCCAGGTACCTGCGAACAATCGTGGCCCATGCCTCGAACGACATGTCTTCGTCCGGGATATGCGGCATCTCCACGGCGCACCCGAGTCTGTCCGCAAGCCCCTCCGCTATCGGGCGATCGTCGATGAATCCGCCGGCACCGTGGAAATAGAGCAATCGCCGCATGATGCATCCTCCTCGAATCTGGTTGGTCCAGTAAGCAGACCCGGGCGGTCGAGCCGAATCACCGGTCTGGGCTCAGGCGCCGCCGGAAGGGAACCGATTCTGCCTCGGCTGCGTCTAATCTGTCGACGGAACAATCAAGGGGGATCGATGGGACGCGGAGTGCTGGCGACGGCAGCTGCTCTGACCCTCCTCACCAGCTGCGGCCAACCCGTCGAAGGCACCCCGGTCGCCGGCGAATCCTCATTGGCAAACCAGTTCGACCCCTGCACCATCCCCGACGACGCCATCGCACGAACCGGACTCGACCCCGACTCCCGTCTCGCCGAGGCTGATATCGGGATTTCGACTAAGGAATGGAAGAGATGCCGCTGGCAGGAAGCGTCAACAGTTCCGCGATACTCCTATCACATCCTATTTTCACAAAAGTTCACCCTTGCTGACGTACGAAAGAATCCAGACAACGTCGGATTCTCCGACGTCATGGTCGGTATTCGTGCAGCGCTGCTCTACCGATTGAGGGTTTCCGACAGCAAGGGAATTTGTGACCTCGCATTCGATACCGAAGAGGGTGTCGTCATCATTTTTGCCAACAGCCAAAGCCCCAGCGACACTGTCGGACAGGATCTTTGCGAGATCGTCCGGCGACACACGGAAGATGTCGAATCGCATCTGCCACCATCGTGAACAATCGAGCTTCCGTCAAGAGGAGCACACGTGCCCCCGAAATCACCCGAACCGAATCTCCTTACGCATTGGCAAGACCTCGCTGCCGCAGCAGACGATGGCCACCTCTACTTGACCGCAGACGCCGCAAGAGCGTGCGATGTGGCGTGCAATCAGTATCTCGATGTACTGAAAACCTGCAAGAGTCGCGCCTACGAACTCGCGCACGTCAAAGGCATGGGTGACTTCGAATCCGGCAGAGCGCTGGCGCGGAAGTTTTCGTTGAAAGCAGTGGGCGGTGACAACAACCTCGTCGACGTCTTGGATAGTCACATCCTCGTCGTCGAATCCATGCAAGCCGTCTTCCGCAAGTTCATCGTCAGCACCACCGCAACGGATGTAGAGAACGCGGCGAGTATCGACGGACCGAAGTAGGAGTCGACGGACCCTATAGCACGGCAAAACAGAGCTATCTCAGTGCTGTTGGACGATATTGAAGACGTTTCCATCTGGTGCCCGGACGAAGAACCGAGTTACTCCCCAGGGCTCGGTGGTCAGCGGATGCACGATGTCATACCCATTTTCCTGCGCCTCGGTGAGGGCCGCGTCGATGTCCTCGACTTTGATCGAGACGACGGGGTTGGCGGAAGCAGATGCGTCGTCTGTGAGAATTTGTATGTGGGCACCGGTCTTCGGCGACGTGTACCGGGCAACCCATCCCAAGTTGAACTCTTCGACGCTCAGGCCGAGGTAGTCGGTGTAAAAGCTTCGAGCCTCGCCCATATCGGGTACCGAAATGTCGGCGATGATGTCGGTGATCTTCATGTGCATCTCCTCCGCGAGGTGATTTCTCTTCTTCGAATCCTGCCATGAGACTGCGCCGGTGGCCCGCGATCGACGATCTTGAATCGATGTTCTAAGAGTTCAGGTTGATCAGAAAGTCCACGGATCCGGTTGCTTCGACTGTCACGAATCCTAGTGACGGCGGTTCGATTCCGTAGTCGCTCCACGTCGTCGGGATACTGCCCGACGCGATCAACGAATCACCGGATTGCAGCACCTCCATCTGAACCGAGACCTTCCGGGGCTGGTCTTTGAGCGTCAAAGTGCCTTCTGTTGCGACGGTTACGGTAGTTCCGTCCTTCGGGAGAGCCGCGAGGTCGATGGGCGAATCGATGGTGAAGGTTGCCGTCGGGTAGGTAGCCGTGTCGAAGATGTTCCCGCGGAACTGACTGTCGCGTCGCCCACTGTCGGTGCTGATCGAATTCGTCTGCACCACAACCTCACCCGCGGTGAGCGAATTGTCGGCGATGGTGACGCTGCCGCTCACCTCGGTGGTCGAACCTACAACCGTGACGTCGGCGCCGTTGAGAACCTCCTTGACGGTGTATCCCGCTGCCGTTGTGTTGGCTGCATCTCCTGCGACCACCGTCCAGCGTCCGTCGATGTCGTCGGTCGATGCGGCCTGCGCTCCGGATGTGGACACGGTAGCCGCGGGGGCGTCGTCCTCGGCGAAAACTTTGCCGTAGATCCAGGGCCCGACGAGAATTACGAGGGCCACCACGACCACTACTCCGAGTGCACTCCACCGTTTCTTGGTCATGTAGCCTGATGTTAGTTGCACCTTCAAGTCGATGGGTGCCCTAGCGCCTGGCAAGTTACTGAGAAATTTGCCCGTCTGGGCCGGCAGGGCTCGGCCTGGATAGCCGAGACAAAACTCCTCCCGAACTGGAATGCTGGTATTCGACGATCAAGGTGGTGGCGCGAATGCCGGACGAAGTACGACTGCTCAACCTCGCCGCCGGCATGGCGGTGACGGCAGCAGGTGCCGCACGCGGGTCCTTGCGCGTGCTGACCCGGTTACCCGGCCTGTCCGGACCCGCCGAGGCTCTGTCGGTACGCGGGGAGCGCGCGGTAGCTGCAGCCGCTGTAGTCGTGGACGCGCTGCTTCGTGTCACGATCACCAAGGTGGTTGCTGCCGCCCTGGACGAGATCGATCTGACGCGGCTCATCCGAGAGAACGTCGATATCGATTCCATCGTCGAGGGCGTCGACCTGGACAGAGCTGTCGCGAGGGTAGATCTCGACAGCGTGGTCGCACGAGTGGACCTCGACAAGGCCGTGGCGCGGGTCGATATTGCCGCCGTCATCGGTCGAGTCGATCTCGATGCGATCATCGAGACCGTCGACCTCGATCGCGCCGTTGCGCGGGTGAACCTCGATTCCGCGATCGCCAAGGTGGACCTGATCGCTCTGGCGAACTTCGTGATCGAGGGTGTCGACCTGCCGGACATCATTCGCGAGTCGACGGGGTCTCTGTCGGCAGAGGCTGTGCGAGGAGTCCGCAGCCAGGGAATGCAGGCCGACGACGCGGTGACGCACTTCGTCGGACGGCTGTTCGCACGCGATCCAGGTCCGGCGACTCCATGAGCCATCCGCAGCCGTCACTCGAGGACATGCGGCCGGCCGGGATCGTCACGCGCGGAGTTGCTGCGTTCATAGATCTCGCCGTGGTCGGGGCGCTGATGGGCTCGGTGTACGTGGGCTCCCACTTCCTGCAACTGTTGTTCAGTCCGCAGTCCTTCAACTTCCGGTCTCCGGCGGCATTCCTGTCGATTTCGGTTTTCCTCGCGCTGTCGATCGGCTATCTGACGCTGTGCTGGGCGACGACCGGTCGTACGGTCGGCGCAATTCTGATGGGTGTCCGGTTGGTCTCTCCTCGTCACAGAGTGCTGCGGTGGCCGTTGGCGGCGTTACGAGCCGTGCTCTGTGTCGTTTTCGCTCTCGGTCTGTTGTGGGCGGCTGTCGACGTGCGCAGGCGATCGTTGCAGGACATCGTGCTGCGCACTTCGGTGGTGTACGACTGGCAGCCGAACGCCGCGTTGGTCGATCCGCACGCGACTACTGGACAATAGGGACATGGACCCGATCGAAGCACTCCGCGAGATCGCTTACTGGCTCGAACGCTCCAGAGCGGACACGCACCGCGTCAAGGCATATCGACGGGCAGCCGACGTCGTGGAATCGTTGGACGAGGCTGCGCGTTCGGAGCGCAACAGAACCGACTCGTGGTCCGCTCTGCCGGGGATCGGCGCCAAGACCTCCCTCATCATCCGGCAGGCCGTCGCAGGAGAGGTCCCCGAATATCTCGAGGAGAAGCGCGCCGAGGCCCAACCGATCGGTGACAACGATCTACGTGCCGCGCTGCGAGGTGATCTGCACACCCATTCGAACTGGTCCGACGGCGGAAGCCCGATCGAGGAGATGATGCGTACGGCGCGCAGTCTCGGCCACGAGTACTGCGCGCTGACCGACCATTCTCCGAGACTCACTGTCGCGCACGGACTGACGGCCGAGCGCTTGCGCCGTCAACTCGACATCGTCGCCGAACTCAACGAGCAACTGGCACCGTTCCTTATCCTTACCGGAATCGAGGTGGACATCCTCGACGACGGGAGCCTCGACCAAGACGAAGGGCTGCTCGCCGAGCTGGATATCGTTGTTGCAAGCGTGCATTCGAACCTTCGTGCCGACTCGGACACCATGACGCGGCGGATGGTCAACGCAATAGCCAACCCCCACGTCGATGTGCTCGGTCACTGCACCGGCAGGCTCGTCGAGGGCGGGCGCGGCACTCGACCGGAATCGAAGTTCGACGCCGAGGTGGTGTTCGAAGGCTGTAAACAGTTCGGCACTGCGGTCGAGATCAACGCTCGACCAGAACGCCAGGACCCGCCAGAGCGGCTCATCGACATCGCGCTCGAACGCGACTGCCTGTTCTCCATCGACACCGACGCCCATGCGCCGGGCCAATTGGATTGGCAGGGTTACGGATGTATTCGAGCCGAGAACCAGGGAGTTCCGGCCGAACGCATCATCAACACTTGGGCACTCGATGAACTCCTCGCTTGGACCGGTGGTAGTCAGTGAGATTTGGCCGAACCCTCACTTGCATAACGACACTCGCACTTCTCTCCGGATGCACCTCCACCCAGCAGCCCCCAGCGCCGCAGGCACTTCCAACACCGTCGCCCGCGCTGGTCCCAGCACTGTCCGATCCACCGATCAGACTTGCGTACGGTGCGGACAAAGACAACATCGGCGACCTCTATCTCCCCGACAACGGCGTCGACGGACTCCCCGTTGTAGTCATGGTCCACGGCGGCGGTTGGCAGGCGAAGTACGACATGACGTACTTCGCTCCCATTTCGCAGGCCATTGCCGATCGCGGAATCGCGGTGTGGAACATCGAGTATCGCCGCGGTGTCGACTGGCGGGACACCCTCGCCGACGTCGACAACGCAACCGAAGCACTTGCGAACACCGTTCAGGAAGCCGCCGGTGGTCGATTGGACTTGGACCGCGTACAGGTTGCGGGGCACTCCGCAGGCGGACAACTCGCGGCATGGATCGCCGGCCGGCACACACTCGACGCGTCCGCGCCGGGGGCACAGCCACGCATCCGTCCAGCCAGCGCGACAATCATGGCCGGTGTCCTCGATATGGCGCGGGCAGCGAACATCGGCAACGACAGGTTCGTCCCGGCATTCCTCGGCGGCATGCCCGATCAGGTTCCCGACCGATATCGCGTCGCATCACCGATCGACCACCTTCCGACCGACGTCGCGGTCACCGCAATTCACGGGGACAGCGACGTTACCGTGTCGGTGAATCAAAGCAAGGTGTACGTCGAGGCCGCTCGGTCGGCGGGAGATTCTGCCGAGCTCGAGATCCTGCCTGGCCTGGGGCATAATGACTTCGTCGATCCCACGTCCGTGGCGTGGTCGACGTCGATCGATATCATCGCCGAACACGCTGCATCGCTGGACTGATCGAGCCACTCCCCTGGTACATACTTTCCTCATGATGCGGATGATATGGGTCGGCGTGTTCGCGGTTCTTGCGCTCACTGGTTGCAGTTCGGAGGCGTCCAACTCGTCGAGCGAGGCATCGGCTCCGGCCACCTCGGCGACGTCTTCCACAACAGCGAGGGCGGCTACGACTGCATCCTCGGTTCCCGCCCGCCCCTCCGACGCAGCGGATAGCCCACCGGTCGCGACGCCGAAGCAGTCCCCAGAGCCGGTGCCCGAGGGAGCAAATTCACCTCAGCTCGCGACGCCGCCCACATCCCCCGAGCCGTTGCCGGCACCGGAGGCGAATGTGGCTCTACCGCCGGAAGGAACGGATATGCCGCATGGCGAAGCGTTGTACCTCGACATCTGTCAGCGTTTTCTTCCCGCGATCGATGCGTTGGAGTCGACAGGCGCAGCTAGCCGGGAACAGTCCGTCGTGGGGATGAGAGGAAAAATGGAATCGAATCCGAGCTGGTCGACGGTGTCGGTAGAGGATCAGCAGGAAATTGAGCGCGGACTCACCGCCGCTGGAAACGCAAGTTGCTGAACGCAACTGCCGTTTTCAAGCGCTTCGACCGCTGGGCTCACCCGTCCTCAGACGTAAAGACGACGGACGAACAGTTCGATGTTCTCCCGCACTCGCTCCGCACGTTCTTCGGGAGTGAGGTTCTCGCGGTATCGATTGCCCAGAGCGGGGGTCTTCTTACCTCTCGCGTACAGCGAGCAAGCGAGGTCGGTGCACATGTACGTGCCGACAGTGTTGCCACGTCGACCTGATTCACCGACTTTTTTCGCCGTCATCAGCGACACGTTTCCCCTCGAATGCGTGGTCGTACAGATCGTGCACATCTGCGCACGATCGGATCCTGTTGTCTCGTAACGCAATGCGATGCCGATGACACCCGCTGGACGAGGAACGACGAGATAGCCCCGGCCAGCATACGAGCTATCGGTCCATCCGAGGAAATCCAGCTCCTCCCAACGTTTTTCGTCGAGGTCACGCGGAATGGTCATGCGCTTCGTGTCGCCCTTGGAACAATTGACGAACGATGCACGTATGTCCTGTTCGGTGACAGAGTCCATGGTGATATCACTCCTTGGTAAGTGTCGGCCATTGTTCGAGTGCGTGGTGAAGCACGTCGAGCACCCTTGTCCACGAGTCCTCGGATTCTCGCGGGGTGTAGGCGAAGCCGCCCGCAGCCTCGAGCGCGATGAAACCGTGAAACGTACTGCCCAGCAGCCGGACCGCATCGGTCTCGTCCGGTTCGGCGAGAGCATAGGCACGCAAGACAGCACGCGACATGACCGAATGCCGTCGGGCATCACTGGCCACCGCCACGTCCGGGTCGAGCTCGAATTGCGTCGAAGCGTAGCGACCCGGATGCTCCCTGGCGTAGTCGCGGTAGGCGTTCGCGAAGGCGACGAGTGCGTCCTTGCCCGCCCTGCCGGCCAAGGCGTCGGAGACACGGTCTGCGAGCTCGGACAACGACGCCACGGATACCCGCTGGCGCAAATCTCGCAGGTTCTTTATATGCGAGTACAGGCTCGCATCCTTGACGCCGAACGAGCGTGCCACGGCGAGCACTGTCACGTTCTGGAAACCGATCTCGTCGGCCATGTCCGCCGCCACCTCGGTCAAGCGAGAAAGCGTCACCCCTGCGCGTGCCATCGAATTTCCTCCAACCTTGCCAGCACAGCTATTTAGCTAGCCACCCTAGGGATAGTAGAGCAGTCCGACGCTTGGTGCCAACAATTTCGGGAACCGTGGTTGCAGGTGATGAAGGCACAAAAAAACTCCCCACCTGCGAGATGCAGGTGGGGAGTTCTGGCGGTGGCGGAGGGATTTGAACCCTCGGACGGGGGTTACCCGTCACGCGCTTTCGAGGCGCGCTCCTTAGGCCGCTCGGACACGCCACCGCGGAAAACTGTACCGCAGTGGCGGCGCGACACTAAATCGCCAGCTCAGCGTTGGTGAATCAGTGTCCGGTGAGCTTGTCCTTGATATTGGAGGCCGCGTCCTTGACCTTCTCCGCGCCATCCTTGACTGCGGAAGAGGCCTGATCGCCCTTGCCCTCGTTCTCGAGGTCCTTGTTTCCGGTGGCCGAACCGGCAGCTTCCTTTGCCTTGCCGCCCAGATCCTCGGTCTTGTTCGAGATCTTGTCGTCGAGTCCCATTAGTGCCTCCTAGGCAATGGAGTTACCGAGCGCGGGTGCCGCGCCCCTTGTCTGTAGGGGCTTATCCCGTGGGTGCGGGCGTCAAACATGAGAAGTTCATAAGCGTTCGCGGGCGAAGAATTCACGCAGGATGAGAGCGCATTCCGCTTCGAGAATCCCACCACGGACTTGCGGTCGGTGAGTGAGCCGCCGGTCTCGAACGACATCCCACAGCGATCCGACGGCGCCCGTCTTCGGTTCCCACGCCCCGAAGACCACCCTTCCAACACGAGCAAGGACCAGCGCTCCGGCACACATCGTGCAGGGTTCCAGGGTCACGGCCAGCGTGCACCCCTCGAGCCTCCACCCATCGCCGTGCAGAGCAGCGGCCGCCCGCAACGCCAGTATCTCGGCATGAGCCGTCGGATCGCCGGTGGACTCGCGCGCATTCGCGGCACGGGCCAGTTCGCGTCCGTCGGCGTCGAAGATCACTGCGCCGACCGGAACGTCACGATCGGACGCATCCCCCGCGGCGGCCAGTGCCGCACGAATCAGATCCTCGTCGACCACGCCGGACTACCGAGGAAGCTTGTCCAGCACGGCCGCGAGTTCGTCGGGGAAGCCGAGTCGCTCTGCGATCGAACCGAGCTGCTCGTCCGGATAGAGGTCGGTTTCGGCCACGATAATGCCCAGGACCGCCTCAGGCAGGCCTAGATCGGCCAGCAACGCAAGATTGCCTTCTTCCCAGGGCTCGATGTCATCGAGGTCATCCGGGTCGATATCCGGGATATCGACGTTGAGTGCGTCGAGCACCTCTGCAGCGATATCGTAGTCGATCGCGGCGGTGGCATCGGAGATCAGCAGATGCGTGCCCGACGGCGCGGGCCGAAGAATGACAAAGAACTCGTCGTCGATGTCGAGTAGCCCGAATACTGCGCCCGAGCTGCGCATCTCCCGTAGTTCGGTTTCCGCCGCCGACAACGACGTCAGTGCCGACATCGGTAGCGGCGTCACTCTCCACTTGCCGTCTTCCCGGACGACGGCAACGCCGAAGCCATCCAGGTCGTCGTAACTGTTGTCATCCGGACCGTCGTCGTTCTTCGCCTTGGCGGAGTTGTTGCTCCCGCGCTGTGCAACCATGCGCGCAACGGTAGTCGTGAGGACCACCGAAAATGAAGTCCGCCGTCAAGAGGCCGTTGGGAGAGGTGTGTCAATCTGTTCTGATGACTACTGCTCCTGTGTGCGTTCTCGGACTCGGCCTGATCGGTGGATCGGTTCTGCAAGCTGCTGTCCGAGGTGGTCGGATCGCATGGGGATACAACCGGTCCGCTGACGCGATCGCCGGTTCCGCCGAAGCCGGCTACGACACCGATACCGACCTGACCGCGGTACTCACCCGTGCCGCCGAGGCCGGTGCGTTGATCGTCATCGCGGTCCCGATGCCCGCCGTCGATGCAATCCTCGCCGCAATTGCAGAGCATGCGCCGAACAATGCGCTCACCGACGTCGTCAGCGTCAAAGCCGAGGTAGCAGCGGCGGTGTCACGATGGGGGTTGTCCTCGCGGTACGTAGGCGGGCATCCGATGGCCGGCACCGACCAGTCGGGTTGGTCCGCTGCCGATCCGGAACTGTTTCGCGACGCAGTCTGGGTTGTCGGCGTCGACGACGGCGTCGATCCGCAGGTGTGGCGTGAGGTGGCGTCGCTGGCACTCGACTGCGGTTCGGTCGTCGTACCCGTCGAGAGCGGCGAGCACGACCGCGCTGTCGCTCGGATCTCACATCTTCCGCATCTCCTGGCCGAGACGCTCGCCCTCGTCGGAGCTTCCGGCAGCCCGCTGGCGTTGAGTCTGGCAGCAGGTTCGTTTCGTGACGGAACACGAGTCGCGTCGACGGCACCGGCTCTGGTTCGTGCGATGTGCGAGGCGAACTCCGTCGCACTCACCGACGCGCTCGACGAAGCGCTCGACGTGCTGACCCGGGCCCGTGAAGAACTGGCGACGGACGGGTCGACGCGCACGCTTGTGACAGCCGGGCATCGAGCGCGCACCCTCTACGAGGAGCACCAGCGATTCGACATCACCGGCATCGAACCAGGTGATGATCAGTGGCGTGAGAAATTCGGCTCCGCGGGAAGAAAAGGCGGAGTGATCCGTCAGATCCGCTCGGCAAGCCCCGGGTAGTCGAGTACGAACCCGTCGGAATCGACCTTCAACGTGGATGTCGAAACCGGTGAGAGGACGTGGATGCCGTCGGCGCCACTGCTGTAGGTGAGTTCGGCTTGCTGGATGGACAGGTCGAGCAGGTTGACGTAGATAACGGGCAGCTGCACGTCGGAGGCATCGGTGTGCAACTCGAGCCGACGGATCGGCAGCGTATTGAAGAACGGGCTGAACACGACGTCGACATCGAGCGCACCGTTGTAGGTGGACCGCTGATGGTTGGACGAGTTCTCGATCATCCAGTAACCCTCGTCATCGCGACTCACCGAAGCCTGTTTCTCGCCGCCCGCGACGAATGTTCGCAGCGAGAGCCTGCGAGTGATGCCGTTTTCGTCGGTCACCAGGTCGTACGACGCGCTGAATGCGGGATGCTCCGCGCAGGCCCCGCCGATGATCCGGCCGGCTGCTTTGATGCGGTTTCCGCTCAGTTGGACGCGTACCGACTCCATGCGGGGAGCATCATGCGCCCGCCATGTCAGGACGGCGGGGAATGCCTGCGTCGACGAACCTCTCGAGTCTGGAGTGGAACCCGCGGAAGGACTTGTATTTGCTGGGGGGGAAACGCGTTGTTCACCCGGGGCTGGAGTGGTCACCCGACTACGGTAAGCGACAGAGACCCCTGTAGAACAAGCGGTGGCGACTTTTCTCCTCCGAGTCCGGCTGACGCACTCCTACTTCAGCCGGTTTCAAGCGTCGTAATCCTACATTTCAGGCATATTCGTGGTGGTGTCGATTACATCGAACCGGATGTTCGAAACTCCTCACCTTCACTAGGGTTGTCGTCGTGACTGCAGGTGACTTCGATTTCGCGCACTCCGAGCAGGCCGCGAAAAGTAGACGGGACAAGGCGACAGCCCTCGCACGCTTTGTCTGGGAACGCGGCATCGACGGCGAGGAGCTTCTCGGGCTGACCGACACTTCTCGACGCAAGCTCGCCCGTGCAGCCGACATTTCGCCACCGAGCACGATGGAGACGTGGACCATCGCCGCCGAGTTGGTGGACACCAAGCGCGCGTGGGCGCTCGCGAACCCGAATCACCCCGCGGCCGAGCCGAAGCATGCCGACGAGAAGATCATGTGGGTGAAACCGCCCATTACGCCATGGACCTAGGGCAAGCCGGAGCTAATACTCCTCGAACGCGGACGCCTGCGCGCGTTGCGTGGCGGTGGCCTGAGCATTCAGCCCTGCGCACCAACTCGGATACACCCGGAACCCCCGCTTGCCCGGCCGCTTCCCTGAGGTGATGGCAAGTTCGGCAAGATGCGCGCAGGTGAACCGAAACACGCCGCGTCGGCCCCACTGTTCCACGAAGACAAGCAGGCCCGCGGCGAGATCGTCATCGCTGAACGGCATCGTCGTTCCGTCCGTGTCTCGCTGCCAAAAGCTGACGAAAGCGCCAGGCTTGGTCGGGGTGTTTCGCGCAGTCCGGATATGCCACGCCTCGTCACAGATCTGGGCAATGCCCGACTCGTAGTCACTGTTGTGCACCTCGGGAGTCACCGCTGCGGTCAGCCCCACCTCGGCTGCATAGGCCTCGAACGCACTGAATTGCACGCAGCCAAGCTATCTCACCCATCACCACTGCCCGAGGACGCGCACTCACTGGACGAGGCTGGTTTCCCACGCGTCGTGCAGGTCGGCGAACCTGCCTTGCCGGGCAATGAGTCGATCCGGAGTCCCATCCTCGACAATGTTGCCGTTCTCCATCACCAGGACGCGATCGGCGATCGCAACTGTCGACAAGCGGTGCGCGATGATCAACGCGGTCCGCCCCCGCAGAATTGTTTCGAGGGCGCGCTGGACCAACCTCTCGCTCGGAATGTCGAGGCTCGAGGTCGCCTCGTCGAGGACGATCACCGCTGGCGCGGCTAGGAACACTCGGGCGAACGCGACGAGTTGCCGCTGCCCCGAACTGAGCCTGCCCCCTCGTTTGCGGACGTCGGTGTCGATTCCGTCGGGAAGTGTGGCGATGAATTCCGTGAGCCCGACGGCATCCGCTGCTGCTCGCACATCCTCGTCGGTGGCGGTGGGCCTGCCGAGTCTGATGTTGTCGGCGACCGAGCCGGAGAACAGGAACGACTCCTGGGTCACCATGACGATGTGCTCGCGCATGTTCTCGTCGTCGAGTCTGCGGAGGTCCACTCCGTCGAGACTGACCGTACCCTCCGTCGGATCGTAGAAGCGTGCGAGAAGCTTTGCGAGAGTGGACTTTCCTGCACCGGTTGCGCCGACCATCGCCACGACCTGGCCGGCCGGTACGTGCAACGAGAATTCCGGCAGCACCACTCGATCCGTGTTGTACGCGAACCGCACACGATCGAAGTCGATGTCCCCCTGCGCAGAGCGGAGCAACACCGGATCTTTCGGCATCTGCACCGACGGCTCCTCCTCGAGCACTCCGGAGATCTTCTCGAGTGCGGCTGCTGCGGACTGATACGAGTTGAACACCTGCGCCAGTTCGTCCAACGGTCCGTAGAAGCGGCGCAGATACAGCACGTATGCTGCGAGCACGCCGATATCCATGTGTCCGTTGATCACTCGATAGCTACCGAATACCACGATGATCACGAGCGTGAGATTGCCGAGCCACCGAACGATGCCTGTGTAGCTCGCCATGCCGCGCAACGCGGACGTCGTCGCATCTCGATATTCACGGTCCTCGACGTCCAGGATCGCATCGTTGCGTTGCTCCCGCCGGAAGACCTGCACCGCACGAATGCCACCCATCGACTCGACGAAATGAACGACGACCTTCGCGATCGCCACCCGCGTGCGTCGATAACCGGTGCGTTGCCTGCGCTGCGACCACCGCGTCACCAGCACCAGCGGAACGAAGCCTGCCAACACCACAAGCGCAAGCGGCACATCGAGATACACCAGAATGACCGCGATGGTGACGATCGACAGAACCGCGGACAGGGCGTCGTTCAAAGCACTTTCGAGCAAGGTCTGTAGCGACTCCACGTCGCTGGTCAATCGCGATATGAGCCGGCCAGAGGTGTAGTTCTCGTGGAACGACAAGCTCAGCTGCTGCGCGTGCACGAATACGCGTTTACGGAGATCGAACAGGATCGATTGACTGAGCCGCCCGGACACGATCTCGAACGTGTACGTGGTGATGGCACCGAGAATGCCGAATCCGATGTAGCCCAGCACCGTCCACACCAGCGGCATCCAGCGGCCGTCCTGTGCAGCGGAGATCCCGTTGTCGAGCGCGTACGCGATGAACAGTGGACCGGCGACGAACGCCAGGTTGTCCACGATGATGACCGCCAGCGCCAGCAGCGCCTGTTTCTTGTAAGGCCGAACCAACGACGCCAACAGTCGACGAGACCTCGCCGCCAGGACCAGGTTGCCCGTCGAATCGACATCGGAATCCTCGTTGCCGACGCCGCGCCAGTCACTTACCTTCTGCGGTTCAGCCATCAATCGAACCCATGACGTGGCGGTACTTCGGCGACGACGCCAGGAGTCGTTCGTGCGTTCCCTGTTCCACAATTCTTCCGTTCTCCAGATACAACACCCGATCCGCGAGCGCCGCAGTCGACGGCCGATGCGCAACCAGCAGCGTCGTGGAAAGAGTCAGGACGCGTCGAAGATCGTGTTGAACCGAAGCCTCGGTGTTGACGTCCAGGGCCGAAAGCGGGTCGTCGAGCACCAGAATTCGTGGTTTGCCGAGCACCGCCCGCGCAAGGGCCAATCGCTGACGCTGCCCACCGGACAGGCTCATTCCCTGTTCCCCGATTCGAGTGTCCAGCCCCCAGGGCAGCTGATCCACGAACTCGACGGCATGAGCGATCTGCAACGCTTCCTCGACGTCGGCATCCGATGCCTCCGGCCGACCGAGCGCAATGTTCTCGCGCACGCTCGCCGAGAACAGGACCGGATCCTCGAACGCCACCGACACCACCGACCGCAGGTCCTCGAGTGCCAACGTCCTGATGTCGATACCGTCGATGGTGATCGCACCCGCGGTCACGTCGTACAGTCGCGGCACCAGATTGGTCAGCGCCGTCTTCCCACTACCCGTCACCCCGACGAGCGCGACCGTCTCACCCGGTTCGATCCGGAAGTCGACATCGGTCAGCAGCGGCGCCAACGCGTCGGGAAACGTGAAGCCGACGCCATGGAACGCCAACGTTCCATGCACGTCCTTCGGAAGCGGCACCGGCGCAACAGGTTCGCCGATCGTCTCGGGTGTGTCCATGATTTCCCAGTAACGATCTGCGGCCGTGCGTGCATTGTTCAGCTCGGCGAGCAGGAATCCGAACGATTCGATCGGCCATAGCAGGAAAGACACGATGGCCATCGACGCGACCAACATTCCTGCTGTCATCGTGCCCGCCACGATCGAGTAGGTACCGAACGCGAGCATCAACCCGATTCCGAGCGGAGGGATGCCGACGATCAGCGACCACAAGATCGCGAGATATCGAACTTTCCGCAGTTCGGTGCCCCGCAGCGTCGCCGCTTCGGAAAGGAACCGACGACCCAGATGCGCGCTCCGGCCGAACGCCTTGAGCACCCGGATGCCCTGAATGGATTCCTCGACGGTTGTCGTGACGTCGCCTGCCTGATCCTGCGCATCGCGCGCGAGAACGCGATAGAGCGACTCGAACCGCGCGCAGATGATCACCAGGGGAACAGCTGTCACGGCCATGATGAGACCGAGCTGCCAGGACTGCACGAACAGAACGCCCAGCCCGACGACCAGCGTCACCGTGTTGATGATCAAAAAGGGGCCGATGAAGGCGACGAACCGTCTCAGTGCCGACAGGTCCGCTATCGCGCGAGAGAGCAACTGGCCGGACTCCCAGCCTTCGTGCGCGGACACCGACAGCCGCTGCAACTTCTCGAAGACGGTTGCCCGTGCAGAAATTTCGAACTGGCTCGACGGCCCCGACACCAGATAGCGCCGAATCCAGATCCCCACGGCATCGATGGTGCCCAGCAGCAGGATCAATGCCGCAGGCCACCACACGCCCGCCACGTTGCCCTCGGTGATGGGGCCGTCGATGATGCCCTGGATCACCAGTGGAATCGCCAATCCAGTGAGAGTCGCCACCAACGACACCGCAATCGAGACGAAAAAATGCCACCGATACGGTGCGATGAACGGCAGAAAGCGGGCCAACGAACTGCGTTCGTCAGGAATCGAGGACGACGACTGGACCGTCCCTACCTCGGGCTCGAGCACACTCGTGGACACTGCGAAACTCCTTCGGACTGTTGGAGGAATGGTTTCACTCCACAGTCCTTCGACCAACCGATTTTCGGGCCGCCACATTCCACGGCCGGGGACCTCGTACGCCTTACCGTGCGCCTGGCCTAACCTGTCGGAGGTCTCGAGTAACCTTCTGTATGAATTTTGTTCTCGATCAGTTTCAAGAGTCCGATCAGTTCCGAGAGCCACAGAAGGGTGCCCGTGAGTTCACGATCGATGGTCGGGCTGTTCGCCGGGATCGGCGGGCTCGAGTTGGGGCTTTCGGAGCAAGGGTGGTCGACCGAACTGCTGTGCGAGATCGACCCGGGGGCACAGGCCGTTCTCGGGGCTCGATTCCCCGATACTCCAGTGCACGGTGACGTGACGAAGTTGCGATCGTTACCTTCGGGCACCGAGTTGGTCGCGGCGGGATTCCCTTGCCAGGACCTGTCTCAGGCCGGCCGGACTGCGGGTATCACCGGGTCTCGTTCCGGGCTCGTCGACGAAGTATTTCGGCTCGTCAAACGACGCAACGGTCCGCGTTGGCTCCTGATCGAAAATGTCCCCTTCATGCTGCAACTGAGCCGGGGTGCGGCAATGCGTCACATCACCGATGCGTTGTCCGATCTCGGCTACATGTGGGCCTACCGCGTCGTCGACGCTCGGTCGTTCGGGCTTCCGCAGCGGCGCCAGCGTGTTTTGATGCTGGCCTCGCGCACCGAGGATCCGCGAGAGGTGCTGTTCGGGCAGGACGCCGGTCCCGTGCCCGAGGGCGACCCGAGTGAGCAGCCGTGTGGTTTCTACTGGACCGAGGGCACCCGTGGGCTCGGTTGGGCGATCAATGCCGTCCCGACGCTCAAGGGCGGATCTTCGATCGGCATCGCCAGTCCACCTGCCATCCGGTTGCCGTCTGGGGAGATCGTGACGCCGGGCATCATCGGCGCCGAGCGCCTGCAGGGCTTCGACCCCGATTGGACGGCGCCCGCGCTGTCGCTGCCCGGGGTACGGGCCGGCCATCGGTGGAAGCTCGTCGGCAACGCGGTCAGTGTGCGGATGGCGTCGTGGGTCGCCTCGCAGTTGGATCGGCCGCAGCCGCACGACGACTCCGAGGACACCCCGCTTCTGCCGGGGCAGGCTTGGCCGACGGCCGCCTGGGGCCGCAACGGCTCTTCGTTCCGAGTCCACCGATCCACCTGGCCGGTGCACGAGCCGTACGAGAATCTCAGCGACTTCCTCGACGACTCTCGGCTGCTGTCCGCCAGGGCCACCGCGGGCTTCCTCAAGCGCGCGAAAATGGGCAACCTTCGATTCGTTCCGGGTTTCCTCGACGACGTGGAGAGCCACCTCGACCGCATGGGCGGGCACCCCACACCTCGCGCCGCATGAGCGATCACTTGTTTCCAGACCCTCCCGCGCTGGCGCGGCCATTGACGTTGGCCGGGGCCAAGCCATCTCCGAGCGCAGACCGCAGCGACAAAAAGAACTACGCCCAACGCTTGTCGAACCATCTCGCGCAGACGGTGGCCGACGCGTTGCGGCCCCACTATCCGGGAATCACTCCCGACGCGATGGGGATGGGCCAGGAAGCGCAGGTCGACGTCGCAAAAGGCCGTAAAAGACTCGACGTCAAGGCGCTCGACCCGACGCTGGGCCTGATTCTGTGTGTGTCGATCAAGACCTACAGCTTTCAGGACTACAGCCCGAGGACCGGCAAGTTGGGGCGTTGGACCAAGAACATCGTCCGAAACGACCACGAACTGCGCGGTGAGGCGATGGTGTTGCATCAGCGCCAGCCGTACAGCGTCCTGATCGCAGTCATGTTCGAGCCGCTGTCGACGTGTGACGACGGAGATCCGGCGAAGGCTAGCGACATCGGCAAGTCCTCGTTCGCGCATCATGTGACGACGCTGTCCAAACGCTCAGGCCGCGGAAAACGTCCGGTCGTCGGCGGGACCGGGAAAATGTGGGTCGATCTGGGCGCCGAGGACACTCGTTACGACCTGTTCGAGAAGGTGTTCATCGGCCTCTACGAGCCGGACGGCCCCGATCGCGGTGAGGTCCGGTTCTTCGACGTCGACGAGTCACCACCGCGGAATGGACGTCCTTCCGACACCCAGACATTGTCGTTCGAAGAGTTCGTCGCTCTTGTGCACGGCGAGGTCGAACGCAGAAACCGATTCGCGCCCACCTGGTCCGAACCCGAAGACAGCGAAGACAGCTAGTTCACGTGGCCGATCGCCCGCGCACCGATGCCGCGACCAGTGCGCGTCTGAGCAAGCAGCGCCGGCGCGACACGGACCCCGAACTTGCGTTGCGTCGTGAACTCCATCGTCGCGGCCTGCGGTACTTCGTCGATCGGGCTCCGCTGAAAGGTGTGCGTCGGCGTGCCGACGTCGTGTTCCCGCGACGCAAAGTGGCCGTGTACGTCGACGGTTGTTTCTGGCACAGCTGCCCTGTTCACGCCACCTCACCCCGCAACAATGCGCTGTGGTGGACCGACAAACTTGCCGCCAACGTGGTCCGCGACCGTGATACCGATGCCCGATTGGCTGCTGCGGGGTGGACCGTCGTACGCGTGTGGGAGCACGAGGCGGCCCGAGACGCAGCAGACAAGGTTACTCGTGCGCTTGACGAAGCGGCCGGAGAACTAGGGTGGCGGAAGTGACGCCCCGGAAAGTCACCACGCTGATGGTGATTTCGATAGTCGCCGGGCTGTTGTACTCGGCATGGGTGGCGGAGTTCTTCCTCGATACGGGGTTGGATCCGGCGCACTCGTTTCTCAGTGAGCTCGATGCCGCGGATCAGCCTTACAAGGAGTTCTTCGGCACGGCCGATCTGATCACCGGGCTGCTCCTCGTCCTCGCCGCGGTCCTGGGACTGTGGTGGATTCGACCACACCGCCTCACGACTCTCGGCTGGATCGCCCTTGGCATTTTCGGGATTGCCACGATCGCAGATTCTCAATTGCCGATCGGGTGTGTGGCCGAGAACGACCCCAGCTGCCCTGTCGAGCCGAGCGGTCTCTTTCCACAGTTGCACCACATTCACGCGCTCACCAGCACGATCGCCGTGTTTGCCGTGTTCACCGCAATGCTCGCGTTTACGTCAGCGTCGTTTCGGTACCGGTCGATGCCGCTACTGCGCGCTGCCGGCACTGCAGTTCTGATCGTGACCTCGGTGGCGACGGCGTGGTTGCTGATCGCCGACAACCTGCCCGGAGAGTATGGACTCGGTATCGCGCAGCGGATTCAAGTCGGGGGAATGTCGCTATACCTCATCGTCCTCGGCGCGAGCGTAGGCCGCGACAGGGTTCGGTGAAGTGAAAGCTGTGTGCGGTTCGCCACCGAAAGTCGCTCTGAGAAGGTAGCTTTCCGGTGTATGTCGGGAAAAGATCGAGCACTGGGCATCGTCCGAAATCATTGGATATCCATCATCCTGGTGATTCTCGCGGCGGTATTCATCGCCCAGAACCGGTACAGAACCACCATCGAGCTGTTCTGGCTGAACGTAACCTCACCTCTGTGGCTGATACTGCTGGTGCTGTTCGCTGTCGGATTCGCGGCAGGTCGCCTCAGTGCCAGAGGCAAGGTTCCGAAGAAATAGACTTCGGCCTATGTCGTTCACTCCTACCTCACTTGCCGGTACCAAGGCCGAGCAGTACGCCCAATTGGTACAGCAGGCTCGAGCTCTGGTGTCCGGGGAGTCGGATCGCATCGCCAATGCCGCCAACATTTCGGCTCTGGTCTATCACGCGCTCCCCGAGGTCAACTGGGCCGGTTTCTACCTGTACGACGGCGTCGAGCTGGTCGTCGGACCGTTTCAGGGGCAGCCTGCCTGTGTGCGCATCGCGCTCGACAAGGGAGTGTGCGGGGCCGCAGCGACAACCCTTACGACACAGCGTGTAGAGGATGTCCATGCCTTCCCCGGACATATCGCCTGTGATGCTTCCACGCGATCGGAGTTGGTGGTTCCGCTCAGCTACGATGGCAAGTTGATCGGAGTCTTCGACCTCGACAGCCCGAGACCGAATCGGTTCGATACCGACGATCAAACCGGCCTCGAAGCACTGGCGCGAGTGTTTCTCTCCTCACTGGGCGAGCACTGACTCTGCAGCGTCCGACGCTGCCTCGAAGTACCACGCCATCACCAGCGCGCCCGGGTCGGTGACACCGCGGGCCGCCTCGCCGACATACGACGCGCGGCCACGGTTCGCCGTCAATTCGCTGGTGGATGCGGCACCTTCCTTGGCAGCTACGGCGGCCGCATGGAATCCGGTTACCAGTGACGTTGCCTCTTCCAACGCTGCCACGGCAGGAGCGATGGCGTCGACCATCGTCTTGTCGCCGACCTGTGCGCCGCCGAGTTCGGTGATGCTGTCCAGTCCGTTCCGTGCGGCGCGCACGATGGCGTCGAGGTCTATGGTCTCACCGAGTTCACGGTAGAACTGCCGAAACCATAACCCGAACAGTGCGCCGGACGTTCCGCCCGCGTGACCCAGGTATGCCTCGGACACTGCCTCGAATACCGTTGCAGCAGGAAGTTCTTCGCGGATGCTGTCGAGATCGAGTCGATGGAGCGCGGCCACCATGTTGGTTCCGAAGTCCCCATCCCCGGCTTTCCGGTCCAAATCTGTCAATGCCGGCTCTTCGTCGAGTACGCGCCGCACCCAACTCGATATCCACTTGCCGACGAATACACTTGTGTCACTGCTCGTTACGCTAGGGATGAAGCTCGGGCCGAAGCTGCCTCGCTCGCCGACACCGCGGTACTCCGATTGCGGCGTATTGGGCCACCCGGGCGCAGATGTCGGCGCGTCCCACAGTCGAAGGATCTCCTCGTCGACACGGACGAGCGTGATCGACGCGCCTGCCATGTTCAGTGCCGTCACGAAGCTTCCGACGAGGGTGCGGGCTATAGTTATTTCCTTGTCCGACAAGTACTCTGCCAGCTCGCCGAACAGTAGATGCAGTTCCAGTGGATGGGTGCCACCCAAACCGTTGACGAATGCGAGCACGGTGTCGCCGCGTTCGAGCGCGAGCGAAGCCACCACGGCGCCCGCCAACTCGGCGACGATGTCTCGCGCCGACATCGTCGGAACACGAGACGTTCCGCGCTCGCCGTGGATACCGATGCCCAATTCGATCTCGTCTTCGGGCAGGTCGAACGACGGTGAAGCCGAACCTGGAAGAGTGCACGGCCCCAGGGCCACCGCCATGCTGCGCGAGTTCGATACCACCCGTCGACCCAGCGCTGCAACCGCATCGAGCGAGCCTCCCCGTTGCGCCGCTGCACCACATACCTTTTCGACGACGACCGTCGCTGCAGTCCCGCGCCGACCTGGACCGTCCCCATCGGAGCGTTCGGTCGCGACGTCGTCGTCGACCAGGACGAAATCCGTCTCGATACCGTCCTCGCGCAACAACTCCCGAGCTATGTGGAAGTTCATCACATCACCGGTGTAGTTCTTCACGATGTGCAACACACCGCCGCCTGCACTGATCGCCTTGGACGCTTCATGCACCTGCAGTGCGTTCGGTGAGGTGAACACCAGTCCAGGGCAGACTGCGGTGAGCATCCCCTCGCCGATGAAGCCTGCGTGCATCGGTTCGTGGCCTGATCCGCCGCCGGACAGCAACGCGACCCGTCCCTGCGGGATTCGGTCGCGCCGGGAAAGAAATCCTGGATCGGGTTGCCAGGCAATGTCGCCGGTGGAAGCCACCAGGCCGCGGAGGGCGTCGGCAACAAACGTGTCGGCTGAGTTGACGAACATCTCTCCACACTAGACAGAGAGAACGGCTGCGGCCCTGACCGGTCATGATGCGACATCGCGTCGACTGCTCATTATTGCTGGTCGTCACCGATAGGGTGACGACATGGAATTCGTATACAACGTCGTGGTGCTGGTACACCTTGTCGCAATGGCCGCCATCGTGGGCGGGTATCTCACAGTAATCAAGGCACCGCGGATCACCGAGGTGATGGTGTGGGGCGCGCGGATCGCATTCTTGGCCGGCATCGTCCTCGTCGGATTAGGCGAGAGCGTGGATTCTCTGGGCAAGGACTACAACATGGGGAAGATCGGCGTGAAGTTGCTCGTCGGCTTGGCCGTCGTCGCCTGTGCCGAGATCGCCCGCGCCCGGCAGAAGCGCTCCGAGCCAGTGGTGAACCTGGTCCATGCTGCCGGTGGACTGGCGATTGTGAATGTGATTGTGGCTGTGCTCTGGAACTAGCGGGCGGTAAATCGACCGGCGGTACGTCGACCCTGCGCCTATTTCGGTCATAGGCAGATCCGATTCGCCGAAGGTAACCTGTGGCCGTGCCAGACTACAAGCAGCGAAACGTCATTCTCACCGGTGGAAACACCGGCATCGGTTACTTCACAGCACTCGAACTGGTCAAGCAGGGCGACCACATCACGTTGGCCTGCCGAAACTTGGACAAGGCGAACAGGGCGGCGGAAAAGATCGCCGCGGAGGCACCCGAAGGTACCGTCGACACCGCACACCTCGACCTCGCCGACCTAGGTTCGGTCCGCGAGTTCGCCGAGTCCGCCCCGAAGAGTCTCGACGTTCTGATCAACAATGCGGGCGTGATGATGCCTGCGAGGAGAGCGGAAACCAAGGATGGTTTCGAGCTCCAATTCGGAACCAACCACCTGGGACACTTCGCATTGACCGGCCACCTGCTGCCGAATCTGCGTGCAGCAGATCACGCAACGGTCGTCACCGTCTCCTCGGTTGCACACAAGCAAGCGCCGAAGTTGGACTTCGACGACCTGCAAGCCACCAACGGTTATCAACCGCAGCGGATGTATGCCAATTCGAAGCTCGCGAATCTACTGTTCGCTCTCGAACTGCAACGCAGACTGGACAGAGCGGGAATTACGATCACCAGCAATGCAGCGCACCCGGGCATTTCCGAGACTGCGCTCTACACCAGCCCGGACGGTTTGGGGAGTTCGAAGATCGCAGCCCTCGCCGCTTCGATCGGGCTCAAGTTCATATCCCAGTCCGCACGCGCAGGCGCTCTTCCCACCCTTTATGCCCTCGAGAGCGGCGGACCGGGCTCGTACAGCGGCCCGAGCTCGTTGTTCGAATCCAGGGGCGTCCCCGGCCCTGCCAAAATATCGTCCAAAGCTCAGGACGCGGAGCTTGCCGAAAAGCTGTGGCACGCAAGCGAAAGACTCACCGGAATCACGTACGACTTCGGGAAGTAGCCGAACGCCCCTGTGCAGCAATTACTTCTACCGCGACAGCCGGCCGACCGGACAATCTCGAACGAACGGGAGCACGCAGTGATCGACAAGGACAGCATCGTGAAGGCCCTGATCGAGGAGTGGGCATCCATCGACGCGCTGGTGCGCGAACTGGACGAAGACCAGTGGGCTGCTTCCACGCCCTGCCCGGGCTGGAGCGTCCACAATGTGATCGCGCATATCATCGGCACCGAACTCTCGCTCGCCGGGCACACGCCTCCTGAATCCGACATCGACGTCAGCGCACTCGGGCACGTACACAACGACATAGGCGTGCTCAACGAGAAGTGGATTCAGTCGTTCAGCCCGCTGAGCCCTGCCGAGTTGATCGAACGGTTCCGGACGGTCACGGGCGATCGCGCTCGGACTCTCGAAGCGATGTCGGAGGAGGATTTCGCCGCGCCGTCGTGGACCCCTGCCGGAAAAGCGACGTACGGACGATTCATGCGTATCCGGGTGTTCGACTGCTGGATGCACGAGCAGGACATCCGCGACGCCATCGGGACACCCGGTGGTACGGACAGCGTCTCCGCCGACTACTCGGTCGACGAAATCGTCCAAGGACTCGGATACATCGTCGGCAAACTAGGCAAAGCACCCGACGGCTCGTCGGTCACCTTCGACCTGACCGGTAGCCGGCCTCGCCGCGCACACGTCGACGTCCCCGGGCGAGCACAGGTCGTCGAAGAACTGGCCGGTCCCGCGACGGTCACGATCGTGCTTCCATCCGGAGATTTTACCCGCCTGTGTGGGGGCCGGATCGACGCTTCCGCTGCGGTCGACCGGATCGAATACCTCGGCGATGAGTCGCTCGGACTGCAGATCGTCCAATCGTTGGCGTTCACCAAATAGTTCCTGCCGCGCTACGCCCCGGGGCCGTTGAGATACCTGGCTACCGGGGTGCGTAGGGACTCGGTGTCGTAGCCAAGTGCTCCGTCGTACCCACACATCAACGCAACGGCGATGAGCCCTTCGCACAGGGCGAGAAATCCCTCTCCTAGCCGGACCTCGCCGAGCAGTTCGGTTGCTCCCTCGGCTGAGAACAGACATCGAGCCAATTGCTCGCGCGCCGCGGGTTCGACGGTCGGATCGATGGTCAGCGCATGCCGTGCCCTCAGCTGATCCGCACGTTCGGTCAGGAGATCTGCTAGATAGGTAACCGTCACTTCCACGGGGTCGCCGGAGTTCACTTGTTCGAACGCTGCCCGTGATGACTCCGTGATTCGTTCGACCACCGCGCCGATCAGATCCTGCTTGGTGCGCAAGTAGTACGAGGTGGAGCCGGGAGGAAATTCGAGTGCCGAGTCGATCCCTCGGTGCGTCAGCGCACGCATCCCAGAGTGTGCGATCAGCGAGATCGCTGCGTCTGCAATCACAGTTCGACGGTCCATGAACCGAGACTCTACATATGTAGAGTCTCGGTTCATGAGACCTGGAGTTCCCCGCGCCGGCTTCGATTCGTCGTTCGTACTCGACGATGCCCAAGCCGCCGCTGCCGACGTTCTCGCCAGTGCAGACATCCGAGGCGTCTACCTCTGGGGACCCGCCGGGCGCGGAAAGACCTGGCTCCTCGACCGCTATGTCGAATCCATCACCGGTATCGCCACGAAGCGGGTGCACTTCCACAGCTTCTTTCGTGACCTCCACGCGTCGTACTTTCGGCATGGATTCTCGCTGAAGCGGGCTCTGGACGAACTACTGGGAGACATAGCCGTGTTGTGCTTCGACGAATTGCACGTGCACGATATCGGCGACGCGAGGCTCCTCGCCCGCATGCTCGATGAACTGTTCACTCGCGGGGTCACGATGGTGGCGACGTCGAACTACCCGCCCGCAGGCCTGTTGCCCAATCCACTGTTTCACGACGCATTTGCGCCCACGATCGCGCTGCTGGAATCTCGAATGCAGGTAATCGCAGTCGATGGACCGCTCGATTATCGAGCCGAAGGAATCTCCTCGACCAGATTCTCGACGGGCACGTGGTCGATGGTGGACGCGTCGTCCGGATGGTCGTTCACCGAACTCTGCGTCGAACCCAGATCGACGGGCGACTATCTGGCGATGATCGAAGGACTCGACTCCCTGACCGTCCGCGACATTCCGGCGCTGAGGGATGCGGACGAGAATGCAATCCAGCGCTTCTGCAACCTGATCGACGTGCTGTACGACGCCGATGTCCCGACGCATTTTCACGCCACGGTGCCGCTGGTGAGCTTCACAGTTGGATGTATCGGCCTCGATCTGGCGCGGACCTCGAGCAGACTGAGCGAGCTGGCCGCAGAAAACTAGAGAGACACCCGCTGCTGACGGCGGTCGGGGGCGACAGCAACAGCGGGTGTCTCATTGTTCATTCGCCGCCGGTGGAAGGGTGGATGGGTGATCCGACGACACAGTTTCGAAGAGCGAGTTATCGGGGCTCGGCGTTTTTACCGAAACCAACAAAGCAGTGTGGCGTGGTCGCCGTCCCGAAGACTGTGGCAACGCCGCGGTGGAGGCAAGCTCAATTGCCCCCGTTGTTGGGATTGGTGCAGATAGTGCCGTCGCAGTTGTCGGTGTCGCTCCCGGGCAATCCTGGCGCAGGAGGCCCATTGGGGTCGGTATTTGCCCCCCTGGTCCGGGTTGGTACAGATTGTGCCCTCACAAGGAACATAGGTATCGGATCCGTAGGGATTGGGAATTGCATTCGGGCCGACGTAGCTTCCTGCTGGGCAGCCCGGGTCTTCGTTCTGTGCGCAGTAACCCGCTGAAAGTTGATTGCCTGTGGATCCGTCGGCACCCTGCACTCCTGGCGCCGGAACTACCGGAACTACCGGGACCGCCGGGACCGCCGGGACCGCCGGAGCCGCCGGGTCCGCCGACTTCGAGGGGGTGGGGGTCGAGGATGTCGCGGAGGTGGATGTCACGCTCGACGTCGAGGTGCTCGGACTACTCGCATCGTTCGAACACGAAGCGATGAACGTCACTGCCGTAAATGCCAAGCCCAGCACTAATAATTTTTCATGACCACTGCCTTCACTCTGGTGTCAAGGGAATTTCCAGAAAAAGATATCCCAGCCCGCAGCAAAAAATGAGACGAAATGATTACTTATTACTCAGAGGTCTTGGAGCAAAGGTCGTTCGTACACCGCGCAGAGACCATCCGTCCACATATTCGATTGTCTCGAGCGACAGATTCGATGGGTCTTTTGCAATTAAGGAGTACACCAATACCGACAACCTGCTTTCGCTAAACCGTCAGCGAGTACTTCCAGTTTTTTTTATTTGCGCGGATACCGGACGCCCGTTGCCGCACTTGCCCGCCATGTCATGCACCTCCTCGGCCCTGACCACGTTCGAGGGTCCAACTTGCTGCAGTGCCCGGCAGTGGGTACCGATGTCCGTATCCTTATTCTCGAGGCGAGATGACCGGTGCCTCTCCGCGCCGACGGGAGAGTTCGTTGAACGAGATAAATGGCCATGCCACTTCGCCGGTAAGGGTCGAAGCAGTCACGCCCCCCTGGTATCCAACGACACGCCCCGTGGTCGCCGGCGAATGGGATGGCCGGGCTTGGACGGGAGCGACCCGCCCGGATTCTCACGCGGTCCCATCACCCGTACCAACTCGGCACTGGTGATGTCGGGGATCCGCCCCCTTGCCGAGATAGCGCATCCCCTGTTCACGGCAATAGCGGCCGCGATAATTTGGCTGGCGGCCTATCGATCCACTCACCTGTTCACCATCGCTGGACTGGGCGGCTGGGCATTGGCCGCGGCGCTGCACTCTTTGCAAGATGGAGTCGGTGCCGGGGGATCGGATGCCCCGGTCGACTATGGCCCAATGGGCGAGGTGATCCAGACGCTCCTCTTGGGCAATGCGCTCTCGGCGCTTTATGCGGTGGGGCTGTTCTTGGTGCTGCGACACTTCGCGCGCGAGCTCACACCACCGACTGCGCTGGCCGCGAACTCAGCGCACTGGCGACCTCAAATCAAGCAGTGGGGCATTCCTCTCGACCAGCGGCCAGGCAAGAGGTAGCCCTTGGACGGCTGGTTGGCCCTAATAAGCCCGGCCCGCGTTCCAGCGACGGCGGTGAGCCGGTCGAGTGAGCTGGCCTGAACAAATAGAGTGAGACACCCACTACTGACGGCGGTCGGGGGCGACAGCAGCAGCGGGTGTCTCATGATTTATTCGCCGCTGGTGTGAACGTGGATGGGTCCAACCTCCAGAAGTTTCTTTTCGATGCCCCCAGCCTTGCATTCATGCTTTGTACAGCGATGAATTACTTGAGCTACGACGGCGACGATCGCTAGAAGAGCGTCGCTACTTCGTCGACCGGCTCGGCGGCCTTACTCCGGGGCTTCGCAGCACTCGGTGCAACCTTTGCAGGCGCAGCCTTCGCGGGTACGGCTTTCACAGGCGCTGCTTTCGCGGGCGTCGCAACTGCTCCGGAAACGGCGACGGCACGCGCAGCCTCACCGGCGAGTGCGTCGGCGGCTTCGTTGAAATGATTCCCGACGTGTCCGCGTACCCAACGGAACCGGACCGGCCCGGTGCGCTCGGTGATCGCGGCATCGATGCTCTTGATGAGTTCGATGTTGCTGACAGGGGAACCGGAAGAGGTTATCCACCCTTTTCGCTTCCACCCGGGAAGCCATTCGGAGGCGCACTTGATGGCGTACTGGGAGTCCGACTCGATGGACAACGGCTCATCGCCGGGATGGGCGAGAATTGCTTCGAGAAGAGCCCGTAACTCGGCGATCTGATTGGTTCCCGACGGTTCGCCACCGGAGTTGCTGGGACCGGTGTGATCGACCCAAGCCCACCCGATTGCGCCTCCCGGATTACGCAGACACGAGCCGTCCGTACTCACAATGATCACGAAACAGGACCCTACTTCGGTCCCCCGACAAACAACAGGCGCCGCGCTGGATTGGATATGGTGGGTACGCAACCGATACCGGAAGGATTGTCTCTTGTGAGTAACTCCGTGCCCTCTTCGTTCAAAGCTCTTGTCGCCCGGCAATCCGACGGGATCGTGCTCGCTCCGGAACCGGTGGACGAGTCGTTTCTACCGACACACGCCGACCGATCGGGTGTTGTCACCATCGCTGTGGAGTATTCGTCCGTCAACTTCAAGGACGCTTTGGCGATCACTCCGAAAGGTGGCGTCGTACGCGAATATCCGATCATTCCCGGAATCGATATCGCGGGAACCGTAGTCGATTCCACGAGCAGCGACTTCACTGTCGGACAATCCGTGGTCGCTCACGGGTACGACATCGGCACCGCGCAACATGGTGGCTACTCCGAATTTGCTCGCGTACCGGAGGATTGGGTCGTGCCCCTGACCGCATTGTCCACCCGTGACGCGGCCGCGATCGGAACAGCTGGATTCACGGCAGCTTTGTCCGTCTCGGCTCTGCTCGATCGAGGCATCACGCCGTCGGACGGCCCGGTTCTGGTGACCGGCGCAAGCGGCGGAGTGGGGACTGTCAGTGTGGATCTGTTGGCGGGAGCCGGATTCGAAGTTCATGCATCGACTGGAAAGAAAGAGGCGGCCGCATTGCTGACCAGCCTCGGTGCGTCCACGGTGATGGGGCGAATTCCGGAAGATCCGGATGCGCAACCACGGCCGCTGGGGCGTGCAGAGTGGGCCGCAGGGGTGGACTGCGTCGGTGGCACGACACTCGCCCATCTCCTGAGCACGACACGTTACGGCGGCGCGGTGGCTGCGAGCGGTTTGACCGGAGGAACTCGACTCCCGACGACTGTGCTTCCGTTCATCCTGCGAGGGATCGCACTGCTCGGCATCGACTCCGTGCAGTTGTCGATCGAGCGTAGACGGGCAATCTGGCAGCTACTCGAGTCCGATATGCGTCCACGCCACCTCGCTGCGCTCACGACGGAGATTCCCGTTACCGACGTCCAGTTCGCGCTCGACAAGATCCGGGAAGGCCAGATCACCGGCCGAACCGTCGTTTCGGTCGCCGGTCGGTTCTGAGCGCTAGGCTCGACAGAACATGTTGTCGTCCGATCTCCACACCGCCGCGAACTCGGTCGTGACCGAGTTCGTTTCGGAGCACCCGATGGACGCGGCGATGACGCTCTCCCCGCTTCGGCGAGGCAAAGGCGACCCCACTTTCGAACGCGATTCAGCGGGCTCGGTGTGGCGAACCTCACGCTTGAAGTCGGGCGTTCTCTCATATCGATTGACGCAACTTTCTCGGTACCGCGTTCGAAGCGAGGCATGGGGGGCAGGCGCCGCAGAATTCACGGGCATGCTCCCCGCACTGCTGGGAAATGACGACGACGCGTCGGATTTCGCGCCCGAACATCCGACGCTGATTCAGGCACATCGGGAGTTTCCGCACCTCCGGCTGGGCCGTACCGGCCTTGTCATGGAAGCTTTGGTGCCGGCCATTCTGGAACAGCGTGTGCACGGAATTTCCGCATTCGCGTCGTGGCGCCGACTCGTCACCAAGTTCGGCGAGCGCGCCCCTGGGCCAACGCCGAAGCCGATGTTCGTGCCACCCACGGCGGAGGTGTGGCGCATGATCCCGTCGTGGGAGTTCCATCTGGCGAATGTCGATCCGGCCAGGTCGAAGACCATCGTTCGCTGCGCCCAGTCGGCCGGCAGGCTCGAGGAAACGGCGACGATGACCGCGCCAGATGCGACGCGTCGGCTGCGGTCGATTCCAGGGGTCGGCGTCTGGACCGCCGCCGAAGTCGCGCAACGTGCGTTCGGAGATCCCGACGCGTTGTCCGTGGGTGATTATCACTTGGCTGCCGTGGTGGGCTGGTCGCTGCTGGGTCGACCTCTCGACGATGCGGCCATGGTCGAGTATCTCGAACCTCTTGCCCCGCATAGGTTTCGGGCGGTGCGCCTTCTTGCAGTGAGCGGCAAGGCCGTCAAACCGAAGTTCGGACCTCGCACGTCGCTCGTCGACCACTCCGGTCACTGAAGGCAGCCACCCGGTGGCCCGCAGGCGTATCCGACCGACTGCTTCGCGTGGGTGAACGGGCCGGGTTCGTCGTGGAAGATCCGTCTCTGCGCAAATGCTCCGCCTGTTGGGATTCGAACCCCCTGCAGGAGGTTCGAATCCCAACACGGAGAGTAAATTGCCCGAGCGGCTCCACACCCGCGCCCCGCTGCGCCCAACCCGCGCTGGCCCGCGCGAGCGGAATAACCGACACCGAGGCGGTGTTCCCCGTCACGGTTAGTTCTGGACGACTGAAGGAGTACTCGGTGGCAACAATCGGACATTCGAACCTCGACATCTTTCCGCTGGCTCTCGGTGGCAATACTTTCGGCTGGACCAGTGATGAAAGCGCCTCCTTCGAGATTCTCGAGGCGTTCTCCGCCGGCGGCGGAAATTTCATCGACACGGCCGACTCGTACTCCGCGTTCGTCGACGGCAACTC
Organism: Rhodococcus sp. H29-C3; assembly: GCF_030063405.1. Taxonomy (NCBI): domain Bacteria; kingdom Bacillati; phylum Actinomycetota; class Actinomycetes; order Mycobacteriales; family Nocardiaceae; genus Rhodococcus; species Rhodococcus sp. H29-C3. The sequence goes on along the minus strand of NZ_JASITC010000015.1, from coordinate 37,254 downwards.
CGGTGGCGAGTCCGAAACCATCATCGGAAGCTGGACTGCTGCCCGCGGCAACCGTGACGACGTCGTCATCGCAACCAAGGTCAGCCAGCATCCTGAGTTCAAGGGACTGACACCGAAGAACATCGCGGCCGCGGCCGAGGCGTCGTTGAAGCGGTTGCAGAGCGATCACATCGACGTCTACTTCGCCCATACCGATTCCGGCGATGCTCCACTCGTCGACACGCTCGCAGCGTTCGATTCGCTGATCGAAGAGGGCAAGGTTCGGTACGTCGCGATCTCCAATTTTTCGGCCGATCGCGTCGAGGAGTGGTTGAAGGTCGCACGCGAGAATAATTTCGCAGCACCGATCGCTCTGCAGCCGCATTACAACCTGGTCACCAGGGACGCGTACGAATCCGACCTTGCCCCGCTCGCCGCCGATAACGATCTCGGGGTCTTTCCTTACTTCTCTTTGGCGTCGGGGTTTCTTACCGGCAAATACCGCGTGCGCAAGGATTTAGAGGGTGGCCAGCCCCGGAAGCGGCTCGCGACGGGCTACTTCACCGACAAGGGACTCGAGGTCGTCGATGCGTTGAGCGAGATCGCCTTCGATCACGAGGAAGAGATCGCCACCGTCGCTCTCGCGTGGCTGCTGCATCAGCCGACTGTCACTGCGCCGATCGCGAGCGCGAGCACAATCTCTCAGCTACCCGCGTTGATGGCTGCTCCGGCGCTGACCTTGTCGCCCGCCGAACTTGCCCGACTCGACGCGACGTCTGCCGCTGTGTCCGCGTAGGCGGGCTCGACACCGGTTTTCAGGCAGTTGCGCGTGCCCGCCTGAGGGGGATCCGAAGCTTCGCGCGAATGTGGTGGATGGTGCCGTCCGGGATCAGGAAGCTTTCCTCGACCGCGACGGTCACCATCCGCCTGCCACGCAATCCCGCATCGATAAGGAAGGTCGAGTGCACCGTGTCGCCGGATTCGGTGAGTTCGATGTTCCGGATCCCGATGATCGCGCGGTAATAGAACGCGTTGCCGAGCGCCTTGATCAACCCAGGGCCCGAGAATCCTGTGGTCAGTCCGTTTTCGACGCGGCGTGCGTGGGGCGCGAACTTCACTGCGCTCGGATCGTGGGAGAGCAAGGAATCGATGTACGCGCGGGCGATAGCCTGCCGCGGACTGTCCTCTGGCGTGGTCACGATTGCGGACTCTAGCCCCAACGCTTCCCTCTCGGGAACATATCGGTCATCTTCGTTGCTGACCTTTGGGTGTCTCGAGCCCCGGAACGAACTACCACTGTCGACCCACCCGTAGCAGCGGTCACCGAGCCGACATCATCCGAGCGGCTGAGGGTCATTCTCGTTCTCGGTGCGCTCATCGCACTGGGCCCGCTGACCATCGACATGTATCTACCCGCGCTGCCGGCAATCGTCGACGACCTGAACTCGTCCTCGGCCGCAGTGCAACTCACTCTGACCGGAACACTGATCGGATTGGCCCTCGGCCAGCTCGTCATCGGGCCTTTGTCCGACATCGTCGGCCGCCGGCTGCCACTCATTGTCGGCACAGCAGTCCACGTCGTCGCATCACTGCTGTGCGTCGTCGCTCCCAACGTCGCCGTCCTCGGTCTCTTTCGTGGGCTGCAAGGCCTCGGCGCAGCGGCAGCTGCAGTCGTCGCAATGGCGGTTGTACGCGATCTGTTCACCGGTAGAGCCGCCGCAACCGTTCTGTCCCGCCTGATGCTGGTAATGGGCGTTGCGCCTGTCCTGGCGCCGTCGCTGGGTGGGGCAATTCTTCTTGCCGGCTCATGGCGCTGGGTGTTCGGTGTCCTATCCGTGCTCGGTGTGGCCCTGCTCGTCCTCGCCGTGTTCTCACTTCGTGAATCCCTGCCACCCGAGCGGCGACGCAGTCGCGGCATCATGCCGGTGGTCCGCACCTACGGCGGCCTCCTGCGCGACGGACAGTTCGTCGTACTCGTGCTTGTTGCCGCTCTTGCGATGTCCGCCCTGTTCGCCTACGTCGCAGGTTCGTCGTTCGTGCTCCAGGAGCAATTCGAACTCGACGAGCAGCAGTTCGCTGTTGTATTCGCGCTCGGTGCGATTGCCCTGATCGGTGCCTCACAGCTCAACGTCGTTCTCCTCGCCCACTTCACACCCGTACGCATCGTGATCAGCGCATTGTCGGCGGGCGTGCTCGCCGCCGCAGTGATGACCGTCCTCGCAGTCGCGGACATCGGCGGAATCTTCGGCTTCCTGATCCCGCTGTGGTTCGTCCTCGGGGCAGTCGGATTCGTCATGCCGAACGCACCTGCCCTGGCACTGTCCCGGCACGGTGAAGCCGCAGGAACTGCTGCGGCACTGCTTGGCGCTGCACAGTTCGGCTCCGGCGCCATAGTCGCGCCGGTAGTCGGTGTTCTCGGTAACGATGCCGTGGCAGTATCGGTGACGATGGTCGGTGTCTCCGCGATTGCGCTTCTCGCGCTGATTGCAGTAACAGCGAGGAACCCGACCGTGACAACCCCAACGGTGACGACGACCAGCAAGGTGTGACCGCACATGCCGGAACGAGAACGCGATGCCAACGGTAAACCGTCGAATGCACGCCCCCGCGACGGTCTGGGAAGGCCGCTATCGCGCGATGAAGTCGGCGTCGAGCGGATTCCCGAGGACCTCAGGCTTCCGCCGCTCGAGTCCATCGCGAAAGCACAACAATTGCTCGATGCCGACATGCCCTTCCATGCCCACGAAATACTCGAAGGAACGTGGAAGGACTCACCGGAACCGGAGCAGATGCTCTGGCAGGGTCTCGCTCAGCTCGCCGTAGGCCTGACGCACCTCCTACGTGGTAATGCCGTGGGGGCTCGATCTCTGCTCGAACAAGGCCACGACCGAATCGTCGGTTACGAAGTCGATCCGCCGTACGGACTCGATGTGGCCGGGCTTCTGGTGTGGTCGCAAGAGCTACTCGACCGCGTGAACGACGGGGATCTTCCGACGTCGGCTTCGGCTCCTCGGCTTCTGGGCTGACCCCCTCTCGCCAATCGTTCCTGATCTCGCTACAGTGAGATTAGTTAGGTTAGGCGACACTGAGCGGAAGGCAATCGGTGACAGCACAGTCCGCAGCGACACAGGTTCCTTACTGGGTTGCAGTTCTCACTCCCGAAGAACGGCCGTTCGGAAGCCGTCGCACCGATCCCCGAATAGATACGATCGATTCCTCGGTCGTCACCACCTCGCGTACGCAATGGGCGGGTAAGCATCATCCACCGGCCACCACCCTGCTTGCCGTCCTCGCAGCCACCGTCGGTTCGTGGCAGAGCGATCGCTGTCGCAACTGCACCTCCGGAGTGCTCGTCGACATCGAAGCCGGCCGATTCGGCAATCTCGACGCAGCGTCCGAAGATCGCGGTTTCTTCCCGGTTCGTCTCCCGTCCACCGGCCATGTCGACGCACTCACCTCCGAAGTCCGTCGACGCGTCGCCGCGGCCCCCAACAACGGCTTGGACTTCGATACCGCCAAGCACGTCCTGAGCACTCCGGCACTGGTGCGAAGAGCAGGCGCTCAGATTTCGTTCGAGTACGGCACCGGTAGTGCTCTCCCCGACGACAGTCACCCGCTGACCCACAACCTGTCCGTCACCTGCGACGTCATCGAGATCGACGGAGTCACGATGGTGGACACCGAGTTCCGTTGGAACAGCCGAGTCTTCACCTGCGCGGACGTCGACGACTTCGAACGCTTCTGGGAGAAGACGATCTCGATGTTCCTCTAGAGGCTCTTCAGAAATCGAACGTCCTCGGCCAGACCGTCGGCGGGTGTTTCGAGGATCACCGGAGCGCCTGCTGCCTCGGCGACCGCGACCAGCACGTCTGCATCGATCGTTCCGTCGGCTAGGTTGGCATGCCGGTCGCGCGCAGAGCCGAACTCGTCGCGCGAATTATTGAGGTGCACCAGGTCTATTCGACCCGTGATGGCTTTGATCCGATCCACGACGCCGACGAGCTCTTCGCCTCCCGCCCAAGCGTGGCATGTGTCGAGACAGAAACCGGCACCGAATTCGCCGACGGCGTCCCACAACCGCGCAATGTCGTCGAAATGGCGAGCCATGGCGAAATCTCCGCCTGCTGTGTTCTCGATGAAGATCGGCACGCCGAAGCCCCCTACATCCTGCTGGCGCTCGAACAGCTTGCGCCAGTTCTCGACACCTTTCGTGGTGTCCTCACCATCACGCACGTGACCGCCGTGCACGACCAGACCGATCGCGCCGATCTCGGCAGCGGCCGCAGACTGCTCGATCACTGCCTTACGCGAAGGAATCCTGATCCGATTGTTCAGGCTCGCCACGTTCAAGACATACGACGAATGCACCACGACGTCGATGCTGCCGGATTTCAAATCCTCGCCCTGGGGGTGGGGCTCGAGCTTGTTCCACTTCTGCGGATCGGTGAGGAAAAGCTGAACCAGATCGACGCCGAAAGTCTCCGCGGAACCGATGGGGTCGGCGGAGTCGCGGACGTGTGCCCCGATACGCATGTATCCATGGTAGGTGGGCGCACCTCAGGGTGTCCCCCGATAGTGAAGACTCCCGAACACTGAAAGACTGAACACTATGACTGATATCGCCGCCAGCGCGATCGCCCTGACCAAAACCTACGGCGCCGGGGATACCCAAGTCCACGCTCTGCGCGAGGTGAGCGTGGAGTTCGCGCGCGGCGAGTTCACGGCAATCATGGGCCCCTCCGGTTCGGGAAAATCCACTCTGATGCACTGCCTCGCGGGTCTGGACTCCGCAACTTCGGGGACCGTGACGATCGGTGACACCGAACTGACCGATCTGACCGACAAGCAGATGACCGGATTGCGCAGAGATCGAATCGGTTTCGTGTTCCAGTCGTTCAACCTCGTCCCCACCCTGACGGCACTGGAGAACATCACCCTCCCGCTCGACATCGCCGGCCGCACGCCGGACAAGGAATGGTTGGACACCGTAGTGAGAAAACTCGGGATCGGCGATCGTCTCGATCATCGTCCGAGCGAACTCTCGGGAGGACAGCAGCAGCGAGTCGCCTGCGCGCGAGCACTCGCAGGCCGACCCGACATCGTCTTCGGCGACGAGCCGACCGGCAACTTGGACTCGCGTTCGTCCGGGGAGGTGTTGAGCATTCTGCGCGCCGCGGCCGACGAATTCGATCAGACGGTAGTGATCGTCACCCACGATCCGCGCGCGGCAAGCTACGCGGACCGCGTCGTGTTTCTGGCCGACGGCGCTGTCATCGATCAACTGGCGAATCCGACCGCCGAGACGGTCCTCGACCGCATGAAGCAGCTGGAGACGGTCTGATCATGGCCGCCAATCCCATGCGCAAGGTTTCCCTGAGAAATCTTGCCGCACACAAAGTTCGTCTTGCACTTACAGTCCTGTCGGTCGTACTCGGAACGGCCTTCGTCGCCGGTTCGTTCGTGTTCACCGACACCTTGCAGCGCACGTTCTCCTCGATCTTCTCCGACACCGCGGCAGGTGCGGATGTTCGGGTCAGTGCGGAGGAAGTCGGCTCGAGCGGAGTCCCCACCCAGGATGCCGCGACCATCGCGGCTCTACCGAACGTGGCCGCGGTGATGCCCTACGTCGGTGGGCAGATCGTCGTTCTCGACAAGTCCGGAACGACCGTCCAGTCCGGCGGTGCGCCCACCATCGGGGAGGCCTACATCCCCGATGAACAGCGACTCGGAGCGAAAGAAGACTTCCTCTCCGGCGTTGCGCCCGCTGCCCCCGGTGAAGTCGCGATCAACGAGGGTGGCGCAGAGAGGTCCGGCCTCACCGTCGGGGACTCGACGCAGGTCCTCATCCCGTCCAAGGGCACGGTCGATGTCACGGTGACCGGAATCTACGACACCGCAGCCGAATCCGGCGGTTATATCGGAGTCCAGTTCCTGCAGAGCCAAGCGAACGAGCTGTTCTCGGACGGCTCACATGTCCAGTACTACGACGTCGCAGGTCGCGATCTCGCGGCAAAGGGCATGACCCAGGCCGACCTACGCGAAGAGATCGCCGCCGCACTTCCGGATGCGAAGGTGCAGACAGCAGACGAGGTACGCGCCGAGGCCCAGGACGAGATCGAGTCCGCGTTGTCCTTCGTGAACTACTTCTTACTGGCATTCGGCGGCATCGCCCTGCTCGTCGGCACGTTCATCATCTACAACACCTTCTCGATGATCGTGGCGCAACGGGTCCGTGAACTCGCATTACTCCGTGCAATCGGCGCAAGCCGCGGCCAGGTCAGCCGCTCGGTAGTGCTCGAAGCGCTCATCGTCGGAGTCATCGGTAGCGCATTGGGATTCGCCGGCGGCGTAGGGCTCGCCTACGGCCTGCGCGCTCTGCTCAATGCCTTCGACGTCGGATTACCCTCGGGCGCACTTGCTCTCGAACCGAGAACCGTCCTGGTGGCCTTCCTCGTCGGGATCGTGGTGACGGTACTGAGCGCCTACGCGCCGGCCCGTCGTGCCGCCAAGATCCCGCCGATCGCGGCCATGCGAGAAGAGTTCGCCTCTGCGGGTGACAGTCTTCGCACGCGCACGATCATCGGGATCGTGATCGGTGTACTCGGCGCGGTCGCACTCGTCGTGGGCGCGCAATCGACAGGTGGAGCAGCTGCGGGCACCGTGGGAGTCGGAGCCGTCGCCGTCATCATCGCCGTCGCGCTGGCCGCGCCGTCACTCTCGCGTCCGATCGTCGGCGCCTTGGGATCGGTGCTCACTCGGCCCTTCGGTGCGATCGGCCGTCTCGCACGAACCAACTCGGTCCGCAACCCCCGCCGCACGGCAGCAACTGCCTTCGCTCTGATGCTCGGTCTGATGCTCGTTTCCGTCATCGGCGTACTCGGTGCGTCGGCGAAGGCCAGTGTGGACGCGCTCGTCGACACTGGAATCGAGGCGGACTACATCCTGAGTGGACCTCAGGCCATCGGTGTTCCCGTCGGGGCAGGACAAGCCGCCCGTAACACCCCCGGGGTGGACAAGGTGGCGATTCTGCACCCGGTACAGGTGAACATCTCCGGTGAATCCACTTTCGGAGTTGCTCTCGACGGAAGTCCCGACGGCTTGTTCGATCGAAAAGTTGTCGAGGGCGATCCAGAACTCTCCGGCAACAGCATCGCTGTCTCGCAGTCGGCGTCGAGTGAGAAGAACTGGCAGCTGGGGACAGTGGTGGACTTGGACTCGTTCGACGGTGTTCGCGTCCCAGTGACCGTGACCAGCATCTACGAGGACAGCCCTTTGGTAGGTGACTGGCTCGTATCCGAGAGCGTCTACGAGCAGGTGACCCCGAGCATCGTACGTTCGGACATCGTGGTTCTCGTCGGTGCGGCCGCCGGTACCGATCTCGATGTCCTACGCAGCGACCTCGAGGCGTCGACGAAGCCGTTCGTCGTCGTACAGGTACAGGATCGCGAGCAATTCAAGGGCAGCCAGAGCCAACAGATCGATACTCTGCTCGCAGTTCTCTACGGGCTCCTCGCGTTGGCAGTCGTGATCGCGATTCTCGGCATCATCAACACCCTCGCTCTCTCCGTGGTCGAACGCCGTCGAGAGATCGGGATGTTGCGTGCTGTGGGGATGCAGCGTGCGCAGGTGCGTCGCACCATCTATCTCGAATCCCTCTTGATAGCGCTGTTCGGTGCCATCGTCGGGCTGGTCCTCGGAATAGTGTTCGGCTGGGGTTTCGTGCGAACTCTTCGCGACGAAGGCCTCGGGGTCATGACGGTTCCGTGGGGACAGGTCATCGGGATGCTGATCGGGTCTGCGATCGTCGGAGTCGGTGCGGCCCTCTGGCCTGCAGCCAGAGCAGCGCGCACACGCCCGTTGGAGGCCATTGCAGACGCGTGATCGTGGGGTGCCCACCGACTTGGGGAAAGTAACAATTCCGTAAGGGTTGCGCATAAAACGACCCTGGGGTTACCTTGTAGCGCGTAAACAGACTCGAAGACGGTTTCTAGTCAAGACCCGAATGGGCTGTGGCACTGCAAGGGGGGGCATGTCGCTTCATCCGACCGACACGTCCCCACACTCCGAGCTAGCGCCCATGTGCAAACCCGATCTGCGGGACACACTGTTGGATCGGTTGTGCGAGGTCGCCCACGCGCTGCCCGACGCGACGGCTCTGGTCGCCGAAGACGGCGTGCTCACCTTCGATCAGCTTCTGCACCGGACCTATGCGGTGGCCCGCAAGATTGCGCACCTGACCCAGGTCGATCGAAGTCCCATCGCGGTGGTCGGGCGCAGCACCACCGAGTCGATCACGTTGATGCTTGCGGTCATCGCGTCGGGGCGTTCACTGGTACCTCTCGACTCGAATCTGCCCGAGGCTCGACGGCAGCACATCGTCGAGCAGGCATCCGCGCTGCGGATGGACAGTGCCGACATCTCCGAGGCCGAGGACTCGGCTGCGCCGCTCCCGACGGTGACCGGGGATCGCATTGCGATGATCGCATTCACTTCCGGATCGACTGGCGTTCCCAAGGGAGTGCTGCTCAGTCACCGGATGTGCCTGAGCAAAGCGTACGAAGTCAGCTCGGCCCTGGCGCTCAGACCACGTGACCGTGTGGGGAATGTACTTCCAGTGAGTTTCAGTGCCGGCATCAACACCCTGTTGGCAGGTCTTCTCAGTGGCGCACAGGTGCATTGTCGCGATCCACGAGCTTTCCACGCGGAGCAGCTGGCGACATGGATCGAGAGGTGCTCCATCACGACTTTGCATTGCTCGCCTTCACTGGTGGGTAGCGTGCGCACGACGCTACCCACCTCCAACGTGCCCCCTTCTCTCGTAGGCGCGGTACCCGAGAACACAATCCCGTCTCTTCGCGTCGTCACCACATACGGCGAAGCACTTCACTCCTCCGACGTACGCTTCTTTCGGTCCGCGCTCGGTACTGATGCAACCTTCGTCAACTGGTACGCCACAACCGAATCCGGTGTAGTCGCCTACACTTCCTACAGCGCGGATCAGGCTCTTCCCCACGGGTTCATTCCTGCCGGGTGCAGCCCGCACGGAAAGATCGTGGAAATCGTCGGAGCGGGCGGGCGGACGCGGAAGCTGGGTGAGATCGGCGAAATTCGGATCTCGGCGCCGATGTCGGCTGATGGATATCTAGGGCTGGAAGAGTTGACGCGCTCGCGTTTCAGTACTCACGACGCGAGGCACCGATACCTCACCGGAGATGTAGGTCGCATCGATCGGTTCGGGGTTCTGCACCTCGTGGGTCGAGTCGATGATGTGATCAAAGTGTCGGGTTACCTGGTGGATCCCACGGAAGTCGAAGCCGCACTTCGCTCTGTCGACGGTGTGGACGACGCCACGGTCGTTGCACGCGATGTCGAATCGGGCAAGGAACTCGTCGCATATTTCGTCTCCGATCGATCTCCTGTAGCCGCCGTGCGTGATGCGCTTCGCAGAGACTTGCCGGAATGGACGGTCCCCACGCACATCACCCGGGTGGACAGGATCGACCGGAACGAACGAGGGAAGGTCGATCGTTCGAAGCTCTTCGATTCCGAACATTTGCCGGAGTCCGCTTCCGACAACGCTTTCGATGGTCCCACCGAAAGGTGGATCGGTAAGATCGTTCAACAAGAACTAGGGCTGGACGAGATCGATCGCGACGCAGATTTTGCCGCGCTGGGTGCCACCTCACTTGCTTTGACCACGATCGTGGTGGGAGTGCGACAGTCCTTCCACGTCGAGATCTCCACGGAGGAACTCGCGCAAGCGATGAACATCCGGAGCTTGGCCCGGACTGTCGATACCAAGCTCGCCGATGTCGATCGGGACACCGCAAGGTCGTCACACGATGGAGTCGTGGTTCCACTGCGGAGCGAAGGTTCGGCGGCTCCTCTCTTCGTCATCGCGGGGGCGGGCGTACCGGCAGTCGGACTCATTCCGCTGGCCAATCACCTGGACCACGACCGCCCTGTGTACGCGATACAAGCCAAAGGTCTTGGAAGAAGGGCACTTCCGGATCGCAGCATCAGCCGCGCCGCGCGTCGATACGTCCGCGAGATCCGCCGGATTCAGCCACAGGGACCGTATCTACTGGTCGGACATTCGCTCGGGGCGTGGATTGCCCTCGATATGGCTCACATTCTCGAATCGGACGGTGACATAGTCGCCGAGCTGATACTGCTCGACCCTCGCCTGTACCGAACGATGTTGGACAAGCTGTCGGAGGGTAACCCCGATTTGGAAGCGGCTCCCGACAGAGCACCGCACCGTAAATCCTGTCTCGGCACGCTCGCTCGCCGGGCAGTATCGGTGGCTCTTGCGGGGTTGGTTCGGTTTCCGACCACCGAACGTTGGCTGGCATTCGGCATCATCGGTTCCAGAGCACTCCACGCTCATCGACCGAAGCCGTGGAGCGGCCCGGTCACTGTCGTCGTGACGGGTGAGAACACGTCCGATCGACGCTCCTGGGAAACGTTGGCGACGGGCGATCTCGTCATCAGTGAAGTTCCTGGCAATCACATCGACATGGTTCGTGAACCTATCGTCGCCCGAGTTGCCGACATCATCGACGACGCATTGCACAGGCGCAGGCGGCGGGAACGGACAGATCACAGATGACCGACTCGATAGTGCGGCACCGAGGCCGCAGACCGCTGATGACGTCCATCGCCAGTCATCGTGATAGCTACCACTCCTCGGCAGAGCCTTATCGCGTGAGCCAGGACTCGATGAGCTGTCCTAGATCCCCCGAACCGCGTACGTTGGTTTTCGACGCTGTCGCAACGCAGCCGGGAGGCTCTCGACCCATGAACAAGGACTCACCGCGTTACCCACTGAACTCGGTCGAACTGCACAAGGACGTACTTCGCTACGTGGACGTCGGCGACGGTCCACCGGTCGTGCTGGTCCATGGCCTGTTGGGATCGCACGAATCTTGGGCAGGCCAAATCGAACGCCTGTCGGAGCGGCACCGTGTCATCGCGCCCGATCTGTTCGGCCACGGCCGATCCGACAAGCCGTCCGGAGACTATTCGCTCAGCTCGCATGCTGCGACTATCCGCGATCTGCTCGAACATCTGAACATCGAGTCTGCACCGATGGTCGGCCATTCGCTGGGCGGCGGGATCGTGATGCAGACCGTCTACTTGTTCCCGGGATTGGTCGAGCGGCTGGTGCTTGTCAGCAGCGGCGGCCTCGGCACCGAAGTGAGCCTGCTGCTCAAAGCCGCCACCTTGCCCGGCAGTGAGCTCGTTCTTCCGGTACTGGCGTCCGATTGGGTGCGCAGGAACGCGGAGAGCGTCATCGGGCAGTTGAACAAGTGGGGGCTTCCGGTACGGCCGGGCGCGAGCATGGCGGAAACGTGGCGCTCGTTCAAGTCGGTGTCCGACAAACAGGCCCGCGAGGCGTTTCTTGCCTCGACGCGCGCCGTCGTCGGTCCGCGTGGTCAGACGGTCAGTGCCAAGCAACACTTCGCGAAATTCGAATCGATTCCGTCACTACTGATCTGGGGTGGCAAGGACCGCATGATTCCGGCCTCCCATGCCGACAACGTCAGACGGGAAGTGCCGAACAGCCGCGTCGAGATCTTTTCCAATGCAGGACATTTCCCACAGCTGGACGAGCCGGATCTTTTCTTCCGGGTTCTCGACGAGTTTCTCACCGCGAACTCCGAGGTCGACGCAGCACCGACAACGGCAGCACCGACAACAACAGTGTCGGACTGACGATGTCGCTGTGGCCGATGTTTCCACTCGGCAGCGTGCTGTTGCCTGGAGAGCGCCTTCCTCTGCACATCTTCGAGCCGCGTTACCACGAACTCCTGGCCGCTTGTCTCGCTATGGAGGACCCCAGTTTCGGGGTCGTGCTGATTGCGCGTGGGAAAGAATCCGGAGGCGGAGATGTCCGCCACCATATTGCAACGGCTGCTCATATTGTCGCCCACGAAGAGGTCGGCGACGGCAGGCATTACGTGGAATGTGTAGGCAGCGAAAGACTTCGGGTCGACGCATGGCTGGAGGACGACCCGTACCCGCGCGCTGATCTTCGCGTATGGGCCGACGAGAACGCCGCCACACCGCTACCCGAATCCGACTTCGAGTCACTGCAGAACAAGATTTCTCAGTTGTACGCGTTGATCGGCAACCTGGCACGGGTCGAAGGCGCTGCACCACCGCCTGATCCGACGTTCTCGACTCTTCCCGCCGAGGCCGGCGAACGCTTGTTCACCCTTGCCGCGCAGGTTCCGATGGGGCAGTCCGACCGTCAGGACGTGCTGGAGGCACCGGGCCCGTCCGAGCGACTACGGGTACTCGTCGATGCTGTCGACAACGTCACCGACATCGTCAAGTTCAGGTTGACCTGACCGGCAGAGATGCAAACAAAAAGAACCAGCACCCGAAGGTGCTGGTTCTTTTTTAACATTGGTAGCGGGGACAGGATTTGAACCTGCGACCTCTGGGTTATGAGCCCAGCGAGCTACCGAGCTGCTCCACCCCGCGTCGTTGTGAAACAAACATTACATGCATCGGGGCGGATCTCCCAATCGCCAGGTCAACCACCGACTCAGCGGCCGAGGTGATTGCTCTTATGCCACGTCCGGGCGGATGATGAGAGCTATGCGCGAGGAGACTTCTCGGATGTTCGCAGCTCCGGCGGCGGGCTACGACCGGCTGATCGGGCGCTATCTGCCGACATTGGCACCGGCATTCGCCGATGCAGTCCCCGTCGAGGCGGGCATGCGCGTCGTCGACATCGGCTGCGGTCCTGGAGGTTTGACGCGTGAGCTGGTGTCGCGAGTCGGTGCGTCAGGTGTCTCGGCAATCGATCCGTCTGTTCCTTTCGTCAAGGCTTGTCGGGCCGACAATCCAGGAGTCGATGTCCGCGAGGGCTTCGCTGAGAGCCTGCCCTTCGACACGGACTCGTTCGATGCTGCGCTGGCAAGTCTCGTCATCGGTTTCATGAGCGACCCGGTTGCCGGTGTGCGCGAAATGTCCCGCGTGAGCAGGCCTGGGGGGACGGTGGCAGCGTGTCAATGGGACCGCAGGGGAATGCCGGCCATGCGGATCCTCGGCCAATTCATGGTCGCCGCAGACCCCACTGTCAGCGAGAGAATGAAGCTGACCGGCGACACCGCGGGCGAGATTGCTGCGGTGTTTCGCGAGGCCGGCCTCAGCGATGTCGAGGACGGCGCGCTCACGGCCAGTGCCTCGTACGCGAACTTCGACGACTGGTGGGAGCCGTTCACCCTCGGTATCGGCCCTCATGGTGCCTACCTCGAGACGCTCGACGTCAGCGGTCGCGCAGCCCTTCGACTGGCCTGCCTGAATACCTTCGATCGCCCAGAGCAGCCCTTCACGGTGGAAGCGCGCGCATGGTTCGCTCGGGGAACGGTGTAAAGCGAACCGCTATCGCTTCGTGCGCGCAACGACCATCCCGACCGCTGCTGCGGTGAGCAGCTCCCAACCGGTGAACGTGTAGATCGACGCGCGCTCCATCACACCCACGGGGCCGACACCGGCGATCAGTAGACCGGATGCGACGAACCCGAGCACGCCCAATCCGATGCTGCCCTTCGAGTACCAACGCGGGCAGGTTGGAACGCCCGTGCCGACAAGCAGGGCAATAATGTTTCCGGCGCCGATCGCCAGTACAGCACCGATGATGTGTGCTTTTCCGTCACCGGCATGTACGAGTGCGACGAGCACGCTGCCGAGGGCGTATGCGGATATGGCACCGAGATACGCCCATCGCCGACGTCCGAGCAGCGATGCCGAACAGATGCCCGCAGCCAGCACGGAGATCGCGGACACGCAGAATGCGACGTTCATCAGCCACGAGGTGTCCGATGTCGTCGGCACCCCGAGATCGCTGACGGTGTCATAGGCGTACCGGTAGCCCTCGGATTTTGAGGCTGTCAACGCCTCGAGCAGCAGATATTGCATCGAGGCGAAGGCGAAGAGCAGTCCTGCAGCGCGTGCGTTCCTACGTGGAATGTCGTACTCCTCAGGGCTGGGAAACGGTCGTCGTACAGGTGGGTACAGTCGGACCCGTTCGACACGCGGCTTGCATGCGGAACACGCCTTCGAGGAGCAACTGTGGCACGAGTACCTGCAGACCGCCGCGAGGTGGTGCGTCACGTCCGGCCCTCCCGAGCAGTCTGTCGAGTGGTTCGATGAGCAAGAGTCTCGCTCCGCCGCTGCGCCAGATCGGGATTCGTGAACTTCTGCGTCTCGTCGTGATCGCTGCTGTTCTGCTCTCCTATCAGATTCTGGCGCTGGGCAAGTGGACCTTTCGGCCCCGCCGCGGCTGGGCAGCGCATGCCTCCGACGGGGTTGTCGACGCGTTCTTCGTACTCGGACCGACGTTCGTCAAGGTCGGTCAGCTGATGGGGTCCTCACCTGGACTCTTCCCGAAGGTACTGGCCAATACCTGTTTGCGCTGCCTCGACGAGGTACCTCCGTTCCCGGGGGCGCAGGCGAGAGCGATCATCGAAGCAGACCTCGGGCGTAGCGTCGAGGACCTGTTCGCCCGGTTCGACGACGTGCCGCTGTCGTCTGCTTCTGTCGCCCAGGTGCATCTCTGCGTGCTGAACGATGGCCGCGAAGCTGTCATGAAGGTTCAGCGCCGGGGCATCTACCACCGCATGAAGATCGATCTCCGCATCGCCTACGTCTTCGCTCGGGCATTGGAGAAGTACATCGCCTTCTTCGAGACTGCCAACGCCTCCGCCATCATCGTCGATCTACACGCCGCGACGTTCGCAGAGTTGGACAGCGTCGTCGAAGCACGGCGACAGGCGTCGTTTCGGGCCGCGATCTCCGCTTTCGGCGACAACACCTTCGTGACGGCGCCCGAGGTGATTGCGGAGTACTGCGGCGGCCGGGTCATCTGCATGGAACGTATGCGCGGATACCCGCTGGATCAGTGCACCCCCAGCGAGCAATCCGAGTTGATCGTCCGCAGGGCCGCCAAGGTATGGATGGAAGCCCTTGTCCTGCATGGGCTTTTCCATGGTGACGTCCATGCAGGAAACGTCTGGGTGCTCGACGACGGGCGGGTCTCGTTTCTCGATTTCGGCGTCATGGGCGAACTCGACGAGCAGTGGCGCTCGCTGCTGCAGGATCTCTTTCACGCCACCGTGATCGACGGAGACTTCACTCGGCTTGCCGGCAGTGTCAAACGGCTCGGCATCATCTCCGAGGATGTCGGCACGGACGCCGAGGTCGGCTCGATTCTGCAGTCCGTGTTCGCACCGATGCTCTCGGATACGTTGGCGCACTTCAGCTTGACCGATTTCATCAAGGCGCTCGTGGGCATGGGGCAGCATTACCGAACCTCGAGCCCGGAGGAGTTGATCCTGGTGGGCAAGCAACTCGGATACTTCGAGCGCTACGCGATCGAACTGGCCCCGAACTGGGCGCTCGGAACCGATCCGTTCGTCTTCAAGAACGTCTTCCCCGCGGAAGTGGCCGCGTTGGCGCACGCCCGCGAGGTCGATCTTCCTGACTAGCCGAGCGTCAGAACCACTTTGCCTGCGGCGGTTCGATTTTCGAGGGAGGCAATTGCCTCGCCCGCCTTCTCGAGCGGGGACACCGACGGCTCGGGCGCAGTCAGCTTGCCCGAGGCCAGCAATGGTTCGACCTCGGCCCACTGCTGCTTCAGGTAACCCGGTCTGCTCATCCACCATGCGCCCCAGCCCACACCCACGACGTCGACGTTGTTCAACAGAAGTCGGTTGACCTTGACCGTCGGGATCTCACCGCCGGTGAACCCGATCACCAGGATCCGACCCGACGGCGCAAGACTGCGAATGCTGTCGGTGAATCGGTCACCGCCGACGGGATCGACGACGATGTCGACGCCTTTGCCTCCGGTGAGTTCCTTCACCGCGTCCTTCCATCCGTCCACGAGCACGACGTCGGTGGCGCCCGCGGCCCGCGCGGTCTCGGCCTTCGCATCCGAACTGACGACGGCAATGACCCGCGCAGCGCCCAGAACCGGAGCCATCCGCAGCACCGAGGTACCGATGCCTCCCGCGGCGCCGTGCACGAGAACCGTCTCGCCCTCGGCGAGACGTCCGCGCTCACGCAGCGCGAAATGCACCGTCAGATCGTTGAACAGCAGTCCGGCGCCTGCCGTCAACGAGACGGTGTCCGGGAGCGCGAAGACGGTCTCCGGGGACACGGCGGCAACCGAGGCCATACCGTCGGACAGTCCGGTCAGGGCGGCGACGCGATCACCTGCGGTGAACCCGGATCCCTCGGGAGCCGACCGAACGATCCCCGCTATCTCACTGCCGGGCACGATCGGCAACGCGGGCTTGTACTGGTAGAGCCCGCGAGTCAGCAGAGCGTCCGGGAAGGCGACCCCGGCGGCGTGTACGTCGATCAGCACGGACTTCCCGTCGTCGGCCGGTTCATCGACCTCGACGATCTCGACCGAATCCGGCCCATCCAGCTTCGTGATGTGCACCGCACGCATGAACTGTCCTCTCGTTGGGAAAAGTCCCTTTTTCGGTCAGGGCGCGAAGCGCCGTGTGACCCACGGTACAAAACCGGCGTGAGGAGTGCCGACCCGGCTGGGGGAGGCCGGAGCGGAGATGGATCGGCCGAGGTGGTCCAATCGAGGTATGTCCACCCCCCTCACCACTGCCAAGCCTTCCGGAACCCCGCGCGGCGGTGTCGTCGTAGTTCAGGAAGCGTTCGGCGTCACCGACCACATCGTCGATATCTGCCAACGATTCGCCGATGCCGGATGGGTCGCCACCGCGCCGCATCTGTTCCATCGACAACCAACCCAAATCATCGCGTACGACGACATGGACCCGGCCATGGCAGCCATCGGCGCATTGAAAGCAAGCGAGGTCGATTCCGATGTCGACGCCGGATTCTCGGCCTTGGCCGAACTCGGATTCGAGCCACGGCAGACTGTGATCGTCGGATTCTGCATGGGCGGATCGGTCACCTTCCAGACCGCTGCACGACGCGCTGTCGGTGCCGCAGCGACGTTCTACGGCGGCGGAATTTCGAAGGGACGCTTCGGATATCCAGCAATGTTGTCGGTCGCCGATGCGTTGCAGACGCCCTGGCACGGGTTCTACGGCGACCTGGACAAGGGAATTCCGATCGACGAGGTCGAACAATTGCGCACCGCGGTGGCGAAATCACAAGTGTCGACCGACATCACCCGATACGCCCAGGGAGAGCACGGGTTCAACTGCAACGATCGCCCCGCGGTCTACAATCCAGAGGCCGCAGTCGACGCCTGGACCAAGACGCTCGAATGGTTCGACGGCCATGTCGCCCACTGAAACCGAGCAGATTCGGTCTTTCTGGACGGACCTGGGATTGCCCGGACTCTTCGATGTACACACCCACTTCATGCCGAAGAACGTCATGGACAAGGTCTGGACGTACTTCGACTCTGCGGGCCCGCTCACCGGAATGGCCTGGCCGATCACCTACCGGGAGGATGAGGACACGCGTATCGAGATGATGCGCGAGTTCGGCGTACGGGGCTTCACCTCGATGATCTACCCACACAAGCCGGGCATGGCGGAGTGGCTGAACTCGTGGGGCACGCAGTTCGCGCAGCGGGTGCCCGATTGCGTGCACACCGCAACGTTCTACCCCGAGGAAGGTGCCACGCAGTACGTCGAATCGGCGGTGGCATCCGGCGCAAAAATTTTCAAGTCACACATACAGGTCGGGAATTACCCGCCGAACGATCCGCTGCTCGACGGCGTGTGGGGGATCATCGAGGACGCGGCGATCCCCGTCGTGATCCATTGCGGTTCGGGGCCCGCTTCCGGACCACACACCGGACCGGAATCGATTGCCACGCTACTGCAACGCTTTCCGAGACTTCCGCTGATCATCGCGCACATGGGCATGCCCGAATATCTCCAGTTCCTTCAGATGGCGTTGCAGTATCCGAACGTGCGACTCGATACGACCATGGCGTTCACCGATTTCTCGGAAGCGTCCTGGCCGTTCCCGAAATCGGGTCGATCGAAACTGATAGATCTTCAGGGCCGCATACTGTTCGGGAGCGACTTCCCCAACATCCCGTATCCGTATCTGGACGCACTGACCGCGGTGGCTCGCCTCGATCTGGGAGACGAGTGGGTATCGGACGTGTGCTACCGAAACGGGGCGAGCCTGTTCCTGTAGCGAAAAGGCTCGCCCGGCCGTGGGTAGAACCTACCGGCTCACGCGACTCTCGGCGACAGCCAGGCGATCAGGTCGTCGAGCACTCGATCTTGCTCCGGTTCGTTGAAGATCTCGTGGTACAGCCCGTCGTACACCTCGATGGTCAGGTCGGTCGATCCGGCGGATTCGGCGATCGAGCGACTGCCCGATACGTCGGCGAGCTTGTCGTCGCTGCCGTGCTGCAGAAGAACCGGGAGCGTGAGCGTATGCAGCCGCGCGGGGTAACTCTCCATGGCGCCGACCAATCCGCTGGCCAGCCCGGCTGGAATCTTGCCGTGGTAGACGAGCGGGTCGGCGTTGTACGCGGCCACGACGGCCGGATCCCGAGACACCGCGGCCGAGTCGAGTTCCTGAACCGGCAAGCTCGGCGCGATCTTGCCCAGGATTTTGCCGATCGGAATCAGAATTTTCGGAGTGCTGTCACCGAGGACCACCGCGGGGGCGGACAGCATCAGCCCATCGAGCTCGTTTTGGTACTCGAGCGCGTACGACAGGGCGATCGCACCACCCATGCTGTGGCCGAGCAGGAAACTCCGCATACCTGGGTAAGCCGCATCGGCGATTCGAAAGACCTCGTGCAGGTCCGCGACGAAATCCGACCACTTCTTCAGTTCGAGCCGCTTGCCACCGGATCTTCCGTGCCCACGATGATCGGGCGCATAGACGACGAGACCGAGCGTCCCGAGACGTTCGATGACATGGTGGTAGCGGCCCGCGTGTTCACCTAGTCCATGCGAGAGCACCAGGATGGCCGACGGTTCGCGAACTTCCGGCGTCCAGACGTCGTACACGATCTTGGTTCCATGCACTCCACTGAACGATGCCTCGGTGCGTTTCACGTGTATATCTCCTCTGCTGCGACGCTGAACTTCAGCGATCTCGAAAGGCAGTCTTCTGCTCTGGGAAGACGGCGTACCCATCCGATCACGAAATGGCGCCCAATTATATGAGATCCGTCATGACATTTGCCGATAATTAGCTGTTACCGTTTTGTCGTAGATTGCTTGAAAGTTCGGTCGATCTATCGAGAGGGCGTGCTCCACCCCCTATGAATGCTCCCTCCGAGGCGATACCCGCTGCGCGGTGGCGAGACCCCAAGCGCTACCTCTGGCCGCTCGGTCTGGTCATTCCGCTGAGCCCGTTCATGGCCTGGGGGCTGGTCACGGTGCTGGGCCCAGGCGCATTCTGGCTCCTCGGCCTGTTGATCATGGGAATTGTCATCCCACTGATCGACGTCTTCGCCGGGGTCGACCGAAATAACCCACCGCTCGAAGCAGCGCGGGCCCTCGAGGACGACAAGTACTACCGCTGGTGCCTGTACCTACTGATACCGCTTCAATACGCGGGTTTGGTTGCAGCATGCTATCTCTGGGCCGACGGACCACTCGGGGTTCCCGAGCGACTCGCGCTCGCCGTCACCATCGGAATCGTCGGCGGCGTGGGCATCAATGCCGCTCACGAACTAGGACACAAGCGCGAGAACGTCGAACGCTGGTTGTCGAAGGTCACACTCGCACAAGCGTTTTATGGACACTTCTACGTCGAGCACAACCATGGTCACCATGTTCGCGTCGCAACCCCCGAAGACCCTGCCTCGGCGCGTTACGGGGAGAATTTCTGGAAATTTTTGCCCCGCAGCATAATCGGTGGCCTCACCTCTGCCTGGGCTCTCGAGCAACGTCGTCTACATCGGGTCGGTTCCGCGAAATGGTCCGCACACAACGACTTGTTCAATGCCGCCGCTATCTCGCTCGTTTTGTTCACGGTTCTCATCGGGGTTTTCGGCTGGCAGGTTGCGCCGTACCTCCTGATACAGGCCGTCATCGCCATCATTCTGTTCGAGGCCGCCAACTACCTCGAGCACTACGGCTTACTGCGGCAGAAGAAGAGCAACGGCAAGTACGAACGAACCGATCACCGGCACAGCTGGAACAGCGACCACCTATGGAGCAATCTTTTTCTGTACCACCTCCAGCGGCACAGCGATCACCACGCTCACCCGACCCGCCGCTACCAAGCCCTTCGGACCGTCGATGAATCACCGCAGCTCCCAGCCGGGTACGCGGTGATGATCTTCTGCGCATTGATCCCACCACTGTGGCGAAAAGTGATGGACCAGCGATTGATCGACTTCTACGACGGGGATATGACCCGGATCAACAGCTGACCCGTTACTCGTCGGTCTGAGCCCGCAGATACCGCCCGAAGTGCGGAACGGTGAACGCGATGGTCCCGCGCTCGGCGGAGTAGATCAGCCCCTTCTTGATCAATCCGTCACGAGCCGGCGACAACGACGCAGGCTTGCGCTTCAACTCCGTCGCCACCGCTGACGTCGGTACCGAGGTGTCGTCGCTGGACAGATCGGCCATCGCTCGCATGTACTCACGCTCGGCAGGGGTGGCGCGCTCATAGCGAGACCCGAAGAATCCGACGGCAAGTTCCTCCTCGGCGGTCGGGGCTGCAACCCGCACGTCCTCGACCGTGATCGGACTCGCGGGCGCCAGATCCCACGTCGCCTTGCCGTAGGCCTGAACGAAGTACGGATATCCATCCGCCGCCTCGTAGAGCGCGTCGAGTGCCTCGGTCGTGAATTCCACGTCCTCGCGATCTGCCGGAGCGATCAATGCGAGATCGGCAGCCTTCCGCTCGAGCCGCCCGATCCGGTGGTAGCTGAAAAGCCTCTCGGAGTAGCTCTTCGACGCCGACAACACCGCGGGGAGATGCGGAAGACCTGCTCCGACGATGATGAGTGGCGCCGCATCTTGGCTGAGCTCATGGCAGGCCGCGCACAGTGCCGAGATGTCGGCAGACCCCAAATCCTGCATTTCGTCGATGAAAATCGAGATACCGACGCCGACGTCACCAGCCAGCACCGACGCGTCGAGCAGCAGTTCCACCAAATCGATCTCGATATCCCCGGAATCCGCCCGGCCGCTCAGCGCGGGAACATCGATACCGGGCTGCCAACGTTCACGCATCCCCTTGTCCGCGGAGGCACGCAAGGCGAAGGCTTTGAGTACACCGAGGAATTCGTCGACTCTGTCCGGATCGCGATGAGCGGCTGCAATACCGCGAACAGCCATGTGCAGCGCAGACGACAGCGGTCGACGCAATTCTTGATCCGGCCTTGCCTCGATCTTGCCGGTTCCCCAACCACGTGCGACCGCGGCCGAGCGAAGATGATTGAGCAGAACGGTCTTGCCCACGCCGCGCAACCCCGTCAGGACCACACTTCGCTCCGGTTTACCGCGAGTGATCCGCTCGAGCACGACGTCGAACGCGTCGAGTTGCTTCTCGCGGCCTGCCAGTTCGGGTGGGCGCTGGCCTGCGCCCGGAGCGTAGGGATTACGCACGGGGTCCATGGGGCCAAGATAACAACCGCCATAGCAAAGTATCGGCACATCTAGCGCGTGTCCTAGACGCCGGTATGGACGGCTAGCAACCTTCTCGGCTTGTATCGGCAGGTCTTCGCGATGTCCTAGATTTGGTTAGACTCGACTACACGGTTGCACGAGAGCGGAAACTGCGCCTACATTGGACTCTGTGGAACACCTTCTCGTAGTACGCCGCCGTAGCGGGGTCTAATTCGGACCGACCCCTCGCTGCGGGTCGTCGTACTATCTCGGTCCTCCATTCACTTTCGGAGAACCACCGACATGAACACTCTTACTTCCACCACCTTCCCCAACGACTGCTTCGCCGCCCGCTATGGCGCACCACTACCGCGCGACCTTCGTGACCAGGCCGCGAACATGAGCTGGGCCGCTTTCTTGCAGCGCTTCGGTGCACGTACCGGGCCCATCAGACTGGGCAGTTGGTCCGCCCGACCCGGCCGCGGTGGACAGACGAGATTCGACGCGACCTTCGGCGTCGGGAACACGATCCACACGACAACGGCGACGTCACACGGCCCGATCGACGCCCTGACCTCGATGTTGTACGACGCAGGCTTCCATATCGAAATCTTGAACTTCCACCAGCAGAGCGTTTCCAGCCGCCGGCGGGGCACTTCCGGAAGCGGCATCGAGGCCGCCACCATCGCCACCTTCGTCCTCTGCGAATTCGACGGCCGCCGCGCGTGGTCCATGGCGATGGATGCGGACGGTACCAGCTCGTCGATCCGGGCCGTGATCGGTGCGGCCAACATGCTGTACGGGTGACTCTCGGGCCTCCTACCGCACTCTCGTCGACAAGCTAGATCTCGGTAGAAAGCACTAGGGCATCTCGATGGTCTGCGAACGAGCTATCTCTTCGATCGCCTGCCGGACATACACCTCGCTCGACGTCGAGTCATGCCCATCTTTTCCGTCGGCAGTACGCCGCCTGGCACTGGACAGTGCGGTAATGATCAACAACGCATGACCAGCTCGGGGTCGCCGACGTGCAGCCTCGGTGTCCGCGACCCCGAGCGCACCCGTGAGCACTTCTACGAACCCATCGACATCGAGCTCGCCGAACCATTCCGATGCCGAGCGCACGGTCCGCGCCAGCACTTCCTGAACATCTTCGCCGGTCAGCCCGTCGGGATGCAGCTCTTCGAGCAACGCTCGGATGATTTCGGCATGCACCAGACCGACTTGAGCCGCGTCCTCGGACTCCACGTCGGCCACAGCGTCGCGATAGGCATCCTCCGAGCGTGCACGAGCGGCAGCAAGCGCCTCCTCGGTAGAGGTCGCGATAGCTCGGGGTGTCGCAGGCCAGTCATTGGGCCACATCTCGAGGGTTCCTTTTGTCGGCGGAGAGGTTGTTCAATCCTCCCACCCCGCACCGACAATCCACTTACATGTAACCGAGGCTTATAGTAACCTTCGAGAAAGTGTGACGCCTCCGACCGAGACCGAAAAGGACGTACCACCCGATGCGTGAAGCCAGCACCCGCACAACCGTGGTCAACGAGGGAATGTCACTGGCGGTCTACGAGACCGGCAATCCGGACGGCGAGACCATCGTCCTCGTCCACGGCTGGCCGGACACACACGAAATGTGGAGTCACATCGTTCCACGACTCACCGAGCGCTTCCGCGTCGTCAGCTACGACGCACGCGGCGCAGGCGAAAGTACCGTTCCGCGTGAACGCTCCGCCTACCGACTCCCCAATCTGGCCTCGGACTTCCATGCCGTCGTCGACGCAGTCAGCCCGAACGCACCGGTCAACGTTCTCGCACACGACTGGGGCGCCGTCACAGTATGGGATGCAGCTGCCGAACCTCATGCAGTAGATCGAATCCGTTCGTACACTTCCATTTCGGGCCCGAACCTGGACCATCTCGGCAAATGGTCGCGGTCGCGGTTGACCAAGCCGAACTGGAGCAACGTCAAGCAAGTGCTCGCCCAGACGCGCGCATCGTGGTACACCGTCACCTTCCACATTCCCGGTCTCTCGACTTTACGAATTCGACGCCAGTTCGCGAAGGGCTGGCCTGCGTTTCTGCAAGAATTCTCCGACGTCGACCCGTCGCTGGTCACCGAGAACCCCACACTGTTCTCCGACGCGACCAACGGGGTGAACCTGTATCGTGCAAACCTTCTTCCGCGCTTGATGAAGCCGCGGGAACGATTCATCGACATCCCAGTGCACTTGATCGTCAACACCGAGGATGTCGCGGTGCGGCCCGATCATTACGAAGACACCGGAAAATGGGTAAAGAATCTGACTCGCAACGATATTCACGCCGGTCATTGGTCACCGATCTCTCATGCTGTCGAGATCGCCGAGCTCACCGAGAAGTACATCGATTCGCTGAATATCTAGTTCGTCAGCTCCGCGTGCATCTGAAAGACGTTGTAGTCAGACCACGTCGACATGTTGAAGTACAGATCGGTGCCGGTGGACCAGGGATGCATGAACCCTCCGTACAACTCGGGGTATTCGGCGACGCTGACCACCGGCGCTCCGTCGGACCACGCTCCCTGCGGAGAGTCGGACTCCCGCAGCGTGATAGCCGTTTTCGCGGTGTCGAGGTAGGTCATCTGCCATCTCTGTCGTGAATCGTCGTACCGCACCGAAAGTTCAGCTGCCGGGGCCGCCACGATCGTCGACGCTGCGCCATACCCTCCGACCGGTGTCCAGTTGCCCTCGCTCCAATACTGATACGCGGACTTGTTCAGCACCTGCCCCTTCGGGACGCGTGCGACGCCGACGTCGCCGAGTCTGGTGTTCGGGGTACCGAACATGTACACGAAGTCACCCTGCGGGACCATCGACGTCACCTGAAACTTACTGACGCCGAAGATGTTGTCCCACTGTGCGTACGGATCCTTCGTCCAGGTGGAGCCGCCGTCGTCCGAGTACGCGATCCCACCGTAGTTGGTCCACCAGGTTCCCGGGATACTGTTCCACGTCCTGATGGACATGTAGCTCATGTATTGACGATCGCCGATCGCAAAGCCAGAGGTGGGAATCGTGGTGATCTCGACGTTGTCGAGCTTGCGACTGCTAAGGAGTTCAGCTGCGTGACAACGACTGTCCTGCACCATGCTGTCGTAGGTAACCCCGTCGGACAGATCGGTGTCGGAACTGAACGCGAGTACATTGCTGCGCCAATCCGGCCCCTGCCCTCCAGGTGGATGGAAGCCTTTGCCGACGGTATCGCCGAATACCGTCGCTATCTGTCCGGGGGCGCTCTCCCACATCATGCCCAGGTCCGTTCCGTAGACCTGCCACCGTTTGTCGGTGCGATTGATCGATCCCGCGCCTGTCTGTTTGGCAACACGGGTGACGTTGCCGATCTGCGGCATCGGCGGTGCAGAAGTTCTGGCCGCCGGTTCGACGGGAGGTGACGCTGGATCGGGAGGAGGCGGAAGCTCCAATTCGGGACCGGGGATCGGGATCGGAATGGTGAACGGTTTGAACTCGAATCCGATCCAGGGAATGTCCAATTCACTCGAAAGCGTTGTGGGATCGCGGGTCTCATCGGTCAGGTCCGGACACGGATCCAAGCAAGGGTCCGCCGGCAACGGTTCCGGGTCGATACGTGTCGGGGCCGTCGTCGGGGCTGGATACGGCACGGGTGCGAGATGCGGAAATGGGATCGGAATCGAGAGATCCTCCGGGACCAGCGACCCGGTCTCGTTCGTCAGGTCGGCCGCGCACGCGCCGGGAGGGACGAGAGGTTCGGCGGTAGCCGGGACGCCATCCCCGAACACGATCACCACGGACCCGAGAACGACAACAGCTGTCACGACGGCCATTCGCTCCGACATACTCCCCCTTCTGCGGATGCACCACCCGTGCCAGCGCATCATGCCAGATTCTCGCGCAGTGAGCGCGAAGAATACTCCTTACGAAAGAGATCGCGTGACTGAAGAATTGGCACCACTTCATCGACGAAGTCGTCGAGACTGTCCGGATACAGCGGTGGCATCAGATTGAAGCCGTCGGCAGCTCCTCTGCGCGCCCACTCGGAGATCTCGTCGGCGATCGATTCCGGCGTTCCGATCATCGTGGCGTGCCCTCCACCTGCTGCGAGTGTCCCGAGAAGCTGGCGGACAGTCGGGTCGTCTTTGGCGATTGTCCGCAGGATCGTCTCGTATCGACCGTGCGGTCCGGTGAACTCCTCGATCGGCGGAAGAGCAGGAACCGGTCCGTCGAGCTCCCAATCGCTGCAGTCCTGCTCCACGAACATCCCCAGTGTGCGCAACGACTGCTCGACGGGAAGCAGTGCATCGAGCTCGGCCTTCTTCGCATTCGCCTCGCTCATCGTCGACCCGACATACGTCACCAAACCCGGCATGATTCCGACGGACGAGCTGTCTCGTCCGGCAGCATCTATGCGGCGCTTGACATCCGAAGAGTAGGCGGCGCCGGCCTCGGAATCGTAGGCAACGGCGTAGATCGCCTCCGCGTAACGAGCCGCAAGATCACGCCCCGGTCCCGACGCGCCTGCCTGGAACAGCACCGGACGTCCCTGCGGAGACCGGGGGACCGTCAACGGGCCGTCCACCCGAAAGTGCTTGCCGACGTGATCGATGGGATGCACCTTCGCCGGATCCGCATACATTCCCTCGCGATCCAGTACCAGCGCGTCCCGTTCCCAGCTGTCCCATAGCGCGAGGGCAACCTCGACGAATTCCTCTGCGCGTTCGTACCTTTCGACCCGTGCCGGAATGTCCTCGAATCCATGATTGCGCGCCTCGGCGTCGAACATCGAGGTCACGACGTTCCATCCTGCGCGGCCACCACTGATGTGATCGAGCGAGGCGAGCAACCGCGCAGCGTGAAACGGTGTGTAGAACGTCGTGGATATGGTGGTGACCAGGCCGATATGGGTGGTCGCTCCGGCCATCGCCGTCAGGGCTGTGATCGGTTCGAGAAACCAGGTGCCCGCGCCGGCCGGATCACGAACGGAGTGTCCGTCCGCGAAGAACACGGCGTCGAACTTGCCCCGCTCCGCGGTCTGCGCGAGTTCTTGGTAGTAGCTGATATCGCCGAGGTCCTCGACCCTCGAATTCGGGTGACGCCACGCTGCACTGTGATGCCCACAGCCGTAGAGGAATGCGTTGAGGTGCAGCATGTCAGTCCTTGACCAAGCCGCCGTCCACAACCAAATTCTGTCCGGTCACCGACCTCGACCACGGAGACGCGAAGAACAACAGGGCATCTGCGAACTCCTCTGGTGTCACCACTCGCTGCAACGGCGTCGACGCCGCGATGAGGTCGAATACTTCCTCTGGTGTAGCGGCACTGGCGTCGGTGGTCCGCAGTAGGCCACCCGACACCATGTTCACAGTGATACCGTCGCCGCCGAGATCCGCTGCGAGAGTTCGAGTCAGAGACAACAGCGCAGCCTTCGATGCCGTGTAGTCGTGGTACGGCACCACTGGGTTCTGGAAAAGATTGGTGCCCACGTTGATGATTCGGCCGAATCCTGCTGCGCGCATCCCCTTCAGCGCTCGCTGCGTAGTCGTCAGCGCACCACGCACAGTGCCACGGAACTGCGCGTCGAACTCGTCCCATGTGATCGAGTCGGCCTTGCTGCGCGCGTCCCCGTTGAACGAGAAGTCGGCCAACGCGTTGTTGACCACCGTCGTCACGGAGGAACCGAAGTGCGCTTCGGCTTCGGTGAACAACGCGTCCACCTGCTCGGCGTCGGTGATGTCGGCTTGGACCGCTATCCCGCCGATCTCTGACGCCAGCGCCTCCGCCGAGACTCGGCTGTTGCGGTAGTTCACCACGACGCGAGCGCCTTCTCGCGCGAATGCCCTGGCCACCGCGGTGCCCAGACCTCTGCCCGCTCCGGTGACGACTACTGTCTGCTCGTCCAACTTTTTCGACTGGATGTTCATGTCAGGCCTTTCGCTCTTCCGGCCCACACCGCGCAGAGCATGCACGTATCCCACGTGCAGACATCCCTACGCTGGTGTTGACCAGATCAGGTTCGACGGGTGTGTTCTCAGCCGTTAGGCACCCCGTGTCGAGGAAGACTGTAACCTCTTGCCGAATATCCGTCTATCTAGCATCCATCGTAGAAATACGTATAGATACCGGACAAGTCGATTTTCGGTACGTCCGGACCCCGAATGACGCCTGCACCTAGCCCAGCACCACCCAGCCGTGGGGTGGAATCCTGGTGGATCCGCCGCCCGCATGTGCTTCGCCGGCAAATATCTCGCCGTCCACGCGGTACGTCACTTCCTCGTCACCGAGGTTCAACGCCACGTGCAACTGCTCGTCACCCGAGTGGACGCGGTACAGCATCGCGGTATTGGACAGCTCCACCGTCTCGGTGCGCGCCTCGACGAGCCAGGGATGCCTGCGGCGAAGCCCGATCAGCTGCTGATGCAGATGGAACGTCGGCCAACCGTACGGGGCGAGTTCCTCTCTGCTGCTGGGAAATTCCGGCCGAACCTCGTCATCGCCACCGACACGCTCCTCTTTCGCGCCGCGGAAGCCCTGTTCGTCGCCGTAGTAGATCATCGGCATGCCCCCGACCGTGAACAGGACCACGAGCGCATGCTCGAGATGGCGTTCGTCGGTGATGGTGCTGGCGATGCGGGCCACGTCGTGATTACCGACGAACGTAGCCGGAACGAACGTCTCGAGCCACTCGTTGTGACGCCCGAGCGCGTGCGACAACTCGAAGAAGTTCCTTTCCGAGATTGCACTCCACGACGCTTTCCACAGCTCGTACTGAGTCACCGAATCCAGTGAGCTCGCCTTCACGATGGCTGCATAATCACCGTGGATGACCTCACCGAGGAAGTAGGCGTCGGGGAACTTCTGTCGAACCTGCGAAATAACCGCCGCCCAGAACCGCGGCGGCACAGCGTATGCCGCGTCGAGACGCCATCCGTCTGCACCCCGTTCGAGCCAATGCGACATGACATCGACGACATACTGCTCGACCGCGGCGCTGTCATGGTTGAGCGTCACCAGTTCATCGTGGCCCTCGAAATTACGATGAGTCGGTCCTGCACCGGACCAGTCGAGGTGGAACCACTCGGACTCCCGTGAATCCGGTCCCGCTTCGAGCGCCTGCACGAATCGCGGAAATGCCTGTGCCACATGGTTGAATACGCCGTCGAGCATGACTCGCAGTCCACGCGAACGAGCTTGGCCGATGACGTCGTCGAAGTCCGCTTCGGTGCCGAGCCGCGAATCGATGCGAAAATGATCGATGGTGTCGTATCCATGGCTTGCGGAGGCGAAGATCGGACCGAGGGCAATTCCCGACGCCCCTAGTTCCACGGCGTAGTCGAACCAGTCGACGATGCGGTGCAGTCGATGCTCGTCCTCGAGCGAACCGCCGTCCCAGTCATGAATCGGGGCACCGACGAATCCCAGAGGATAGATGTGCCACCAGATAGCGTGATCGACCCAGGCAGGTTGACCGCTCATGCTCGGATCACCGACTCACGACCGAGCTCGGCGGCACCGGTATGACCCGACAAGCTGGTGACGAGATCGAATTCAGCGAGAAGACAACGCAATACATGCGCCACACCGTCCTGGCCGCCGAGCGCCAAACCGTACAGAAACGGCCGCCCCAGCAGCACCGCGTCGGCCCCCAACGCTAGCGCCTTCGCCATGTCGGACCCGGTGCGCACACCGGAATCGAACAAGACCGTCAGCTGATCACCGACGGCGTCCACGATATCCGGCAACGCGCTCAACGACGAACGAGCGCCGTCGATCTGGCGCCCACCGTGATTGGACACCACGATCCCGTCCACCCCGTGATCGACGGCTGCTCGGCCGTCGGCAACCGTGCAGATTCCCTTCAATACGATCGGTCCGTCCCACTGCTCACGCAGGAACGCCAACTGGGACCAGTTCAAACCAGGGTTGGGGAATATCTGCGCCCAGTGCATAGCTGCAGCAACAGGATTCGCTTCGACCGATTGATCCAGACCCGCGAGAAATGCCGGGTCGGTCAGATAGTTCTCGATCCCGAGGTTCGCCAGGAACGGCAGGTATCCACGGTCGAGGTCGGCCGGCCTCCAGCCGAGAAGCGTCGTGTCGAGCGTCAGTACAAGCGTCGTGAATCCCGATGCCTTGGCTCGATCGAGAAAGCTGAGCAGAACGGATTCGTCTGTGGGCCAGTACAGCTGGTACCACCTGGGGGCGTCGCCACCAGCCTCGGCGATCTGCTCGAACGAATGGGAAGCTTGAGTGGAGTGAATGTAGGGCACCGAAAGCTCGGCGGCTGCCCGCACTGTCGCAAGCTCACCGTCCGGATGCGCGAGAGTCTGAACACCCACCGGCGCTATAATCAGCGGCGCGGGCATGGAAGTGCCGAGCACTGTGACCGCATGATCTCGCTCTGCTGAACTCCGCAACATGCGCGGGGCGATCCGCCACTCGTCGAATGCATCGCGGTTCGCGCGTGCCGTAGAACCGCTACCTGCGCTGGCGACGATGTACCCGAGAGCTTCCGGGCTGAGGGTGGCAGCGGCCTGCTCCTCCAGCCTGGCCAGGTTCGTGGTGATCTGCGGCCTCTGATCGGTGAACATGCCCTGGGCATATATACCGATTTGATGGTCACTGAAGTTCATGGTCACCACCGTAGTGCCGCCGCACACGATATGGCAGGACATCACCGAGCATGTGGGGTGGAGAGCGAGCACGCTTGTTCGGAACCTCGCTCCCTCGATCACGTCATAGCGAGGGCATCCGGTTTGCAAAAATGGTGCATG
Source organism: Rhodococcus sp. H29-C3 (assembly GCF_030063405.1). Classification (NCBI taxonomy): domain Bacteria; kingdom Bacillati; phylum Actinomycetota; class Actinomycetes; order Mycobacteriales; family Nocardiaceae; genus Rhodococcus; species Rhodococcus sp. H29-C3. Next base: position 6,936 of record NZ_JASITC010000015.1, on the reverse strand, counting down.
CTTCGCACGGCCAGGGGATGTCGGTGCCGTCCTCTACGGTATTTCGGACACCGTACGACAGACTGGATCCGATGCCACCTCGTAGACGCAAGCCCACAACCACCGCGAGAACCATCGGCGCAGGCAAGAGCGCCGCTGCGCGCAAGTTCAAGGAGTCGACGGCAGCACAGTCGACGACCAAGAAAGCCCCTGCGAAGAAGGCCGCTGCCAAGCGGACACCTGCCAAGCGGACCACGACGCGCAAGCGTGCACCCCGTAAGACCGTCGCGCCGGACCTACGGTTGCCGGACCCGGGTGAGCGAGTGTGGGTCCTCGACGTACCGTTCGAGGATCGCGCTCTCGCGTCGGCCTCCGGTGCTCGGTGGCATCCGGGTCCGCGGGTGTTCGCGTTCTACGGGACCGAACTGCCCGACGGTTTGGCGTCGTTCGAGTCGATGCCGTACAGCCTGCAGCGCTGGATCGAGGACGACGCCAACGAGGAGTGGCGGCCCGAGGAGATGCACGAGCGGTCGATGACGCCGCGCGAGACGCAGCTCGAGTCGGTGCGGAGGCATCTCGAAGCATTGGACAACGGGTTCCCGTATTTCGCCCAGATGGACTCGACGGGTCTGGGCAAGACTCTTGCCGTGTGCGAGGCCGTCCGCCAGATGGAGGATCCGAGCATCGGAACAGTGCTGGTCGTAGCACCCAAAGGTGCTCTTCCCGGTTGGCGGCGCACCATCGCCGACACCGAGGCCGATGTTCATCCGTCCGAGCGTAAGCGCTGGCTACTGGTGACTTATCAGTCGACGAAGAAGCTGCTGACGGTCCCCGAGGATGTAGATCTGGGCAAACGCAAGCGAACACAGAACAAGAGGACCATCACGCTCGGCGAACTTCGATTCGACATCGACATCGTGGTGGCCGACGAGTCGCACGCGTTGATGAATATCGAGTCGCAGCAGTCGCAGATCCTCTGGCGCTACCAAGAGGCTGCACGCGCCGTCGTCTGGATGTCCGCCACCCCCGGTTATCAACCGATGCATTTCGCGTACATGGCCCGGGCGATCGAGCAGAGTCGTGCGCAGGAGCCGATCATCGGTGACGACGCAGGCCTCGGCCACGCAATCACCGCGCAATGGGCGACGTTCCTCGAGGAGTCGGGCTTCGCGCTCAAGGAAGGCAAGGCGACAACCGGACTGAAGACGTGGCGGTGGGAGCCCGAGGATGCTGCACGACGCGAGCGCGACATCGGCACCATCCATCGTTGGCTATCCGGTGGCGCTGTCCCATGGTCGATTTCGCGGCCGTCTCCGCCCACGCCGCGCGAGCCTCTGGGCCAGGAACTGACGGCTGTGCAGAAGCGGCTCTATCACTCGGCATGGGTGGATTATCGCAAGGAAGTAGGACTGCCGAACTGGAAGACCGTGAGCGGTCGACGGGTGCTCCAGAAGAACCCGAGTACGCGAGCGGCCGCACTGCGGTTACGCCAAAAGTGCTCGTACTTACGCATTCCCGCATCTGCTGACCAGGTCCGCTCATGGGTGCGGGACGGCAATCAGGTGTTCGTGTCGATGTTCTATCGCGAATCAGTCGCCGAGTTGTCGCAGTCTCTCCGCGACGAGGGTCTCGATGTCGCAGTGGTCGACGGCAGTATGAGCAGCGCGGCCCAGGAGACCGAGATTCGCCGATTTCAAACCGGCGCTGCACGAGTCATCGTGTCTACGACGACAAGTGCGATCAACCTGCATTCCAACGAGTTGCTGCTGCCAGAGAAGGCGGTGTCGACGGCCGCTCCTCGGGTCACTCTCATCCACGACCCTCGGTGGACACCCATCGAGATCCGTCAGATCGAGGGTCGCGCGAATCGCATCGACAAGGACCACATCCACACCACTTCGACTTGCTATTACGGATATGCCGAGGGGACGGTCGAGGAGGAAATGGTCCTGACCGGCGTCGAACGCATAGCCGATCTGGGTTCGATCGTCGGTCAAGCGGATCTGATCGACCCCGAGGCGTTCCTGGCGGCACGAGCAGACGCCGATCAGTCCGTAACACTGTTCGAGGTCGCCAGGGATGCCCTCTGATTCCGGAGGGCATCCGCGTCAGCGCACGAAAGGCATGACCTGACGTACTTTCGGATCCCGGAGATACAGTGCACCCCACACCACGATCCCGACATACACCGCAAACAGCACGGTACTGAACAGCGGCTTGTCGACGCGCCAGTTGGTGAGGACCGCGCCACCGAGGTAACCGGTAAGCAGCACGGCACCGAGAAATGCTGTGCGCGGCAACAAGTACAGGGCCAGCGATACGAGTAGAACGATGCCGACGACGGGCATCATCTCCTCCCGAAGGCCGAGATCCACGGTTGCGTCCTTCACCGCCTGCACGTTCATCAGCTTGGTGACTCCATCGAAAATCAGGAAGATCGCGATCAACGCGGTGAGCACCCAGCCGACACGAGCAGCCACGGGTGAGTTGGTGTGCGTTGCGGTGGTTGTGGTTGTGGTTGTGGTCATTGCATACGCCCGCTACGAACATACGTTCGATTGTTGTGCTATTCTCATCGAGCCGTCCGGGAAGTCAACACTCGCGGACGGTCCAAAAACATTCGGCAAAAACGGGGCCTTCATGGCGATATCAGATCGACCCGACACTTCAGGAACGCTCCATCGATCGGGCGATCGATGGTCCGAGAATGCACCATTGCGGTGCGCTCGCGGTCATGCCCTCGGCCCACGAACCGTGCTGGTCGGGTCGAGGGCATGCTCCTGCGGCCGCGGCCATCACCGCACTCATGCCTGTAGAACCTGCGGCGATGTCACCTTCACGCCGCCACTCGGAGATCGCTGCGGCGACGCGAGCTTCGATTCGCGGGCAGGCAGGCAAGACCCCAGCCTAGGGGCTTGACGCGTAGATTCGGACATTGATGGACAATCGAGCTATGCAGAACAGCGATTCGGCCGCAGATTCACTGGATACGACCGCCGCGCAGGTCGCTCAACTGCGGAACGACTTCACGCGGTTCATGATGGGGTACAAGTTCGGCACCGACGAACTGATGACCAAGATCAATATCCTCAAGGAGGAATTCACGCACATCCATCAGTATTCGCCGATCGAACATGTGACATCTCGACTCAAGACGCCGGAGAGCCTTCTCGAGAAGGCGCGGCGCAAAAATTGCCCGCTCACCTTCGAAGACATTCGCAAGAACATCTTCGACATTGCAGGCATCAGGATCACCTGCAGCTTCATCTCCGACACCTACCGCGTCGCCGACATGCTGACCGGGCAGAGCGACGTCGAGGTCATCGAGATCAAGGACTACATCGCCAATCCGAAACCCAACGGCTACAAGAGTCTTCACGTGATCGTCGAGATACCTGTATTCATGACGGACCGAGTCCAGCCCGTTCTCGTAGAGCTACAGATCCGCACCATCGCGATGGACTTCTGGGCAAGCCTCGAACACAAGATCTTCTACAAATACCGAGGCGCTATCCCCGTCTCGCTGCTCGACGAGCTCACCGATGCTGCCGAAAGTGCGAACAAACTCGACGTGAAAATGGAACATCTGCACGACGAGATCGGTGAAATCAAGAACAGCAATCTCGATGCGCCGGACAGCATTCAGCTCAGCTCGATGCCGCCGCTGTCGTTGCCTCGGGAGCTGCTCGCGTCACTTCTCGAACGCGGCAGTATGGGACGGCTCTAGGCTCCTGCGGTAGAAAGCGCGTCGAACTCGTCGTCGGTGAGTTCTACGCTCGCGCCCGCGAGGTTGTCTTCCAGGTGCTCCACGCTCGAGGTTCCCGGGATCGGCAACACGACCGGCGAACGCTTCAACAGCCAAGCCAGTGCAAGTTGTGACGGCGAGGCATTGTGCTGCTTCGCGAGCGTGGACAACGGACTGCCCTCGCCGCTGAGCTTGCCCGTTGCCAGGGGGAACCACGGGATGAAGCCGACGCCGTTGGCTGTCGACCAGTCCAACAGCTCCTCCGAAGATCGGTCGGAGAGGTTATATAGGTTCTGAACGGACACGATCGGCGCGATCTTCTGCGCGGCCTCCGCCTCGGCTACCGAAACCTGGCTCAACCCGATGTGACGGATCTTTCCCTCGTCCTGCAGCTTCTTCAACTCACCGACCTGGTCCTCCAGCGCTACCTCGGGGTCGATTCGGTGGAGCTGGAACAAGTCGATTCGGTCCAACCCGAGACGTCGAAGACTCAGTTCTGCCTGCTGACGCAGGTAGGCGGGGCGTCCGACGGGCGTCCAGATGCCGGGGCCCTGACGGGTCAGTCCGGCCTTGGTGGCGATGACGACGTCGTCACGGTAAGGATGGAGGGCCTCGCGCAGTAGGTCCTCGGCAACCTCAGGTCCATAGCTGTCGGCGGTGTCGAAGAAGTTCACGCCCAGCTCGACGGCCCGCTGGAGAACGCGAATGGCGGCAGCTCGATCCTTCGGCTCTCCCCAGACGCCTTCCCCCGGCAGCTGCATCGTCCCGTATCCGAGGCGGTTGATCTCGAGGTCGCCACCGAGCCGGAACGTCCCGGAAGCGGCGGCGGGCGTGGCATTGTCCGAAGTAGTCATGCAGGTTCTGACGCTGCGCAGGCTCCGACTATTCCGTCTCGGCCGATCTACGAATATCTAGCGAGTACCCAATACGAGGGTAGAAAGCGCTACAACCGCTCGATCAGCTTCATTGCATCGAACGGTGCGAAACCCTTCGCATCGTTGTCGAAGTACACGTGGACGTCGAGGCCCTGCTCGGTCCACTTTTTTATCTTCGCTGCCCAACCGTCGAGCGCTTCTTCGGTGTAGCCGCTCGCGTAGAGCTCGTCGGCGCCATGCAGACGTACGTACATCAATTCTGCAGTCGGCGTCTCGACGTACGGATATTTACCTGCACTGTCTGCAACGACGAAGGCAATACCGTTCTCCCTCGACAGCGAGACAGCTTCTTCCACCTGAAAGCTCGGGTGCCGAACTTCGAGTGCATGTCGCAGCGGGCGGTCTCCATCGACGTCGAGATTCACTCGATCCTCGGACAGCTTGTCGTCCCGTTGCTCGGCGAGTTCGATTGCTGCCGTTGTCGTTCGAGGAAGTACATCGAAGAATGCAGCGACCTTGTCCGCATCGAACTGAAAATTGGGTGGAAGCTGCCACAGAATGGGACCGAGCTTGGCGCCCAGACTCAACACCCCGGTGGCGAAGAAATTCGCCAGCGCCACTTCGGCACCGACGAGACGCTTGACGTGGGTGATGTATCTGCCACCCTTGATGGCGAAGACGAAATCTTCCGGCGTCTCCTCGCGCCACTTCACGAAACTCGACGGCTTCTGCATTGCATAGAAGGTGCCGTTGATCTCGATCGAGGACAGGTGCGTCGACGCGTATCCGAGCTCAGCGCGGTGCGGCAGGCCGGCTGGATAGAAGTCGCCTCGCCACGGCGCATACGTCCAGCCGGAGATTCCGATTCGAACCTCTGGCTCTCGCGTGCGCCGTGGCATAGGGGCTCTTCGATCTTGAGCGGGCAACCCTGGCCCTGAGCTCATTCGGCGCGTCTACCAGCTGAAAGCCCTTGGCCCCTGAAGTCTGGATGTTGCGACACATTCCGACTGCAGAAGGAACCAAGGGCGTGGATCAGAGTACGACAGTGCTGTTCGGGTTGCCCGGAGTACGCGTGGACCGCGTATCCAATGACGACGTCGGAGTGCGGCTGGTGGAGTTCTTCACCGACGACGAGCGGGCAGCGGCATGCCCGGGTTGCGGGGTGGTGTCGACATCGGTGAAGGGGCATGCGGTCACCAGACCGAAAGATATCCCATACGGCGATAGTCCAATTGCATTGCAGTGGAACAAAACACGATGGAGATGCAGGGAGGACTACTGTCAACGCGGATCGTTCACCGAGAGCATCGGCGAGCTTCCGCCGCGGTCGAGGGTGACCGGCCGGCTCGGTCGCGCGATGGGCTGGGCGATCGGTGACGCCGCCCGATCCGTTTCCGAAGTTGCCGCCAGTCATGGCGTGTCGTGGCCGACCGCTCACCGCCGATTCGTCGCCCTGGCTGAGCTGACGTTGGCCGAACCGGACCCAGTGCGGGTGTTGGGGATCGATGAGACCCGCCGCGGCAGGCCTCGATGGGACCGCTGCGCGACGACCGGCACTTGGGTGCGCACCGATCCGTGGGACACCGGCTTCGTTGACATCAGCGGCTCTCAGGGCTTGCTCGGGCAGCAGAGCGGTCGCACGTCGGCGACAGTGGTGGGCTGGCTCCGTGCCCGCAGTGCGCAGTTTCGAGACGGCATCGAGTATGTCGCAATCGACCCCGCCGCCGTCTATGCCTCCGCAGTCCGCACCCCGGACCTGTTGCCGAACGCAGTGCTGGTGGTCGATCATTTCCATCTCGTCGCCAAAGCGAACGAGGCGGTCACCAAGGTCCGGCAACGGGTGACGTGGGATCAGCGGTCCCGGCGTGGACGGGCGATCGATCCGGAATGGGCAAACCGACGGCGGTTGCTGCGCGGGCGGGAACGTATGTCCGACAACGGGTTTACTCGGATGTGGAATGAAATCGACGCGCAGGACCCCAGTGCGCAGATCTTGTCGGCCTACATCGCGAAAGAAGAACTACGAACGCTGTTGTCGACGGTCCGCGACGGTGGAGATCGGCTTCGAACCTCACATCGGCTGCATCGATTCTTCGCATGGTGCATCGATTCGCAGATCCCGGAGTTGATCACGTTGGCGAAGATGGTCGACACGTGGTGGCCGGAAATCAACGCGTTCATCACCACCGGTATCACGAACGCGAGAACGGAGGGCTACAACCGCCTGGTCAAACAGGTCAAACGATCCGCGTTTAACCGGCCCTCGGGCCTGGGTCAACCCGTGTGTCGGGTTTGAGGTTGTCGAGGTGCCGTTGGATGCTGGCGACGACGCGGGCG